>JBKPRI010000322.1:0-14656 GCA_046734515.1 Candidatus Methylomirabilota bacterium | reverse complement strand
GGGCTATCACGTCTGGGGACCGAGTGCCCCGGTGCGCGCGGTCGCCATGTCCGAGGCCCCTGTCGCGCCGCTACCGTTCGCCAGCGTGAGTGTCGAGCCTGTCGTCGTGCCGTCCGCTTCCGATCCACCGCGATACGACTTCCCGGACGCCGCCGCCGAGGCGCCCCTTACGGCTGCGACGGCGCCGCGCCATCAGGTGGTCTGGTTCGACATCCCCGTGCACGATCTCGACCGCGCGATCCGCTTCTACTCGGCCGTGCTCGGTGTGCTGCTGCGCAAGGAGCAGGCGGGGCGCGGGGTGGCGATGGCCGTCCTGCCCCACACGGACACCAGCGTCGGCGGCTGCCTCGTGCAGACGATGGACGCGCGGCCCTCCGACGGCGGCCCACTGCTCTACCTGAATGCGGAAGGGCGTCTCGACGCCGCGATCGCGGCCACGACGATTGCCGGCGGCACCGTGCTCCAGCCCAGGCACTCGCTTGGCCCGGACGGTTACCGCGCCATCGTGCTCGACTCGGAAGGCAATCGCATCGCGCTCTACTCGCGATAGCTTCCGCGCGCGCCTACCATTCGTACTTGTAGCCGAGGCCGTACACCGAGTGCACGATCTCCCGGTCGGGCAGGGCGGTGGCGATTTTGCGGCGGATCTTCTTGATGTGACTGTCGACGGTGCGGTCGGCGACGACGCGCTCGTCACGGTACATCGCGTCCATGAGCTGCTCGCGCGTGTAGATCCGGCCCGGGTGATCGACCAGCACCTTGAAGAGCTGGAATTCCACCGCGGTGAAGCCCAGATCCCGCCCGCCGATCGTGGCGCGATGGCCCTCGCCGTCCAGCCGGAGCCCGGTCTCGGGCGGCCGCCGCCCCGCTTCACGCGGCGCAGGATCGCCTTCACCCTGGCGACGACCTCCCGGGGGCTGAAGGGCTTGCAGATGTAGTCGTCGGCGCCGAGCTCGAGCCCGAGCAGCCGGTGCGCCAGACGCTGGCGGCGCTCGCCGTGCTCGTGGGCCGGCGCCGGAAGGCTTCGACGTGAAGGCCACGGGCATCGACGACCTGGAGGTCCCGACGATCGATCCAGGGCTGCCGTCCACGCTGCTCAGCCTCTACAAGGCCCTCGGCGGCGGGTGGAGCGCGCCGGCGCCGTCGGCATGAGACGGGGCGGGTGAGAAATGGCGTGATAATCGGGGTGTGGACTTCGTCCAGTCGCACCTCGACTTCCTGCTGCGCCATGTGCTCGTCGTGGTCTTCGCCGCCTTCCTCGTCGAGGCGGCGGGCGTGCCGTTTCCGAGCCGGATCCTGCTGCTGGTCGCAGGGACCTTCGCGGTCAGTGCACGAGAAGTCGCCGCGCTCGTTGCCGTGGGCACCGCGGGGTCCCTGATCGGCGACCACGTGCCGTATCTCGCCGGCGCCCTAACCGGCCCCCGCATCTTGAGCTTCTACTGCTGGATCACGCTCGGCTCGTCCGCCTGCGTCGAGAAGACGGTCGGATACTTCCGGCGCTTCGGCGCGCACGCAGTGTTGTTCAGCCGGTTCTCCGCGAGCGTGCGGCTATTCGCCTCCGCACTCTCGGGGTGTGGCCACATCCGGTACTGGAAGTTCATCACGTTCGATCTGGTCGGCACGGTGATCTACACCGCGATCTGGGCGACGATCGGGTATCTCGTCGGGGAGCGTGCCGCCGATTTCATCGGTCGTCACCGCGGTGCGCGCCTGCTCGTGCTGCTCGGCCCCGCGGCCCTGGCGACGTTGATCGTCTATCGTCTCTGGCGGCGCCGCCGTCATGGCCCGGCCCGCCCCGACGTCGTCGTCGCGGAGTCGGCCTGCGTGCAGGGCCCTATGGAATCTCCGCCTCGGTGAGCTGGGTCAGCAGGGTGAGCGATTCCTGCCAGCCGAGATAGCACGCTTCCGGCGGTATGGCCGCCGGGATCCCTTCCTGGACGATCGTCACCTCGGTGCCGACGGACACTTTGGCGAGCGAGATCGTCGTCTGCATCTCGCCGGGCAGGCTCGGGTCGTCGAACTTGTCGGTGTGGCGAATGCGCTCATGCGGCACGAGCTCGAGATAGGTGCCGCCGAAGGAGTGGCTGGCGCCGGTGGTGAAGTTCGTGAACGACATCCTGTAGGTGCCGCCGACCTTCGCATCGAGATGGTGCACCTTGCCGGTGAAGCCGTGGGGCGGAAGCCATTTGGCCATGGCGTCGGGATCGAGAAACGCCCGATAGATCCGCTCCGGGGTGGCCCGGAGCACGCGGTGAAGCCGAACGGTGCCGGTCGACATGTTGCTCCTCATGGAGACGACTCTATACTAGCGGCGCGGGGCGCGCAGGGGCGGGGCGGGAGGCGGGTCGTCCAGGAGGGATGCCGATGAGGCTCAGTCAGGAGCAGGCGCAACAGTTCGATCGCGACGGCTACCTCTTCTTTCCGGGCCTGTTCCGGCCGGAGGAGATCAAGGTCCTCACGGACGAGGTCCCGGCGCTCTACGCGCAGCGCCGGCCGGAGAACGTGCGCGAGAAGACCGGCGACGTCGTGCGGACGAATTTCGCCGCGCACCTGTACAGCTACCCCTTCGCCAAGCTCGCGCGCCATCCCCGCATGGTGGAGCCGATCACGCAGCTCTTCGGCGAAGACGTGTACATGCACCAGTTCAAGATCAACGGCAAGCAGGCGTTCGACGGCGACGTCTGGCAGTGGCATCAGGACTACGGCACCTGGCGCGCCGACGACGAGATGCCCGAAGCGCGCGCGATGAACATCGCGATCTTTCTCGACGAGGTCAACGAGTTCAACGGCCCGCTCATGTTCATCCCGGGCAGCCACAAGCTCGGGGTGCTGGACGCCGAGCACGACGTCACCACGACGAGCTATCCCCTGTGGACGATCAATCACGAGACGATCCGGCGGCTTGTGGAGCGGGGCGGTATCGTCGCGCCCAAGGGCCCGGCGGGTTCCATGATCCTGTTCCATGGCTGCCTGGTGCATGCCTCGACGTCGAACCTGTCGCCGTGGAACCGTGTGAGCGTCTATCTGTCGCTGTGCGCGGTCTCCAACCACATCCGCCGCTTCAAGCGGCCGGGCTACATCGCGCATCGCGACTTCACACCGATCCGCTGCCTGCCGGACGACTGCCTGCTGCGACACTACGATGTCCCGCTGCCGTGGCAGCACGGGACGCCGGCCGGGGAGCTGCAGGGCGGTCTCCAGCCCACGACCGTCTAGGGCGTCAGATGATCGGCGCCATGCGGGTGATGACGGCGCTCTTGCTTCCGGCGCTCGCCGCGGCGGGTAGCGACGGGGATCTGTGGCAGGCGCTGCAGTTCGCGAACACGGCGAACTTCCGCCATGACATCGGCACCGTGGTCGGCGCCCCGGTCGGCGGGGACGTGTTCGACCTGGATGACGAGACGGCCTTCCGGGACATGGTCACGGGGCCCCTCGAGCGCATGCGACTGCAGTGGCGGGGCGTCGGTGACGGTGGCGAGACGGCGGCGCTCGACGACGCGCTGTCGGGCGCGCTGCGCGCGCAGGTCCAGCGCATCCGCGAGGCGCAGGCCGGCGACACCGACGTGCAGGAGCTCATCGTGGCCGCGCGCAAGCGCTTCGCGCTCGCGCACGGGTCGGTGTTCGGCCACAGCCCGCGCGAGTACCTGACCGACGCGGAGTGGGCTGCGTACGAGGCCGCGCAGGCCGCCATGGAGTATCGGCTGGCCCATCCGGACCTGGGACCGGGGTCGAACTCGCCGTAAACGCTACGCGCGAACCACGGACAAGCCGAGTCGCTCGTACGTCTTCACGATGTTCCGCGGGACGGCCGCTTCGATGATCATCCCCTCGATGGCCGTGACCGGCGCGATGACATACGGCGAGGCGGCGTTGACCTTCTCGGCCGTGATCAGGACGTGTGTCTCGGCCGCGCGCTCACTGAGTGCCCGCTTGATGTGAGATTCCTCCAGGTCGCCGGTGCTGAGTCCCGCGTCGGGGTGAATTCCGGTCACGCCCATGAAATAGATATCAGCCCGAATCCGCCCGATCGCCTCGACCGCGGCAGCGCCCACCGCCACCACCGAGTGCTTGAAGAGACGGCCGCCGATCATGATGACTTCGATCCCGGGGTGGTCGACCAGTGCGACCGCGATGGTCGGGCTATGGGTCACGATCGTGGCCTGCAGGTCGGCCGGCAAGTGCTTGACGAGCTCGAGCGTCGTCGTGCCGCCATCGAGGATCACGACCTGCCCCGGGCGGATCATCCGGGCCGCCGCCCGGCCCACCGCGATTTTCCCGGCCGCGGCAAGCTGCTGTCGCCCCGCGAAGTTGGCCATCGCAGGCGAGGATGGCAGCGCGCCGCCGTGGACTCGCTGGAGGAGACCGGCGCCGGCGAGCTCGCGCAAATCCCGTCGGATCGTGTCTTCCGACACGCCGAGCTCCCGGCTCAGCGATTTTGCGACGATCTGCCCCGTCGCCTTGAGGCGGCTCAAGACGAAGTCCTTGCGCGTGGTCGCGAGCATATCCTGGTTATGCACGACTTTTCTTGACTCTGCACGTTTTTGCACGTTACCATCGCCTCCGTCGATTCGGGCGCCTGACGCGGACGAGGCCGCCTCCGAACGACCGCGCTCATTCTAGTCAACCGGAGGACGGCTCATGATGATCTTGGTCGCGGGTCCCTACCGCACGGGAACGGGAGACGATCCGGCGCTGATGCAGCAAAACCTCAGACGCCTGGAGGAGGTGACGCTCCCGCTGTTCCGGGCTGGTCACATTCCGGTCATCGGTGAATGGCTGGCGCTGCCGCTGCTGCGGATGGCCGGCTCGGTCCGCCCTGGTGACGCGGCCTACGAGGAGATTGCGTATCCCATCGCGCATCGCCTCATCCAGCGCTGCGATGCCGTGTTACGCCTCGAGGGCGCATCGAAGGGCGCGGACGAAGACGTGCGGGTCGCGCGCGAGCGCGGGCTGCCCGTCTATACCCGGCTCGAAGATATTCCGTCGTCGTCCTGAACAGCGAACGCCGTGAGCTCAGCGGACGGGCAGCTCGACCGTCACGCAGTTGCGGTGGCCGGTGCGCGCGTACGCACGGCGCTCGGCGAGCTGGCTGATCAGGAACAGGCCGAGGTGGCCGACGCTCCGCGCCTCGAGCGGCGCCGCCGCATCGGGCGACTCCACGCCGGCAAACGGGTCGAACGCCGGGGCGGTATCCTCGTACACCACGGTGACGTGGTCGTCATCGACGCTCACGCTGACGTCGACGGGCGCGTCGCAGTCGCCGCCATGGCCGTGCGTCACGGTATTGACGAAGAGCTCCTCCACGACCAGCTGCACGCGCCGGATCAGCCTCGACGGCATCCCGGCGATGGAGGACTCGACGAAGGTGGAGACGCTCGGGGCCTCGTCGAGGCGCGCCCGAAACCTGCGCGTCAGTTTGGTCCTCACTCGGCTTAGTATATGCCGCAGGGAGGATGGTCCATGCGCTGGGGACTCACGGTGGTCTTGGCCTTGACCCTCTGCATGCCGCTCGCCGCCGGGGCTGCCGACGACGTGGGGCGCGTGAAGGTGGCCAAGGGTAGTGTCGTCATCGAGCGCGGCGGCGCCAGGCTGCCGGCCACGGTGGGGCTGAGGCTGGAGCAAGGCGACGTCATCGTCACCGGCCGCGATGGCTCGGCCGGCGTCACGTTCAACGACGACACGCTGCTGTCGATCGGACCGGACAGCGTCCTGTCCGTCGATCGCTTCGCGTTCGACTCGACGACGCATGCCGGGCGCTTCGACACCTCGCTTCGCCAGGGCACCCTGTCGGCCGTCTCGGGGAAGATCGCCAAGCAGTCGCCGGACGCGATGAAGGTCCGCACACCGTCGACGATCCTCGGAGTGCGCGGCACGGAATTCGTCGTGCGGGTCGCTCCGGTCGCGCCCTAGCTCCCATGCGCGGCGCGCTCGTGGTGCTGCTGATGGTAACGGCGGGGTGCGCGGCCATGCCGAACGTGGTGACGAAACCGCGCGACGAGATGGTCGTGCTCCTGCCCGCGACGGACGGCAAGGTCGGCGCCCTCACGGTCACCCATGCCGGGCACGAGCGCACGCTCGGCGCGCCTTATGCGACGACGCGCCTTCAGGAGCAGGGCCAGCTGGTGGACGGCGGACCGGTGACGGCCGAGCAGGTCCAGCAGACGTTCGCCGACGCGCTCGGCGCGCAGCCGCCGCGCCCGGTCACCTTCCTCCTGTTCTTCCTGGGCGACAGTGACGAGTTCACGCCGGAGTCGAAGCTCGAGCTTCCGAAGATCCTGCAGGAGATCGGCGGCCGCCCCGCGCCGGAGATCGTGGTGGTCGGCCACACGGACCGCGTCGGCACGCTCGCGTACAACGATGCGCTGTCGCTGCGGCGTGCCGAGCGCGTCCGGGCGCAGCTCGTGGACATCGGCATCGCGAACGAGCAGATGCGCGTGGCGGGGCGCGGGGAGCGCGCGCCGCTCGTGCCGACCGCCGACGAGGTCCCCGAGCCCCGCAATCGCCGGGTCGAGATCACCGTCCGCTGAGGACGGGCGGCCCGTCCCAGCGCACCACCAGGATCGCCAGGTCGTCGGCGGCCTCGCCGCCGGCCACGAACTCCCCCACGTCGGCACGGACGCGCGCCGTCACCAGCGCGGGCGTGCCGCCGTCGGTGCCGAGGGCGGCCAGCCGCTGCTCCAGCCGCGGGCGGCCGAAGAGCTCGCCCGCCGGGTTGCGCGCGTCGATGACGCCGTCGGTGATCAAGCACAGCATGTCGCCGCGCTCCAGGCGGTGCGTGGCCGCCTCGTAGTCGAAGCCGTCGAGCGCGCACAGCGGCGGCCCCGCGCCGGCGGTGAGCGGGACCAGGCCGCCGCGGCGCGCGACGACATAGGGGCGATCGTGGCCGGCGTTGCAGTACTCGAGCATGCCGGTCTCGAGGTTCAGCACCGCCGCGAACACCGTGACGAACAGCTCCTCGGGATTGTCCCGTGAGATCTCGACGTTGGCCTCACGCATCATGGTGGCCACGTCCGCGCCGCGGCGCAGCGCCGTGCTCTTGTAGAGCGTCTTGCTCACGGCCATGAAGACGCTGCTCAGCAGCCCCTTGCCCGACACGTCCCCGACCATGAAGAACAGGCGGTCGCGGTCGAGCAGGAAGAAATCGTAGAGATCGCCCCCGACGTTGCGGGCCGGCTCGAGCAGGATGTCGACGCTGCAGCGCGTCTCGCCGCCGAGCACGGCGGCCGGCTTGGGCAGGATGCCGAGCTGGATCCGCCCCGCCGCCGCCAGCTCGCCTTCGAGCCGCGCCGCCTGCTCGCGCTGCAGCTCCATCCGCCGGCGCAGGAGCCTCCGCTGCCGCTCGGCCTCGGCCAGGGTCACGCTGAGCATGAAGACGAAGGTCACGATCACCGACATCCCCGGCGTGGCGGCATCCAGCAGCCACAGCCGCCAGTGATAGAGCGCCAGGCTGCCGCCCACGGCCGCGAGCAGCACGGGCAGCAGCACGAAGCCGATGGCCTGGGCACGCCGGATGGGCACGACGAGGATGACGAGGCCGCCGCCGACGAGCAGGAACGCCGCCTCGGCCAGGCCCGCCCAGCGCGGACGGCTCAGCAGCGTGCCGTCGTAGATGCTCTCGATCAGCTCCGCGTGGATCTCGACGCCGTCGCGCACGCCGCCGCCGGGGATCGGCCGCCGGTCGGCGAGGCCCAGCGCGGTGACACCGAGGAGCACCAGCTTGCGCTCGAAGGTCTCCGGTGGCACGGCGCCGGCCATGACGTCGGCGGCCGAGACGAACCGGTTGGCCGAGGGGCGCGTGTACCGCAGCCACACCGAGGCATCCGCCTGCGTGGGGATCACCAGGGTTCCGACGGCGACGCGTGTCACGCCTCGGGACGCGACTGCGACGGTGATCGCGGGCTCGCCGGCGGCCACCCGGAACATCTCGAGCGCCAGCGACGGCACCGGGACGTCGCCCACCCGCGCCAGCAGCGGGATGCGGCGGACCGCGCGCCCCTCGGGCTCGACGTTCAGGAGACCATGGCCGGCTGCCGCGCGATCGATCTCGTCCAGGGTGCGCAGCAGCCTGTCGAAGCGCTTGAGGTGCGGCGTCGGATCGCCGCCGGCCGCGCGCAGCGGCGCGGTCCTCGCCGGGGCGCCGGAGGCGTTCTCGCCGGCGCCGTCCACGCCGGCCACGCCGAGCACGATGGGGCGGCCGCGGATCGCGCCGGCGAAGACGGCGTCGTTGCTGGGCATGGCCAGCAGGCGCGCGGCGAGCTCGGGTCCGAGCGCCGGGAGCAGCTCCCGCAGCTGCGCGGGCGAGAAGCGGTCGGGCTCCGGCATGACGATGTCGATGCCCACGGCGGCCGGCCCGGCCGCGAGAACCTTGTCGATCAGCCGTGCCAGCAGCGTGCGTGGCCACGGCCACTGGCCGTGTTGCGCCAGGCTCTTGCCGTCCACGTCCACGATGACGGCGGGCGCCGAGACGCGCGCCCGCGGGGCCAGGCGCTGGCAGGCATCGAACCACGCGAAGCGCAGCAGGTCGCGGCCGGGGACGTGGGGCGCCGCGGTCACGACGGCGAGCACGCCGAGCAGGGCCACGCCGAGCAGGCGGCCTTGCCGCAGCGGCGTCATGATCCTAGAGGTCGATCTCCAGGCCGTCCCACGCCGAGGAGACCCGCACGGCGTGGTCTCCTCGGGTGATCTCCTCGAGCCGGCGCGTCTCGGCCAGGACGACGGCAAGCTTCTCGTCGTCGTAGGTCGGCTCGTGGTGGAAGAGGACGAGGTGCTTGACGCGCGCTTGCTGGCAGAGCTCGACGCCGACGACGTTACTGGAGTGGCCCCAGTCCTCCTTCATCGAGATGGCGTCGGCCAGGGAGTACTGGGCGTCGAAGATGACGATGTCCGCGTCCCGGAAGAACGCGACGAAGCCCTCGGTCTCGGCCCGATCGTCGAGCTTGTGCTCCGAGTCGGTTGCGTACACGACGATCCGTCCGTCCTGCTCGAACCGATACCCGTAGGAGTCTCCGCTGTGGTGCTGGCGCTTGGCCGTCACCCGGAACCCGAGGAGGTCGTAGGGACGATCGGGCTCGAGCCGGACGAACCGGATGTCGGCGTTGAGCTGGGCCCATTCCACCGGGAACGAGGGCGCGCCCTGCTGGCGGCGCAGCGCCTCCTCGAGGCGGGGGTGGCACCCGTAGATGGTGATCCGATTCCCCGGGATGTAGGCCGGCATGAAGAACGGAAAGCCGCTGATGTGGTCCCAGTGCGTGTGGGACATGAACACGTGGTACACGCCGGGGGCGCCGCGGCGCGCGGCCAGCACGTGATTGCCGAACACGCGCGCCCCGCTGCCGAGATCGCACAGGACGTACTCGTCCCCGCCCATGTCGAGCTGCACGCACGAGGATTCGCCCCCGTAAGTGTGACGGATGGTGAAGTCCAGCTCACGGTCGACGAACTCCTCGATGCGCGCCGGCGTGTCGAGGCGGTGCCCGATGGCCTGGGTCAGCGCCCGGATCAGCTTGCGGCGGAGTGCCGCCGACGTCATCGGGGTAGGGATCGACCCCCGCGTGCCCCAGAACCGGATGTGCACGGCGCGGCTCAGGCTTGCGCGGCCCGCGCGGCCACCGAGGCCGCCGCGACCGCGTCGCGCACCGAGGGGAGGATGCGGAGCACGAGGGTGAACTTGCTGATCTCGAAGATCTCCTGCACCAGCGGCTGCACGCCTGCGACCGCCAGGAACCCGCCCTGGGCCTTGACCTGCTTGGCGGCCAGCATGAGCACCCGCAAGCCCGCGCTGCTGATGTAGTCCACGCCGGCGAAGTCGAGCACGACGTGGTCGTGACCGGGGCCGCACCGGGCCAGGTGAGGCGCCAGCGCCGTCTTGAGCTCCTCGGCCGTCACGTGATCGACGCGGCCGATGGGACCCAGGACGACGACGTCCGCGAAGCGCGACTCCTCCAGCCGCATGGCGCTCGAAGGGTAACACACTGACGCGGCTTGATCGGTGTGCGAGGCTGAGGGCGGTGTCCTGCTCCGCTGTCCTTTTTTCGGTCTATGTCGGTCTATGAAGGAGGCCATGCCATGAAGCGAACGATCGCGGTACTCATCGTGTGCGGCAGCGCGGCCCTGCTGCTCCAGGCCTGCGCGACCAAGAAGTTCGTCCGTGAACAGGTCGATTCGACGGAAACCCGTCTGGCCCAGCGGGTCGACACGCAGGAAGGCCAGCTGCGGCAGACCAGCGACCGGACCACCGCCAATACCCAGGGGCTCGAGGCAGCCGGCCAGCGCCTGCAGGGGCTCGACAGCCGGCTCGGTGAAGTGGCCTCGACCGCCGACGGCGCCAAGCGCGACGCGGCCACCGTCGCCTCGGCGCAGAAGGACGCCGAGGAAGGCTGGCGACAGCGCTTCGCCGGTCGCAACCGGTATTCGCCGCTGGAGGAGAAGACGATCTACTTCGACTTCGGCAAGGCGGAGGTCAAGGACGAAGGCATCAACGAGCTGTCCGAGATCGCCCGCGCGCTCAAGGCGGATCCCAATGCCGTGCTCGAGCTGCAGGGCTTCGCGGATCCGCGCGGCAGCGACCGTTACAACTACCAGCTCACCCGGGAGCGTGTGGACGCGGTCACCCGGCTTCTCGTGCAGCGGCACGGCATCGACTTGCGGCGCATCTACGCCGTCGGCATGGGCAAGCTGACGCCGGCGCCGGGGGAGAAGCCGTCCCGCGATAGCCTGGCCAAGAGCCGGCGCGTGGAGATTCGCGTGCTGGCCCCGCAGAGCTGACCCCGCATCGTGCCTGAGCGCTCCGGGCGGGGGTCGGGACACCTCCCGCCCGGAGCGCACCACCTCGCCTATCATCGTCTCGGTGGCCACACGGCGCATCGGGAGCGTGGTGAAGACGCGCCGACAACGAACACGACGCCGGCGGTCCCGGCTGCGCACCTGGCTGCGCGCGGGCATGCGATCGATCCGGCGCGCGCGCAGGGCGCTGCGGCGGGCGCCCCGCACGGTGCGCGTGCTCGTCGTGATGGCGGCCGTGCTCACAGTATGGCTGGCCGCGAACGGGCTCTACCAGGTCGTGCGCAAGCCCACCGAGCTCTTCTTTCCCGTGAGCGGCGTGCTCGCCAAGGCCCCGGCGGAAACGTGGCGGCAATACGCGCCGCTGTTCCGGCAGCACTCCACGGCCATCATCACGCCGGAGCTCCTGGCCGCGCTCGCCCAGGTCGAGGGCGCCGGCAATCCGGTGGCGAGAACGTACTGGCGGTGGCGCGCCTCCTGGCATCCGTTCGAGGTGTACCGGCCGGCGTCGAGCGCCGTCGGGATGTACCAGATCACCGATGCGACGTTCCGCGAGGCGCGGCGCTTCTGCATTCACGATCACGTCGTGGTCGAGGAAGGGCCGTGGCACGACCTGCACGCGTGCTGGTTCAACGCCCTCTACACGCGCGTGGTGCCGAGCCACGCCGTCGAGCTGACGGCCGCCATGCTCGATCGCGGCGTGACCCAGACGCTGGCCCGTCAGCGGATCGTGCGCGCCACGCCGGCCCAGCAGGAGGACCTGGCCGCCGTCATCCATCTCTGTGGCGCCGGGGCAGGCGAGGCGTACGCCCGCCGGGGATTCCGGCTGGGCGCCGGCCAGCGCTGTGGCGACCACGACGTCGCCCGGTACCTGGCGTACGTCACCGCGATGAAGGAGCGCTTCGCCGAGCTCGCCGCCCGCGATTAGCGCATGCTACGCTGGCGCTCGCATCGAGCATGCTCACCCGTCGCGCGCTGCTGTATGCGTTGTCGTGTTTGTCGGTGGCGCGCCGCGCCGCCGGCGCGCAGACGGCGCGCGTCGGTGTGCTGCTGGCCAACGCGCCCCCGAAGGGCCCCGCGCCCGGTGTGCTGGAAGCGTTCGAGCAGGGCCTGCGCGAGCTGGGTCACATCGAAGGCAGCAATCTCGTCCTCGAGCGCCGCTGGGGGGACAACCACTACGATCGGCTCGACGCTCTGGCTCGAGAGCTCGTTCGAGCCAGGGTCGACGTCATCTTCGCCTCCACGAGCCAGAGTGCGCATGCCGCCAAGCGCGCCACGCAGACGATTCCGATCGTCTTCGAGACGCTCGGAGATCCCGCCACCATCGGGCTCGTCAGCAGCCTCGCGCGGCCGGGCGGCAATATCACCGGGGTCTCGGGAATCACCGCGCAGATCAGCGGCAAGCGGCTGCACCTGCTGAAGGAAGCCGTGCCGAGGATCACGCGGGTGGCGGTGCTCGTGCATCCGGAGAATCTCACCGGGCCGGTGAGCTTCGGCGTCATGGAGCCGACCGCGCGCATGCTCGGCGTCGACCTGCGCCGCTTCCACGTGCGCCAGGTCGCCGACCTGGCGCCCGCCTTTGCCGAGATGGCGCGGCAGAAGGTGGATGGCCTGATCGTGCTGGCGGATCCGCTGCTGTTCTCGCAGCAGCCGGCCATCGTGGAGCTCGCGGCCCGCTACCGGTTGCCGGCGATGTACCCGGACACGCGGCGCTGGATCGACGCGGGCGGCCTGATGATGTACGGCGCCGAGCTCGCGGACCTCTGGCGCCGCGCGGCCGCCTACGTCGACCGCATCCTGAAAGGGGCCCGGCCCGGCGATCTTCCGATCGAGCAGCCGACCCGGTTCGAGCTCGTCATCAACAAGCGGGCGGCCCGTGCGATCGGTCTCACGCTGCCGCCGGCCATGCTCGCCCGCGCCGACGAGGTCATCGAGTGATTCGGCCGGCGGCGATGTCCTCGGCGATGAGCGCGGGGTCACGCTGCCGCGCGTCGCCGTAACCGCCGCCGCCCGGCGTGTGCAGGACCACGCGCTCGCCCGGCCGCAGCCAGTGCTGAGCCTTGGCGTCCAGCGAGCGGCCGTCGGCCGTCTCGACCCGTCCCGGAGCGCCGGGGCCGCCGCCGAGCAGTCCCTGGCACGGAATCCGCGCGCGCTCGAACGAGGCGGTGAACAGCCAGTCCTCGTCCGTCTCCACGCCGAACTCCACGATCATGCCGAGGCCGCCGCGCCAGCGGCCGGCGCCGCCGCTGTCGGGCGCGAGCGCCCGGCGGTGGATGATCAGCGGTGAGGTGGACTCCACGATCTCGGCCGGCACGCCGCGGATCGTGGACGGGAATTGCGTGGCGTTGAGGCCGTCCTTGGTCGGCCGGGCGCCCATGCCGCCGCCGGTGGCCATGAACTCCTTGAACGCGTGCCCGGTACGGTCCCGGCCGCGGACGTCGAGCGTCCACAGGATCGACGACGACTCGGCGATCACCCGATCGGGCACCGCCTGCGCCAGCGCGCCCATGACCGCATCGGGCAGGAAGAGGCCGATCAGGTGGCGGCTGGCCACCGGGGCCGGGCGCACCGCGTTCAGCAGCGAGCCTTCCGGCGCCGTGATCGTCACCGGCCGGAAGGAGCCGGCGTTGTTCGGCACGTGCGGCGCGACCACGCACTTCACGCCGTAGGTCGTGTACGCCTTCGTGTAGTTGAGGACCACGTTCACCGCGCGGCGTGTGGCCGGCGAGGAGCCCGCGTAGTCCACCGTGAGCTCGTCGCCTCGCACGGTCACGCAGGTGCGAATGACGATCGGCTCCTCGAAGCCGTCGAGCTTCAGCGTCCCGCGGTACTCGCCGTCGGGCAGCTCGGCGATGGCGGCCCGCATGCCGGCCTCGCTGCGGTCGAGGATCGCCTCCGAGATCTCCTCGATGTCGTCCAGCTCGAACTCCTCCAGCATCTCGACGAGGCGATGCGCGCCGACGGCGTTGCCGCTCACCTGGGCGTGGATGTCGCCGAGCACCGCTTCCGGCGCCCGCACGTTGGCCGCCAGCAGGTCGAGCACCTGCTGCGGCCGGCCGGCGGCGTACAGCCGGCACGGCGGCAGCAGCAGGCCCTCCTCGTAGCAGTCGAGCGCGTCCACCGTGATCCCGCGCCCGCCGATGTCCATCGCATGGCAGGTGCTCGCCGTGTACGCGACGAGGCGGCCGCGGTGGAAGACCGGCGTGACGACGGTGATGTCGTTGAGGTGACCGGAGTTCAGCCACGGATCGTTGGTGGCCAGCACGTCGCCGGGCACCAGCGTGGCGGGCGGCACGCCGCGCAGCACGTGAGGCACCGCCAGCGCCATCGAGTTGATGTGCCCCGGCGTGCCGGTGATGGCCTGCGCGACCATCCGTCCCTGGAGGTCGAAGACGCCCGCCGACAGGTCGCCCGACTCTCGCACGATGTTCGTGAACGCCGTCCGCAGCAGTGTCTGCGCCTCCTGCTCGACGACGGAGATGAGGCGGCTCCACGCCACCTCGACGAAGACTGGATCGGACGCGCGCCGCTTCATGCCGTTCTCCGGGTGAGGATTAGGTTGAGCGTGTCGTCGACCGTGACGTCGAACTCCGGCGTGACGACCGTCGTCGATTCCACCTCCTCGATGACGGCGGGACCCGCCGCGCGCCAGCCGGGCGGCAGCTGGTAGCGGTCCCACACCGGCACCGCCTGGAACGCCTGCTCGGCGGGAATCCAGATCGGCCGCTCGCCCTTCGGCGACGGCGCCGTGGCCGCGGGCGCGCGCGGCGGCGGCAGCGTGGGGGCGGGCGCCTGGGCACGCACGCGCCACGTCACGGCCTCCGCCGGCAAGCCCGACGGCACGTGTCGGTAGTGGACCTGGTACACGCTCTCGAAG
>JBKPRI010000321.1:0-20668 GCA_046734515.1 Candidatus Methylomirabilota bacterium | reverse complement strand
TCGGCCGATGCCGGCGGGCGACGCAGGGTGGAGGGCCCGACTCCACGATCCGATGATCCGTGCCGTGCTCGCCCTCGGGATCACGCAGATCACGGCGTGGGGGACGAGCTACTACTGCCTCGGCGTCCTGGCTGCGCCGATCAGCCGGGACACCGGCTGGAGCCGCGGCTTCGTCTTCGCCGGCTTCAGCGTCGCCTTGCTCACCATGGGCATCGTCTCGAGCGCGGTGGGCCGGGCCATCGACCGGCACGGTGCGCGCACGGTGATGACGCTCGGCACCGTGCTCGTGTCGGTCGGCCTGTTCGCGCTCGCGCACGTCCGGAACGAGCCAACGTACCTGGCCGTGTGGGTGCTCCTCGGCCTCGGCATGCGCCTGTGCCTGTACGATGCCGCCTTCGCCGCGCTCGTTCAGGTCGCCCCCTCGCGTGGACGCAAGGCGATCTCCTACCTGACGCTCTTCGGCGCGTTCGCCTCGTCGGTCTTCTGGCCGATCGGCCACGCCCTGAACGAGCACCTGGGCTGGCGGCAGACGCTGGTCGTGTTCGCGATCATCAATCTGGCGGTGTGCCTGCCTCTGCACTGGCTCGGGCTTGCACGCCGAGAGGCCCCCGATGACACCACGGCCCCGACCGGCGCCGGCACCCCCTCTCCGGATGGGCCGCCGCTGGAGGGCCGCGCCCGATCACTGGCGATCGTGCTCTTCACGCTCATCATGTCGCTCAACGGCTTCGTGTTCGGCGTCGTCTCCGTGCAGCTCGTGCCCTTGCTCGAAGCGGCGGGCCTGATGACGGCGGCGGCGGTGTGGGTCGCGTCCCTCAAGGGCGTCGCGCAATTCGGCGGCCGCGTCGTCGAGATCGCCTTTGCGCGCAACCTCCGGGCCATCACCGTCGGCCGCATTGCCATCGGGATCTTGCCGCCTTCGCTCCTGCTCCTCCTGGCGGGGACCGGACATCTGCCGCTCGTCGTCGCGTTCACGTTCCTCATGGGCGCTTCCCAGGGCGTCATCACGATCGTCCGCGGCGCCGTCCCGCTCGCCCTGTTCGGCGTCAGGGGATACGGCGCCGTCCTGGGCCTCATTGCGACACCCATCCTGGTGATCAACGCCGCCTCCCCGACGGTGTTCGCCTGGATCGTCGACCGCTGGGGCTGGGGCGCGGCCCGCGTGTCGCTCCTGGTCGGGGCCTCAGCGGCCTGGCTGGCCATGGAGCTGATGTCCCGGTGGTACGAGCGCCGGCGGGCCGTCGGCGAGACGCCCGCGAGCGGCGCACTCACGACGGCGGCGACGCGAAACGCGCCGGAGCGATAGCCCATGGCTGACGCGCGTCTGCGCTTCACCAGTGAGGCCGGTCCGCTCGAGATCAGCATGTGCACCCCGCGCATCGTTCGCGTGACGCTCGGCACGCCGGCGCCGCTGTCGTTCGTCGAGCCACGGACGTGGGCGCCCGTCGCGTTCGAGAGCGCCGGCGGCGAGCCCGTCAGCCGCGTCGCCACGCGCGATCTACGAGTCGAGATTGAGACGCGCCCCGCGCGTCTGGCGTTTGCGGACGCCGCCGGCGAGTGGCTGCTGCGCGAGCCCGACGACGGCGGGATGACGATGGAGCCCGGCGGACGCGTGCGGGCGCGGTTCACGTTTCCGGAGGAGCAGCACTTCTACGGGCTCGGCCAGGGCGGCGGTCGCCTCGATCGGCTGGGACAGACACGCCAGCTCTGGAACTCGCACCTCGGTCACGGCCCCGGCTCGGACATCGGGATCCCGCTGCTGATCTCGAGCCGCGGCTACGCCCTCTTCTTCGATTGCACGAGCGACGCGACGCTCGCGGTGGGGCGCTCGGACAACGGCGTGCGCCTGGACTACACGGCCGCGGCGGCCGGGCTCACCTGGTACTTCCTGATCGCGCCCGACCTGCGCGACCTCATGGGCGAGATCGCCGAGCTGCTGGGGCGGGCTCCCTTGCCCCCGCGCTGGGCGCTCGGTTTCTTGCAATCGACCCGACACTTCACCGACACCGAGGAGCTCCGCCGCCTGCCGCGCACGATCCGCGAGAAGCGGATTCCGTGCGACGCGCTCATCTATCTCTCGACGTACGGCGAGGCGCTCGGCTGGAACCGCGGCGTCGGTCACCTCGAGTTCCAGCCCACGCTGTGGCCGGACCCCGGCGCGCTGCTCGCGGAGGTGCGGGCGCAGCGCTTCGAGGTGATCACGCACGAGTACCCGGTGCTCCACGAGCAATCGCCGCTGTTCGCCGAGGCCGAGGCGCGCGGCTACCTGCTCTCGACCGGCTACGAGCGGCAGACCGGCGGCGCTGCGAACTACCGTCAGGGCCAGCGCCACCTCGACTTCTCGAACCCCGAGGTGCGCGCGTGGTGGTGGGCGGCGCACCGCGCGCTGGTGGGGCTGGGCATCGGCGGCTGGTGGCTCGACGGCGGCGAGGGACCACCGGCCGCCGCCACACTCGCCGGCGGCGACGGCACGGACCTGCACAACATCTACGATCGTCTTCGCCACCAGGCGTTCGCCGAAGGCGAGGCGGCGGCCCGGCCCGATCAGCGCGCGTTCTTGTTATGCCGATCCGGCGCGGCCGGGATGCAGCGCTTCGGCGCCTCCACGTGGACGGGCGACGTCAACAACGACTTCCCGACCCTGGACGCCCAGGTCCCGCTCGGCTTGAACACCGGACTCTCCGGCGTGCCCTACTGGGGCACGGACGTCGGCGGATTCTTCCACGCGGTGCCCGAGACGGGCGAGCTCTACGCGCGCTGGTTTCAACTCGGCGCGTTCAGCCCGATCTTCCGCTCGCACGGCTGGGTGTGGCGCGAGCACGTACCGTGGGCGCACGGGCCCGAGGTGGAAGCGATCTGCCGGCGCTACGCCGAGCTGCGCTACCGGCTGCTGCCCTACACCTACACGCTAGCGTGGCAGGCGCATACCCGCGGCTTGCCGCTGATGCGCCCGCTGGTGATGAACTACCCCGACGATCCGCGCGTGTGGACACTCGACCATCAGTACCTCTGGGGTGACGACCTGCTCGTCGCGCCGGTGACGCGCGAGGGCACGACCGCATGGCCGGTCTATCTGCCGCACGGGAAGTGGTTCGATTTCTGGACGGGCGAGCGCCACCAGGGCCCGGGCGGGGTCACGCTCGCGGCGCCGCTCGAGCGACTGCCGCTCCTCGTGCGCGCCGGTGCGATCCTCCCGCTGGGCCCCGTCGTGCAGCACACGGGTGAGCGACCGCTCGACGATGTGACGCTACAGATCTATCCGGAGGGGGCCTCGCGCTTCGAGCTCTACGAGGACGACGGCCGCACGAACGCGTATCGGCGCGGCCAGCACGCGCGGACGACGATCACGTGCGAGGCCGAGCCGCATCGCATCGAGGTGCGCGTGGAGGCACCGGCCGGCGACCGCTCCGTGGTGCCGGCCGGGCGCCGCTACCTGCTCCGCCTGCACGCGGCGCGGCCGAGCGCGGTGACCGTGGAGGGCGTGGGCGCGCTCCAGCCGTCGAGCGGCGACGGCCGTCCCGGCTGGTGGATGGACGCGGACTTCCTCTGCATCCGGCCACCGGACCCGGCCGTCTTCAGCGTCGTGGTGACGCCGGGAGCACCGTAGCCGTCGCGCTCAGCTCTTGAAGTACCAGGTCTCCGTGTGCGCGATGTGCGGGTTGTCGCTCACCGCGCTGTTCCAGAGCCGCTCCGGCACATTGCCGACGTTGTTCTTGATCACGCGCACGCCTTGCGAGGCGGGCGAGTTCGACACCACCGGGATCAGCCACAGCTCGTCCAGCACGATCTTCCACACTTCCTTGGCCAGGCGGGTGCGCTCGGCGTCGGGAACGCCGAACGAGCGGCGATAGGTGGCCATCGCCTCGCGCATGCGCGGCGGCGGCTGCTTGCCCTGGGTGCCGGCGCTGGAGTACCAGACGCCGTAGAGCGGTCCGAGCGGGTTCGTCTGCTGCGACGGAAAGATCAGCGGCTGGTGGCCGTACAGGTTGTCGGCACCCCACTGCGTCTCGAAGTAGATCTGGTGCTCGTTGGCGCGCATGCGCGCGGTGGCCAGACCGCGCTCCATCTCCTGTACGTCCCCGCGGATGCCGATCTTCTTCCAGTGCTCCACGATCATCTCGGCGACACGCGTGAAGGGCAGGAAGCCCACGTAGGTCGTCAGCTCCAGGCGCAGCCGGCCCTTGCCGTCGCCGCGGAGCCGGTACCCCTCGGAGTCCTTCCTGGTGAGGCCGAGGGCGTCGAGCATGTCGTTGGCCTTCTTCACGTCGTAGGCCGTGTGCAGCGTCTTGTACTCCGCCCCGGGGAAATACAGCGTGCGATCCCCCGGCGCCGCCGAGCCGGTCTGCCCGAGGCCGAGGACGAACGCCTCGTTGATCTGCGCGCGGTCGATGCCGTGCGACAGCGCAATGCGGAACTCGCGGGTGCCGAGCCACTTCGCGATCTCGGCGTCCTTGTCGAAGCTCATGTTGCAGAAGAGGCCGACGTCGGCGCCCTGGTCGGAGGGGTCGAGGTGGACGCGATAGTTGCCCTTCTGCTGGTTCTCGATCAGCACCGGCAGCTTGCCGATGTCGATGTGGCGCGCCTGCGAGTCGTACTCGCCGGCGATCGCGCGCAGGTTGATCAGCTCCAGGTTCTCGCCGAGCGTCATGCGGATGCGATCGATGTAGGGCAGCTGGTTGCCATCGGTGTCGACCCACACGCTGTAGGGATTGCGCTCGAGGATCCACGTCGAGGTGTTGATCGGCGACACGGTCTTCCAGGGCGTCACCACCGGCAGGTCGGGGTTGCGGCACGCGTCGTTCTTGGCCTTGAAGAGCGTCACCCAGCTGTCGGCCTTCTCATCGGCGACCCGCTTCGCGAGGTCGTCCTTCGACGCGTACTTGGGGTGGAACTGTTTGAGGTAGTGCGCCGGCGCGAAGCCGCCCAGCGCGTCGCGGCCGAAGCGGGCGTGGTGGCCGATGCCCCACACCGAGGCCAGCACGGTCGGCAGCGCGTAGTAAGAATCGGGGCACACGAGCTGCACGGTGGCGACATCGACCTTCTTGATGGCGATCGGCTTGCCGTTGATGGTCATCACCGACAGCGGCGTGGGCACGAGGTCCTTGTTCGAGTAGACCTCCTCGAACCAGAAGACGAAGTCGTCGGCGGTGAACGGCGCGCCGTCGCTCCACTTCATGCCCCGGCGCAGCGACAGCGTGGTGACCTTGCCGTCGGGGCTCACCTCCCAGCCGCGCGCGATGTTCGGGACGAGCTTGGTGCCGGTGTAGTCCCAGTAGAGCAGCTTGTCGTTCTGCGCGGCGCGGTGACCGTTCGACGTGTCGAAGGCGCCGGTGAAGCCGCGCCGCCAGGTGCCGCCGTACTTGCCGATCTCGCGCAGCGGCTTGACGACGAGCGGGTCCTGGCCGATGCGCTCGGCCACCGCCGGCAGCTTGCCCGCCTTCACCAGCTCGGCGAGCTGGGGGGCCTCCTTGAACCTCTTCGGGTAGCGCGCGGGGTCGAGCACGACCTCCGCGCCCTCCAGCTTGCCGATGAGACTCGCGGCCGGTTTGGGACTCTGGGCGAAGGCGCGCGTGAGCACGACGTCGGGCAGCTGAGTCGCGCCGAGGGCCAGGAGGCCGGCCTGCAGCACGCTGCGGCGGGTTGGATGGGAGGCCGCGGGGTCCACGTCGTCGTGGTCACGCATGAGGGGGTCCCCTTTCGCGAGGCAGACGCTAGCAGTAGCATCTGGCGGGTGTCAACGACCCCCGCCGCCGTCACCGTGCGCGTCGATTGCGGTGCGCCCCAGGGACCGCTACGACGCATCTGGACCAGCCTCGGCTTCGACGAGATCAACTGGACGTCGACGCCGGCCGGCAAGCGCCACCTGCGCACCATTGCGGCCTTCGCCGAGCGGCCGTACTACGTCCGTTCGCACTACATCTTCAATAGCGGCATCGGCTGGTCGCTGCCCCACTGGGGTGCCGGCAACGTCTATCACGAGGACGCCGGCGGCCGGCCCTTCTACGACTTCGCCATCGCCGATCAGGTCTACGACGCCGTCGTCCACGCCGGCCACCGGCCTCTGGTCGAGCTGGCCTTCACGCCGCGCGCGCTCGTACCTGAGGGCGCCGAGAAGACGTTCGCCTACGAGCCCAGCCCGACCCAGTGGAGCCCCTACGAGGCCGGGCTGTGGGCGACGCCGCCGAAGGACTACGACAAGTGGAGCGGCCTGGTGCGCGCGCTGGTCGAGCATTGCGTCGGCCGCTACGGCGCCGAGCACGTCCGCGGCTGGCTCTGGGAGCTGTGGAACGAGCCCGACATTCTCTACTGGCGCGGCACTCCCGACCAGTTCCACGCGCTCTACGACGTGACCGCGGCCGCGGTCAAAGCCGCGCTTCCTGGCGCGCACGTCGGCGGCCCGGCGACAACCGGTGATCTCGGTCCCGGGCGACGCGGCAACGAGTTCCTCAAGGGCTTCCTCGCGCACTGCGCGCGGCGGCGCACGCCCCTCGACTTCGTGTCGTTCCACACCAAGGGCGCGCGCTTCACGCCCTGGCGCGTGTACGGCCCGCTCGGCGGTCCCGCGCCCACGCGCCAGTCGCCCTCGAGCCTCAAGATGCTGCGCGAGGTGCGCGCGGCGCTCGACGCCGTGAGCGCGCACGCCGAGTTCCGCGACCTGCCCTGCATCGTGGACGAGTGCGACGCCTCCGTCCCCGCTCACTGGGGGGTGTACGACAACGCGAACTTCGCCTACCGCAACACCGAGTACTTCGCCGTCTTCCAGTGCAAGCTGATGAAGAAGCTCCTCGATCTCGACGCGCGCGGCGGCGCCCGCGTGCACCAGGCCACCACGTGGAGCTTCTACTTCGAGGGCGAGCGCTTCTTCGAGGGCACGCGCAGCCTCTTCACCGCCGCGGGGATCGAGAAGCCCGTCCTCAACGCCTACCGCATGCTCAGTCGCCTCGGCGGCACGCGACTGGCCGTCGAATCGAGCGGGGCCTGGACGCTCGATCGTCTCGATACCGGGGAGGCGGGAATGCCCGAGGAGGTCGACGCGCTCGCCGCCGCCGGCACTGACCGCGTGAGCGTCATCGCCTGGCGGCACGCCGACGACCAGTACGCGGGCGACCCGCGCGCCAAGGACGTCACGCTCCGTGTCGAGCGATTACCGTTCCGCGGCGACGTCACCGTCAGTCACTGGCGCATCGACGCGACCCACAGTAACAGCCACGCGGTATGGCAGGCGCAGGGCGGTCCGCAAGATGCCACCGAGGCGCAGCTGCAGGCGATTCGTGCCCGGCAGGGGCTCGAGCGGCTGGAGCCCGATCGCGGCGAGAGCGTGCACGATGGGACGCTGACCCTGAAGCTGTCACTGTCGCTCCCGAGCGTCTCGCTGATCGAGCTGTCTCGGTCAGCGTGACGCGCGCGGGCCGGTGACGAACCGGCCCGCCCCTGGCTACCGCGGAAGCGTGCAGGTCTGCGAGAACATGTGCCAGCGACCGCCGGCCGCCTCACACGCCGCCCGGTCCGTCGGCGTGTAGACGTACGTCGTCGTGGCGGGAGCCGTGGACGTTGACGGCCCTGGGCCGTGGTACGACGGCGTGACGCAGCCGGCAGCCAATCCGGCCAGCAGGATCAGCGTTGTAGTGATTGCTTTCATGATCATCCCCTCCAGATGACAGGGGATGCATCATACGGTCCACCGGCCCCTTCAGACCTTAGTCCCATGGCGGAATCAGCCAACGATCGATAGCTTGTCCGAGCCAAGGAGGCTCCCATGAATTTACGTCGCACTGCCTGCGCCTGCGCGCTTGCGATCAGCACGCTGGCTCCCGCCTCGCTGTGTGCTCAGATGCCGAGTATCGGCTCGATGATTCCCGACAAGGCCGCACTGCTCGAGCAAGCCAAGAAGCTCGTCGCCGAGCTCGTGGCCATGAAGCAAGACCCCAAGCTTTCGCCCGCAGAGAAGGGCAAGGTCGACGCGCTCCTCCCCCAGGCGACGCAGTTGAACTCGGAGCTCGCCAAGCCGCAGCAACCGAGCCGCTTCGCCGAGCTCGCCGGACAGCTCGGCGACCTCCAGAAGCAAGTGAGCGCGCTCAAGACCGGAATGAACTGACAGAGGAGGACGCCAATGCCGAAACCCTCGCTGGGACCCAGATGTGCCGCGGAATTCATCGGGACATTCTGGCTCGTCCTCGGTGGCTGCGGAAGCGCCGTGATCGCCGGACGTTTCCCGTACGAGGCGACGCCGATGAAGGATGCGAACTTCTTCGGCCTGGGTTTCCTGGGTGTTGCGCTGGCCTTTGGGCTGACGGTGGTGACCGGCGCGTACGCGCTCGGCCACGTCTCCGGCGGGCACTTCAATCCGGCCGTGTCCGTCGGGCTGTGGGCGGGGCAGCGCATTCCGCCGACCGATCTCCTGCCGTATGTCGTCGCACAGGTGCTCGGGGCGACGCTGGGCGGCGGCCTGACGTACCTGATCGCAAGCGGCCGGCCTGGCTTCGCACTGGCGGGCTCCAATCCTCTGGCGACCAATGGGTACGCCGCCCATTCGCCCGGCGGCTATTCCCTCGTGACGTGTCTGGCCGTCGAGGTAATCCTCACCTTCATGTTCCTGCTCATCATCCTGGGCGTGACCGAGGCCTCGGCCGCCGCCGGCTTCGCACCGCTGGCGATCGGCCTGGCGCTCGCGCTGATCCACCTCGTGAGCATTCCCGTCACGGCCACGTCCGTGAACCCTGCCCGCAGCACCGGGGTCGCGCTCTTCGTCGGCGGTGAGGCCATGGGCCAGCTCTGGCTGTTCTGGCTGGCGCCACTGGCGGGCGCGGTCCTGGCCGGGCTCGTCCACACGACGGTGCTCCGCCGAGAGATCTAACCCAGCGGCGAAACGCACTACTCCATGACCCCGGACAGTGCCGGCAGCCGGCTCCGCACCAGGCCAAGAACAGCGCCGCCACCCATCAGCGTGAACGCTCCGATGCCCAACGCGATCTGGGCCCCCACGGTTGCCAGCAGGATGGCGACAGCGAACGGATCCGGTAGTGCTGCCGGTGCAAGGCGAACGAGCGAGACCGCCAAGATACCAATCACGGCCGGCGCCATGCCTTTCATCATGGCCCGAACCCATCCCAGCTTCCGGACGCCGTCCAAGATCGGCAAGATCGCGAGCATGATGACGAACGACGGCAGAAAGGCCGCCGTGGCCGCCACTGCTGCGCCGGATGCCCCGGCAACCTTGTAACCGACGTAGGCTGCGATCATCAGGACGGGCCCGGGCGTGAGCTGGCCGAGGGCGAGGCCATCGATGAACTCACGCGGTGTCAGCCAGCCGAATTGCGTGACGACCTGCTCCTGGATGAACGCGATCATCGTCAGGCCGCCACCGATCGTGAACGCTCCGAGCTTCAGGAAATACACTCCCAGTTCCACCAGGTTGTGCGGGTCCGGGATTCGGCTCGCAACGGCGGCCGGCGCCATGGCGGCCGCCCACCATGAAATCGACAGCACGACAAGCACGACGGCCACTGACACCGTCACGTTGACGGGGCGGCGCGGCTGGAAGAGCCATAACCCGGCAGCCCCCGCGAGGAGGAGGATCGCCACGATGCCGACCGGCGCCACGACGGACGCCACTGCCGCGATCACGCCGATGCTCGCCTCCGGCAACGTACCGGCCGCGGATCGACCAAGCCGGTACAGGGCAACGGCGAACAGGCCCACGACAACGGGCCCGAGGCCATAGAGCGCACCCCGGGCAATCGGCGTGAGGCCGAGCCCGGCATAGGCGATCGTGAGGCCGAGCATGATGACGAAAGCGGGCAGGACGAAACAGAGTCCGCCGAGCAGTCCCGCCCACCAGCCTCCGCGCGCGTACCCGAGGAAAATCCCGAGCTGGGTCGCCGTCGCGCCGGGCACCATGTTCGCGACGGCCAAACCTTCCAGGAAGCGCTCCCTGGAGACCCACTTCTGCTTTTCCTGTAACTCGGCCTGCATGATGCCCATGATGGCCGGCCCGCCATAGGACGTCGCGCCCAGCTTGAAGAGTGCGGCGAGGATCTCCTTCATGGACACAGGATCATCGTGGACTGGAGGGACGTGGCCTACTGACGATTTCCTGACGACGCTGTCAGACTTCGATGCGGCTGGCAGACCTCCCGGCTCGCGGCAGCACGATACGAAACAGTGCACCCGCGCCTGGTTCGCTTTCCAGCTCGATACGGCCGCCGTTCGTTTCGATTGCCCAGCGCGCGATCGAGAGCCCGAGGCCCACGCCACCGTCGTCAGCCGAGCGTCCCGCATCCACGCGATAGAACCTCTCGAATACGTGCTGTTGATGATCGATCGAGATGCCCGGCCCCGTATCCTTCACGGTGATTGCGGCCTCACCGGAGGACCACCCTCTCACCTGCACGACAATCGTCCCCTTGTTCGGCGTGTACTTGATCGCGTTGTACAGCAAGTTGATCAGTCCCTGGCGCAGGATTCCCGGGTCGGATTCCGTCCGGACATGGGGCTCGGTCTTGATGTTCAAGGTCTGCTCTTTGTCCTCGGCAAGAATGCGAAGGCTTTCCGCGGCGCTGGCGGCCAGCTCGCCCAGGTCCACGAGCTGACGCGTGAGCGGAATGCGGCCGGCCTCCGCCCGCGTCAAGATGAGGAGACTCTCCACGAGCCGGGTGAGACGGTCGACCTCTTCCAGCATGCTCCCGATGACGTCCCGGTATCCCGCCGCCGTCAACGGGCGGTGCAGCGCGACCTCGCCGACGCTGCGCATGGCCGTCAGCGGCGTCCGAAGCTCGTGGGACGCGTCAGCCGTGAAGCGCCGTAGCTGCTCGAAGGCGTCCTGGAGACGTGCGAGCGTATCGTTGAACACGCCGGCCAGCCGTCCGAACTCGTCGTCGCGATTGTCGACCGGCAGTCGCGCGTGGAGGTTTTCGGCCGTGATCCGACGCGCTGTTTCGGCCATCGCGCCCACCGGGGCCAGCACGCGCCCGGCCAGGAAGTAACCGCCGGCGACGGCGACACCGATGGCACCGGGGATGCCGATCGCGAGTATCAACGAGAGCGTCCGCAGCGTCTGGCGGACCGGCGTCTCGTCTCGTGCCGCGACGATGCGATGGCCGGCGTCCTGGATCGTTCGGATTCGATACGGGGTCGCCTTCGCCGGCGGCCATCCCGGCGTCTTGTACACGACCGTGGCGCCCTCGCTCACCTCGAACAGCATTCCGACGCGCTGATGCAGCTCGCCCAGGTCCCCCGTTTCCTCCCGGTACACCCTCTCGATACTCGCCGCGTCCCCTGCAAGCTGCTCGTCCAGACCGCGGTAGAGTCGTGTCTCCACGAAGAGCACGATGGCGGCGGCGAACGCGCACACGATCAGCGCGAGGACGCCGGCGTGCCACAGCGCGAGGCGTCCACGCACGCTGAAGCCGGCCAGCCTCACGCCCGCTCACTCCGCAAGACGAAGCCGACGCCTCGGATCGTCTGGATCAGCCTCGGCTCGAATCGCTCGTCGACCTTCCGGCGCAAGCGCGCGATCGACACGTCGATGACGTTGTCGAATGGAGTGGCGCGCGCCGTAATGTGCCAGACATCACGCGCGAGCATCTCTCGCGAGACGATGCGCCCGGCGTGACGAAGCAAGTATTCCAGCACGTCGAATTCCCGTGCCGTCAGCTCCAGCGTCTGGGCGCTTCTCGTCACCTTCCGGGTGACGAGGTCCATCATCAGGTCGTCCTGCTGTAACTTCAGAACCTGATCCGGCCGCCCGCGCCGCAACAGGGCGCGAATTCGGGCCAGCAGCTCCGGCACCGCAAAGGGCTTGACGAGATAGTCGTCGGCGCCGCTGTCGAGGCCCTGCACGCGGTCCTCGACGGCGTCTTTCGCAGTCAGGATCAGCACCGGCGTCTGCAGACCTCGCTTGCGAAGCGTGGTCAGGACCTCGATGCCGTCGCGTCGGGGCAGCATGAGGTCGAGGACCACGAGGTCGAAGGTCTCGTGGTTGATGAGAAAGAACCCCTCCTCGCCCGTGGAGGCCACCGAGACTTCGTAGCGCTCCGCCTCGAGTCCCTCGCGAAGTGCCCTGGCGACTTTCTTTTCGTCCTCGACGACGAGCACACGCACGGTACGCGGAGTATAGCGGCCGCTGCCGAGCGTCGCACCTGACAACAATGTCAGGAACTCTTCAGTGGCATCTCCCTCCGCCGACCTCATGATCACGCCATGAGCGTAGTTGTCCCACACAGGAGGTCGACGACATGAAGCGACCTCGCCGCTGCCCGCGACCAGAAGCTTGCCCTCGCGGCCGCGAAGCGTACCCTCGAGGCCGCCACGGCCCGCGCCGTCAGAGCCAATACGGGTTATCGCGCGGTCAGCGCGATGCCCTCGTTGAACAACGGCCGGCCTGTCGTCGAGGTGCTTAGTCGTCTCAGGACAGCTCGACTGAGGAACGGAGGGAGTCCCATGAAGATCGCGCTCGTCACCCTCTTGCTGTTGGCGATAACGGTCTCGACCATCGGCCGCACGCCCGAGGCCGCCGCCCCTGCGGCGACCTCACCGGAGAAGCTCAGCATGAAAGAGGACTTCAGCAAGGACAACCCCAAGTGGAAGTTCATCGCCGGCCGGTGGGTCCGCCGGACATCCGAGGGCCGTCCGGTCATTGCGCAGACCGTCGAGACCCAGCCCTGGGCCGTCGCGATCCTGGAGGATCAGAAGTTCGACGACGTCGATGTTACCGTCCGTTTCCACCCGATCTCCGGTCGCGAGGACGCGAGCGGTGGGATCGTCTTCCGCGTCAAGGACGGTCGCAATTACCTGCTCGTGCGCGCCAACGCGCTCGAAAACAACTTTCGGCTTTACACGATAGTCAACGGCAAGCGCAGCACGATCGCCTCTGCCACGGTTGCCGAGCCGAAGCTCGGCGCCTGGCACAAGATCCGCGTGGTCGCGAACGGGCCGAAGATCCAGGCGTATCTGAACGACGCCTTGCTGTTGCAGCACAGCGACAAGACGTTCACAGCGGGCTGGATCGGGCTCTGGACGAAGGCCGACTCAGTCACCGAGTTTGCCGACCTGGAGGTCAGTGGCACGCCTGCGAAGTAATTCTGGCCCGGACGTGCCGGACACGGGCGTCGGCTGTTCTGACGCGCCGTAGAGTGGGAGCCATGCCGCAGTCATCACGCTCGTATTCAGGTCGGCTCGTCCAAAGACCGGCTGATGGGAACCAGGGCCAGAGCCGTGGAGTCCGGTCGACTTCCGGCGCTCACAGGGCGTCCGGGTTCGCGACCCTCGCCCGCCGCGCAGAAACGCCAGCAGCCGAGTGAGCTCGGTGCGCGAAAGGTCCGATCGCCTGTCACGGCGTCGGCTTGAGCGCGCGCGCGCCGCCCGAGGCGTACCACGCTGAGATGCCGCCGCGGATGAAGCGCGCATCGAAGCCCCGCTCGATGAGCGTCTTCGTCACGTTGCACCCGACGTCGAAGCCGTAGGAGCAGTAAACGGCCACCGGCTTGTCCGGCGTCAGCTCGGCTATCCACTCCTTGACGCGATCCGGATCGCGCCACGTCGCGTCCGCCATCAGATCTACATTGAGCGACATGTGCTCCCGCGGCCGCGCGTCGACAATCTGCACGCCGCCGCCGTTGGCGATCTGCGCGGCGAGCTCCTCGACCGAGAGCCACGGCACGTCCCTTGTCAACGAGGGGTCTTCGTTCGGCAGCGGCTGATTGTTGCGCACGGCCTCAATTCGCTTCAGCACGGCTTCCCAGTTGATGTTCCGGAAGAATGTGTCGATGTACGCGGTCGCGTTTGTGCCGAAATCCATCTGATAGGCGTGCTCGTACATGTCGAGAACGAGCACGGGCGCGGCATCGACGGCCCCCTGCGTGTCGTCCATCGCGATCTGGTTCCCGAACCGCTTCTGCCGGCGCGAATAGGTCAGAACTACCCATCCTGAGCCGCCCGCCAGCGACTGCGCCATTCCGACGAACTCGCGCCGCCACGCACTGGCGCTGCCGAAGTCCGCTGCGATCTCCGCCGCGATGGCGTCCGGCACCTCGTGCCAGTCGGGGCGACCGAGGCCCGAGTTGGGTGCAGCGCGGCGGAAGCCGCCGAGGTTGCCGAAGTACAGCTCGTGCAGCGTGACCGAGCCCATCAGTGAGAGCTCTTCGCGCTTGAGCCCGCGCAGGCGATACGGGGACGTCCCCGCGTCGAGCGCGGCCAGCTCGTGGCGGACGGCGTTCAGCGCTCGCACGGCGTTACCATAGTTGTTCTCGTAGTGGCTCACGATCGTCCGCTCGGAGATTCCGCTGAGCGTCGATGGGCGGACCGCAATGGGCGCGATGTCCTGGTGCATGGTCGTTCTCCCTGGCTAGTCGCTTGGGCTCTTCGATCGCCGACTAAGTGAAACATTAGTTGCATATCCGTTTCAAGCGGGTAAATAGCGAGTAGACGAAGGGTGACTCACCGGGGCTTGACACCGTGATGATACTAGTGTTTCATCGCTTACCCATGGGACCGACGGCGGCGCGCTGCCCGCCCCGCCGACTCCGAACGCCAAGCGAAGGAGGCCCGCGTGAGCGTGAAGAAGAACTTCTACAGCGACAACGTGACGGGCGCCGCGCCCGAGATCCTCGCCGCCCTGGTCGCCGCCAACCCCGGTGACACTGCGCCGTACGGCAGCGATCCAACCACCGAGGGACTCCAGGCGCGCTTCCGAGCGCTGTTCGAGACGGAGGTCGAGGTCTTCCCGGTCGGCACGGGGACGGCCGCCAACGGGCTCTGCACGGCGATCATCTCGGCGCCCTACGGCGCCGTGTACGTGTCCGACTCCGCCCACGTCCACGACAACGAGTGCGGCGGGGCCGAGTTCTGGTCCGGGGGCAACGCGCGCACGATCCGGGTCCCGGGTTCCGACGGGAAGATGTCGGCGGCCGACCTGGCGCGGATGGTCGACCAGGCGCTGGCGCGCCCGGCCGACGTGCCGCCGCGCGCGGTCAGCATCACGCAGGGGACCGAGGAGAGCACGGTGTACACGCTCTCGGAAGTGCGCGCGATCGTCGAGGTCGCCCGCGCGCGGCGGCTCTGGGTGCACATGGACGGCGCGCGTCTGGCCAACGCCGTGGCCCGGCTCGGCTCTACGCCGGCCGAGGCCACGTGGAAGGCCGGCGTCGACATCCTGTCGTTCGGCGCCACCAAGAACGGCGCACTCAGTGCCGACGCCGTCGTGTTCTTCAACCCCGAACTGGCCGGGAGCATGCGCTACCGCCGCCGCCGGGCGGGCCATCACTTCTCGAAGATGCGCTTCCTCTCCGTTCAGCTCGAGGCTTACATCGCCAAGGATCTCTGGCTCCGGAACGCGCGCCACGCCAACCTGATGGCACGGCGCCTGCGCGACGGGCTGGCGACGATTCCGGGCGTGCGGTTCCGCGGGCCGACCGAGATCAACTTCGTCCTGGCCGCCCTGCCTCAGCCCATCTGGGACGGGTTAATCGCCGAGGACTACAGCTTCTCGCGCCGCGGCGCCCCGAGCGAGGGCATCATCCGCATCGTCTGCTCCTTCGACACGACCGAAGAGGACGTGGACGAGCTGGTCGCGACGGCAAGACATTACGCGGGCGTCAACGCACACCCTCTCCCCGTCAGGGAGAGGGCAGGATGAGGGGCCCTTCCCTCGCCGGAGACGTGAATACCGCCGGAGGTGGACGATGCGTGAGATTCTTGCGGCGTTTCTCAAGATTGGCGCGACCGCGTATGGAGGCCCCGCAATCCAGGGGGTCATGCAGGCGGAGTTCCAGGAACGGCGGCAGTGGCTCACCAAGTCGGAGTTCGTGGAGGGCCTCGCGTTCGTGAACATGCTGCCGGGAGCGACGGCGACGCAACTCGGCATCTTCCTCGGGTATCGCCGCGCCGGCTGGTGGGGCGGCCTGCTCGCAGGTGTCGGGTTCTGCGCTCCGGCATTCGCCATCATGCTCGCGCTCACGCTCGCGTACTCCGCGTTCGGCGTCAGCCCGACGCTGCGCGCTGCGCTGTATGGCCTCGGCCCCATCGTGCTCGCGGTATTCGCAGTTGCCCTGTACCGGCTCGGCCGCACCGCGCTGAAGTCCCTGGCGCACCTGGCCATCGCCGCCGGCGCCGGCGCCGCGGCCGTGTTCGCGCCTGTACCCACCGTATGCATCCTGCTCTTCGCCGCCGGTGTCGCCCTGTTCCTCTTCCATCGCCGGCTTGTCGGGGTGCTCGTGTTGCTTGGAGTGACGCTCGTGACAGTCGCCGCGCGGGTCGTCACTTTGTCTCCGGCATTCGCCTCGTGGTCGTCTGCCGGCACGCCGGGCCTGCTCGATGTCGCGGCCCAATTCGCCGTGATCGGTGCCTTCACGTTCGGCGGCTCCCTCAGCATCATTCCCCTGATCCAGGAGCAGATCGTCAACCAGCTCGGCTGGCTGACGCCGCAGGAGTTCATCGACGGCCTCGCGCTCGGACAGCTCACGCCGGGACCGCCGGTCATGCTGGCTGCCTACGTCGGCTACAAGGCCCTCGGAGCCACCGGTGCCATCATCGCTGCGATTGCGGTCTTCTTACCGTCATTCGCCATGATGTTCGCGCTGCTGCCCGTGTTCGAGCGGGTTCGCGCGGTCAGCTGGGCGCGCGCGGCGTTGCAGGGAATGGTGGCCGGTGTCATAGGAGTGCTGGCCATCGCGCTCACCCGTCTCGCGCCGTACGCGCTCGTCGATCCGTTCGCCGGCACGCTGTTCGTCGGTGCCGTGGCGGTGCTCCTCCTCTGGCGCGTGGCACCGCTCCGGATGGCCGCTGGTGGTGCGGTGCTCGGCATCGTACGGCGGCGCCTCGCCGCGGCGTGGGGTCTGTGAGCCATCTCCGGCCAACGGTGACCTGCCAGTCGGGCGCCGTAGCGCTGCGCCCGTGACGCATGTCAGGCCGCCCAGGCGCGATCGCGAGACACGGCGGTGGGTCCCATCGCCACACGCGCAACGAATTCGCTGATCGCAGGGTTCGAATACACGCCGCACGCGTCGACCAGCGTCCCGCGGACGCCGGCCCGGGCCTCGATCGTGTAGAGGATGGCCATGTCGCCGGGGTCGGCGCCCCCCTCGAAACGGAAGGAGTCGCAGATCCGTAGCTCGTTGGCGCGGAACGTTTCACCGCTGCCAAACTCGCGCAGCTCGTCGTCGCCGACAACACCGAAGTGGCCAGTGAAGCCCCGGCGATTCAGGTAATCGATCGTCTCGGCAAGTGTGCGTTCACTGAACATCGTAGTCTCCATGCCCGTGACCGTCAGAGGGGCACACATTGTTTACCGGCGCCGCGCCGGGGACATCGCCGAACCCCAGACCGGTGCCGACGTTGGGAGCGTTGCCGTAGCCCGCCTGGATCAGACGGGCTACGGCCTGCCAGGCTCGGTCCTAACCCGAAGACGCCAGCATCGCTCGCGGTCCACCGGCGGCGTACCACGCGGAGACTCCGCCGCGGATATAGCGGGCGTCGAAGCCGCGGTCTCTGAGAGTCTTCGCGACGTTGCAGCCGACGTGGAAGCCATAGGCGCAGTACACAGCAACCGGCTGATCGGGAGAGAGCTCGCCGATCCATTCCTCGACCTGATCGGGATCGCGCCACACCGCGCCTTGCATCAAGTCGACATTCCGCGAGATGTGGTGTCGCGGCCGCGCGTCCAGGATCTGGACGGGCTGCCCTTTGGCGAGCTCCGCCGCGAGCTCTTCGACCGACATCGACGGCATCTCCTGGCTCGATGGATCTTCCGACGGCAGCGCTTGGCCGCTGGAGGCGGCGGCGATCCGCCTGAGCACGGCGGCCCAGTTGACGTTCCGCATGAACGCGTCGATGTAGGCGGTCGCGTTCGCGCCGAAGTCCAGGTGATACGCGTGCTCGTAGATGTCCAGCACGAGCACCGGTGCGGCATCGACGGCACACTGCGTGTGATTAGCGGCGGTCTGGTTCCAGAAGCACTTCTCGCGACGCGAATAGGCGAGCATCACCCAGCCAGAGCCGCCGGCCAGGGCCTGCGCCGCGCCGACGAAGTCACGCCGCCACTCCTTGACGCTGCCGAAGTGTTCCTCGAGCACGGGGGCGAGCTGGTTCGGAACCTCGTGCCAGTCGCTCCGGCCGAGCCCGGCGTTGCCCTCGTTGCCGAGATTGCCGAAGTAGAGTTCGTGCAGCGCCACCGAGCCCATGGCGCTCTGCTCCTCGCGCTTCAGCGTGCGCAGCCGGTGCGGCGCCGTGCCGGCCTCGAGCTCGGCCAGCTCGCGGCGCACTGCGTTCAGTGTCCGCACGGCGCCCCCGTAGTTATTCTCGTAGTGGCTCACAATCATTCGTTCGGAGATCCCGTTGAGCGTCCACGGCCGCACGGCAATCGGGCTGATCTCTCTCAGCATCGTCGGTGTCCTCTCCTTCTGGTCGCTGCCACTCATGGCTTCGTCGTCGAGGCGTGTGGACGAGGGATTCATGTCGGCTACCTCCTCAGCCCTAGTCGATCTCCCTGCCCCAGGCCGGGATGGCTGCCACCGCGACGGGGCTCTTCGTCGGGCCGGATCGGCAGGAGACCAGCCACCGCTCGCCGCAGTCGCGCGACCAGCGTGTCGCCATTCCGACTGCGCGACTGTTCGAGTTCACGAAACGCCTGTTCCAGCGCCGCTCGGCGCTGCGCATCGGCTTTCTGCTCGCGCATCAGCGTCTCCATCAAGTACACGTCAACCATCGTTGATCTCCTCTGAGTATCTCTTATGTTTCTGCATGAAACAGTAGTTTCATGTCCATGTCAAGCCGAAGGTTCGCTTGCTACAAGAGGCCGCGAAAACAGCCCCTTACGGGAGCTGGGAAGATCTCTCGAAGGAGGGGGACGACCGACTAGGCGCGAGCTACGGCAACTCAGTCAGCGCGAGCCTATAGGCACCACGCCGCCACGGTTGCTTGTCCAGGACCGGCTCAGCGAGGGCGCACAGCGAAAGGCCCTCCGCAACCTTCGGGCTCAGCCGAAGTAGCGCGCTTCGGCACAGAGGCGGCCGGGATCGCCGTGGTCACTCATCCGCCTTCTGGCTCGCGACAGTTACCCCGATGTGCGGTGATGTAGGGTGCCAGCGCATTTGTTCGCAGGGCGGTGTTCTCAGCCCTGATTCATCCGATGCATTAGGGCGTTCGCCGCCTGCTCAAGCCGCCGCACGCGGCGGGACAGTACCCCCAGGATGCTCCTGACGAGGTCTGGTGTCTCATGCAACAGACGCCAGAAGTGAAGTCGGTCGACAACCAGTAGTCGGAGATCGGTGACTGCGGTGACCGTCGCCGACCGCGGTTCGCCGTCAAGCAGGCTCATCTCGCCGAAGAAGTCTCCTGGAGACAACGGCGTCACGAGGCCGACCGGTGTCTGCACCGATACGCGCCCATCGATGATGAAGAAGAAAGAGTCACCAGGTGCCCCGATCTCCGTGACCAGGGTCCCTGCTGGCACCTCCACGATGGTGGAGATCTCCGCGATCTGCCGAAGCTCCGCTTCGGAACATCCATTAAACAACGGGACACGTTCGAGGTGCCGCGTCCGATCGTCAGTTGACCAGGAGGCGGCAACATCGGCGGTCTTGATCTGTTCGGGGGGGAGGCCCGAAAAGAAATCGTCAGCGCGCCTCGGAATCTCCATCAATCTTGCCCTATCCGGACCGACCGATTAAGACACGATGTTCGGCCTCTTGGCAAATGCAGCAACATCTCGTGTGGCCGGAGGATGCGGAACGCGCCGTGATCTCGACGACGCGAGGCCGAGAGGACATTGGCGACCTGCTCACGCGAGTCCCCGTGGCGTGCCGCGCACGACGCGGAAGTCGCGGTCACCGCCCAGCACGCGCCGCACCTCCGCCTCCAAGACATCGGGCAAGCACGGCTTCAGGATCAGGCCACATGCGCCCGCGGTTTTCACCGTGCTGGGCTGCACGAGGTCGATATGCCCCGTGATGATGATGACGGGGATGTGCGCTGTGGCCGGCTCGGCGGCCAAAAGGCGGGCCGCGCCCAGGCCGTCAACGTCGGGCATCGAGTAATCCATGACGATGACGCTGGGCTGCTCGTCCATCGCGACTTCGAGGGCCTTCTTCGCACCGCCTGCGGTCGCCGTCCTAAAGCCGCCGTACTCGAGAAAGGAAGCATAGATCAGCCGCGTGTCCTCGACGTCGTCGACAATGAGGATGAGCGGGGCAGGCCCCTGCAGGTGTGAGGGAGCGGTCATCGGTAGATCTACGTAGGCAGCTTCTGACGCGAATACAAGAGGAAACGTATACCCACGCTAAAAGCCTATATCATCGACCGGCCGAAGGCGGGCTGGCTGCAAGCCCGTTGGGGTCTGAGTGCGATGGCCTGGCGTGGCGCGCTTCGGTCTGCGAATTACGCGGCGCCGCGGCGACGCACGCCGCGAGGCCGTGTCACGGTGGGGGTGTGCTGACGTACGACTTGAAGAAATCGGGTTCGGCCGGCCTCGAGAGCAGCGGCGACGGAAGCGTAGTCCTCCGACGAGGCCACGATCTCGGTGCCCTCCGCGTCGACAATTTGCCATCGCCAACGCTGAGACGTCGAGTCCGCCCGTGCAACAAGATGCATGCCCCTTTAGGGAGCAACCCCCGTGCCGCCACCGGTCTCGACAGGACAGCATCGCTGGGACTTAGTTCTACCGAGACCTGAGTTCGGC
>JBKPRI010000320.1:0-23494 GCA_046734515.1 Candidatus Methylomirabilota bacterium | reverse complement strand
GCACAGCACTGACCTCGGGCGTGAGTCGCCCACGGATGACGACCATGCCGTCGTCGTCGGGATAGATCTGAAGTGCCCGGCTCCTCAGGCGCTGCACCGTCTGTTGATGCTCCGCTGCGCGATCGACCCGGCGCCACGCGCTGACGATGCTCTCGACGTGAGCCGCGGTACCGTGCGTCGCGAGCGTCAGCAGGCGCTCCTCGGTCTCGGCCGTGGCCACGCGGGTGAGCGCGCGAACCTTGGAGTACGAGACGGACCCGCGAGCGAAGGCGTCCGCGATGCGCGGGAGATGAGCGAGGGCGCGGGCCGTGCGAACCTGCTCGCGCGCGGCGTGGAGCCCGAGGCCGACGCGATAGTTGAGCCAGTGCGCGCACGACAGGAAGCCATTCCCCCATCCGCCGAGGGCATCGAACTCCGCGATGAGTCCCAGTAGGCGCGCCGTGGCGACCGTGATGTGGGCCGAGAGCTGCGCGATCTCGTCACCCAGGCCCTCGGTCTCGGCACGCCGCGCCACCTCGTCCATCTCGATGATCATGAGTTTTCCTTTCGTTGCGAAAACTTTAATCCGTTGTTTCGGGACGGTCTGCGAGGCGCGGGGTGAGGCGATGAGGCCCGAAACATGGCCATGCGAAGAATCAGGCGCAACATCGCGTCTCGGCGGATCGTGCGGCCGCTGGAGCGCCTTTCGGCGACACCGGAGGGTTTGCGCCAGGTGTCGGCCGAAAACCTGTCAATGCCCAAAATGAGATACGCTCCAGCCGTCAGGGAGGCAGGAGGACGACATGGCGATCAATGTCCCGGATAGCTGGGGGCTCGAGGGCAAGGTGGCGGTGGTGAGCGGCGGCGGCGCGGCGGGGGACGGCATCGGCAATGGCCGGGCGGCTGCGATCCTGCTGGCCAAGGCCGGCGCGCGCGTCGTGGTGGTCGATCTCGACAAGGCGCTGGCGCAGCGGACGGTGGAGATGATCAAGGAGGCCAAGGGTGCGGAGGCCATCGCGCTCGATGCCGACGTCACCCAGGCGCGCGAGTGCGCGCGCATGGTGCAGGCGGCGCTCGATACCTTCGGGCGGCTGGACCTGCTCGACAACAACGTCGGCATCGGGAGCCGCGGGTCGGTGGTGGACGAGCCCGAGGAGAACTGGCGGCGCGTCATGCAGGTCAACGTCGAGACGATGTTTCTCACCGCCAAGCACGCCATCCCCGCGATGCGGCGGCAGGGCGGCGGCGCCATCGTGAATGTCTCGTCGATCTCCGCGCTGCGTCCGCGCGGGCTCACGACCTACTCGGTGTCCAAGGGGGCGGTGATCGCGCTCACGCAGGCCATGGCGGTGGACCACGGCAGGGAAGGAATCCGCGTCAACTGCGTGGCGCCGGGTCCGGTCTACACGCCGATGGTCTACGAGCGCGGCATGACGGAGGCGGTGCGCGAGCGCCGCAAGAACGCCTCGCTGCTGAAGGTCGAAGGCACCGGCTGGGACATCGGCCACGCCGTGCGCTTCCTGCTCTCCGACTACGCGCGCTACGTCACCGGCCACATCATGGTGGTCGACGGCGGCACCACGGTCACGGCTCCCGAGCGCGACTCGCAGTGACCGTTCGCCTGGAGCCGCTCATGCGCGTGGCGGCGGAGGTCGGCGAGGTGCTCTCGCTCGGCCCGGCGCCGGGCGGCGAGCGGCGCGTGGTCGCCATCACCGGCGGTACGTTCACGGGCAAGGAGCTCACCGGCGAGGTGCTGAGCGGCGGCGCCGACTGGCAGGTGAAGTGGGACGACGGCACGCTCGCCATCGACGCGCACTATGCGTTGCGCGAGCGGGGCGGCGCGCTCATCGAGGTCCGCAGCCAGGGCGTGCGGACGGCCGCGCCGGCGGTGCTCGAGCGTCTGGCACGCGGCGAGGAGGTCGATCCGGGCGAGTATTACTTCCGCACCGCGATGCGCTTCACGACGGGCGATTCACGCCTGGCCTGGCTCAATCGGATCCTCGCGATTGCCACCGCCGCGCGCCGCCCGCGCCGCGTGGAGCTGGACGTCTACCGGGTCCTCTAGCGGCTGCCCGCGTGCCAGCCTGTCGGGGGGAACTGCCGTAGGGTGTCGTCGCGGTTTCAGCGAATGACGGGCAAGTGGCCGTCGGATCGAGGGTCGCCCGTGGCACTCCGGATGCTCCCTCCCAGCCCCCGTGTCTGGACGGTTCCCGGCGGCGCCGTGCGTCATCCTGCTGGTCCTCGTGGTGGCCCTGGCGGGCTGCGCGACGAGGATCCGCAACATCCCGACGCAGCCGCTGCTGAAGCAGACCAACGGCGCGGCGGAGCGCGATCACCGCGAGTGTGAGGCCGCGATCACCGGCCAGCTCAAGGGCGTGTGGTTTCCGGCCGAGATCGAGTTCGCCTCCTGCATGATCGCGCGCAACTACCAGGTGTACGTCCAGCTCCTCGACGCCTCCGTCGAGGTGCGAAAGGCCTCGGTGCGCGCGAAGACGACGCCGGCGCAGATCCAGGAGCACCTGGTCGTGTGCGAGCGCACGGCGTCCAAGAATCTGACGTGGGCGGAGAAGCTCGGGCGGCCGGTGGTGGCGGTGGCCGGGGCGTTCTTCTGGCCCGTCTCGGTGGGCGGCATGGCCGCCTCGGCCACGCTCGCGGTGAACCGCGAGCGCGACTATGCCGACTGCATGACGCCCCTCGGCTACGTGGTCACGGTCTGGAAGCCGCCGGCCGACGAGTCGAGCTATCGGGCCGCGAGCGAAGAGCGCATCTCGCCGTAGCCGCCGTTACTTCGCGCGAACCTCCACGCCTGCCCACGCCTCGTAGAGCTTGGTGACCGCGGCCATGTCCAGGTTCGCCATCCCGTTGGCCATCGCCGTCTCGTAGACCTGCCGGATCGCCGAGGTCGCGTGCATCGGCATGCCGAGGCTCGCGGCCATGGTCAGCGCGAGGCCGACGTCCTTGCGCGAGAGCGCGATGGAGAAGTTCGGCGTGAAGTCGCCGGCCAGCACGTTCGGCATGCGCTTGAGGAAGTGGTGCGAGCGCCCGCCGCTGTTCTTGAGGATCTCGAACAGCCGCTCGGGGTCCATGCCGGCGCGTACGCCGAGCACCATGGCCTCGGCGGCGACCACCATGTTGCCCATCGACATCACGTTGTTGACGAGCTTCACGATGTAGCCGCTGCCCAGCGGGCCCACGTGGTGGAACTCCTTCGCCAGCGCGTCCAGCACGGGCCGCACGCGCGCCACCACGTCGTCCTCGCCGCCGACCATGAACACGAGGCCGCCGCTGCCGGCGTCCGCCGGGCCGCCGCTGATCGGCGCATCCAGGCAGTCGGCCCCGCGCGTCTTCGCCGCGGCGGCCACCTCGCGCCACGTGTCGGGATCGATCGTGCTCAGGTCGATGAGCGTGGCGCCCGTGCGCACGGTGGACAGCGCGCCGTCCGCGCCGAGATAGGCGCGCCGGACGGCGGCGGGATCGGTGAGGCTCGACAGGATCACCTCGGCGGTCTCGGCCACGCGCGCGGGGGAGGCGGCCATCTTCACGCCGACCGCGGAGGCCTGTTCCATGCGCTTGAGGTCGATGTCGTAACCGGTCACCGCGTAGCCGCTGGTGACGAGGCGGCGCGCCATGTTGCCGCCCATCATGCCGAGGCCGAGGAACCCGATTGCCGGCTTTGCCATCGTCTACCTCCAGAGTCTGCGGCTGGCCAGATCCGCGCCCTCGCGCAGCGCGCGCAGCTTCGCCCACACCACGCTCGGCGCGCACATCTCGGAGCCCGCGAACGTGCCGAAGCCGCAGTCGGTCGAGGCGATCACGCGGGTCTTGTCGCCCACGGCGGCCACGATCTGCTCGAGCCGGTCGGCCACGACCTCGGGGTGCTCCACGTAGTTGGTGGTGGTGTCGATCACGCCGGGTATGAACAGCATCCCGTCGGGCAGCCGCTGACGCGCCAGCGCGCGGTGCTCGTGCTGATGCCGCGGGTTGCCGAGCGGCATCGACAGCGCGCCGACCCGGGCGCGCAGCACGATCGGCAGCACGGCCTCCAGCGGCACGTCGTGCACGTGAGGGCCATCGTAGTTGCCCCAGCAGAGGTGCAGGCGCACGCGGTCGGCCGGGATGTTGACGATCGCCTGGTTGATGGCCTCGATGTGCAGCGCGACGGCTTTCTGGAAGCTCTCGAGCGACTCGTGCTGGAAGAACCGGACCCGCTCCATGGCCAGGTCGGGGCAGTCGAGCTGGAGCACGAAGCCGCGCGCGTGGATCAGCTCGTATTCCTTGCGGAGCTCGCGGGCCAGCGCCATCACGTAGCGCTCGTGGCTGTCGTAGTGGGCGTTGAGCAGGATCGTCGCGCAGGTGCCGGGCGAGACGGCCGTCATGAACGTTTCCGCGAACGGCTTCGGGGCCGCCGCGGTGGCGCGCTGGAACATGTCGCACTCGCGCTCGGCCTCGGAGAGGTCCTCGTAGCGCACCTCGCCGATGGCCTGCGGCGCGTCGTTGATGCGGGCGGCGGCGCGCCGGCGGTCGGCCAGCATGGCCGCGTAGTCCGGGAAGTCGATCTGGTCGCGCGAGGCCAGCCGCTTGCTGGCGCCGCCGAAGCCGCGCATGCGCCGGGCCACGTACGTCGAGAAGCCGGCGCGCGGCTGCTCGCCGTCGTTGCCGACGTCGATGCCGGCCTCGAGCTGCCGATTCACCGCGTCGCGCACGGCGGCCTCGGCCTCACGCGCGAGCGCGGCCTCGTCCACCGGCTCGCCGCGGTCCCAGCGGACGAGCAGCTCGCGGAGCGCGGCCGGACGGGGAATGCTGCCCACGTGCGTCGTCAGGATCCGCTCGTCGCTCTTCTTCATCTCAGCGCACCAGCCCCGCGCGACGGGGCAGGAAGAGGGTGATCTCCGGGAAGGCGATCAGCAAGAGGAGGCCGAACACCAGCGAGACCAGGTAGGGCCAGTAGGCGCGGAAGTGCTGGCCGACCGAGATGTTGGCGAAGCGCAGCGCCATGAGCAGGCCCACACCGATCGGCGGCAGGAAGAGCCCGATGCCGACCGCGGCGGTCAGCACGATGTTGAAGTGGATCGGATGGATGCCGATCTTCTTGGCGACCGGGTAGACCACCGGCACCAGCACGACGGCGGCCGGCAGACCCTCCAGCACCATGCCGAACATGATCACGATGAGCGAGACCGCGAACAGGAACAGCGCCGGATGGCCCTCGAGCGGCTGCAGGATCTCGCCCAGCATGGCGGGCACGCCGAGCATGCCCATGAGGAACTGGTAGACGGTGGCCACGGCCAGCAGGAAGACGACGGCCGCCGTGAGCAGCGCGCTCTCGTGCACCAGCCCGACCATCTCGCGCACGGCCACGTTGCGGTAGTAGAGCAGCGCGGCGGCCACGGCGTAGAAGGCCACCAGCGCGCCGGCCTCGGTGGCGGTGAAGATCCCGAAGAAGAAGCCCAGCACGATGAGGATCGGCACCACCAGCGGCACCAGCGACGCCTTGCCGGCGCGCACGAACTCCGCGCGCGTGGGCTTGGCGTCCTTCGGCCACTGCAGGCGATGGGCCTGCACGAGGATGACGGCCATCAGGCAGAGCGCGGTGACGGCGGCCGGGATGAAGCCGCCGAGGAAGATGCCCACCACCGAGGTGTCGGTCACGGTGCCCAGCACGATCATGAAGATGGCCGGCGGCACCAGGATTCCCATGGCCGTGGCCGAGGCGACCAGCGACACGGCGTGCTCGGGCTTGTAGCCGGCGCGCAGCATCGGCGGCGTGAGCATGGAGCCGATGGCCGAGACGTCGGCGATGGTCGAGCCCGAGATACCGGAGAAGAAGTACTCGGCCAGCACCACCGAGAGCCCGAGGCCGCCGCGCACCCAGCCCACCATCGCGCGGGCCAGATCGACGAGCGCGTAGGACATCCCGCAGCGCTCCATCAGGCTGCCGGCGAACACGAACGTCGGAATGGCCAGCAGCACCCAGCTCTGCGAGCCCGCCACCAGCGACGAGGGCAGCTTGGTCAGCGAGAAGTTGCCGACGAGCAGGCCGGTGAAGCCGGCCAGCCCGAGCGCGAAGACGATCGGCAGCGAGAGCAGCGTGAGCACGACGAACGTCACGACGACCGAGCCGACCAGCACGGCTAGTGCTCCGGCAGCGGCGCCCGCACGGCGTCGACCAGCCCGGCCAGGCTGTAGATCACCGTGAGCACGCCGCCCACGACCGCGGAGAGATAGAGCCAGCGCAGATTGAGATCGAGCGCCGGGGAGTAGGACTGGCTGTTGAGCTCGGCCACCTGCCAGCCGTAGTAGGCGAGCAGCACGCCGAAGCCGGTCAGCAGCACATAGTGGCCGGCCGTCACCGCCTTGCGCAGGCCGGGCGGGAAGCGCTCGGTCAGGATGTGCACGGCGAAGTGCGTGCCCCGGCGGATGCCGACGGCGGCGCCGATGAAGGTGAGCCACGCCAGCGCGTACTCGCCGACCTCCTCGACCCAGAAGAAGCGGATGGACGGCAGGTCGAACCGCGCCGACACCCACGTCATCACGTAGCGCAGGAAGACGCCGACGAGCATGTCGACCATGGCCACGAGCATGAGCACGGTGATGACCACGTGGGGCAGCGCGCGCGCGGCGCGGAGGAGCGAGCTCACGGCGCGCGGATCGTAGCGGGCCGCCTTGCGCTTGTCAAACGCGCGGCGGCCCGCTGGCGGCGACCGATCAGGCGATCTTCTTCGTGCGCGCGGCGGCGCGGCCCTCGGCGCGGGCGCCTGGCGGACGCGCGCCCTGCAGCGCCTGCTTGCGCTGCTCCAGCTCGGCGCCGAGGCGCTCGAGCTCGTCCGGCCCGAGCCGCTCGGCGTCGAGGAAGATGCCGCCTTCCTCTTCCATGACGTGGGCGTGCACGATTTGCCGGACCAGGCGCACGCCGCCCGCGAACTCCTCGGAGCTCGGATCGTACGACTCGACCTCGGCGATGACCGACCGTAGATGCCGGTGCCCGGCCTCGGCATCGTCGATGCGGCGGCTGGCCGCGCGCACGGCCGGATAGAACGCCGCCTCCTCGGCCTGCGCGTGGACGTTCAGCTCCGCCACGATCTCCTGCCACAGCGCCTGGCGGTCGTCGGCCTGGCCGGGCGCCATCGCCTCCAGCTCGAGGAACATGTCGTGCACCTTGCGGTGATCGTCCCGGAGCAGCTCGGTGGCCCGCATGCTAGCGCTCCTTCCGCTTGGGCGCGCGCTTGGCCGGCGCGGCGTCCCCCCGCGACCACGTCGGGTCCTCGACCGGGTTCACCAGCCGCACGTCGCCGTGATCGCCCGGCGCGGCGTCCCGCTCGAAGGTTTCCATCTCGGCGTACTCGGCCGGCGCCGTGTTGGGCGCGGGGTTCTCGTCGAGCGACTCGCTGCGATGCTCGCCGGCGGCCTCTTCCAGCTCGGGATCGGCCGCGCGCACCAGGTCCACGCCGGCCGCGTCCATGCGCAGACGCACGACGGCCTCCGACGGCGCGCCGTCGGCCGCGACGATCTGCTGGTAGGCGTAGCTCGACCAGTCTTGCGGCAGCTCTTCCAGGCGCGCCCACTTGCCGCCGGTCACCAGGCGCAGATCGGACTGCTCCTGGATCACCCGGGTGACGTACTCGCGGTTCGTCTCGAAGGTGGCCGGCGTCGGCAGCTCGGTCCCGCACAGCTCCTCGGGCTCCTTGCCCTGCAGCCGCTTGAGCGCCTCGCCGGCCAGCCGCAGGTGCTCCAGCTCGCAGCCGAGGAAGAGCTCCCAGATGGTGCGGATGCGCGGGTCGACCTCGGTCTCGAGGCAGGTGTAATAGTTCGCGCACTCGGTGTACTCGTGGAGGACCCACTTCTCCAGCCACGTCTCCGTGGGGTCCATCAGCGACTCGTACTGCGTGACGTGCTCCTCCTCGACGTTGGAGATCTCGGCGTAGAGCTGGCGCGCTTCCGGCGAGCCGTAGAAGTTGCCCACCGTCTTGTAAAAGTTCATCGTCTGCTGCTCGCCGGCCATGAGCGTGAGGATGTTCACCTTGGACCGCGGCTGCGCGCGGGTCTTCTCGTAGTGGTTCAGCAGGCGCAGCATCGGGTGATTGTGGTGGTCCTGGGTCGGGCGCGCCGGTAGCACGTCGGTACGGCCCTGGAGGATCTCGTTGGGATCCTTGCCGTGGATCAGGTCGAGGAGCTGCGAGTAGCGGTAGAGATGATCGAAGTCCTCGAGCAGGCCGAAGTCGAAGGCTTGCTTGACGTATTCGTCGGGCTCGGTGCGCGCCAGGTACGCGGTGAGCTCGATGGCCACCTGCTCGTAGGCGATGGTCGTCTCCAGCACCGACTGATCGGACGGGTTGAGCCAGTTGATCGTGTTCTGCTGCTGGTGCTCCACGCGCCGCAGGGCGGCCAGCGTGGCCTTGATATCGACGTCGTCGCAGGCCCGCGCGAAGCCGTGCGAGAAGACGCCGGCCTCCATCTCGATGCCGTTCATCAGGATGATGCGGCAGCGTGTAAAGGCGTCAACGTCCTGCTTGCGATAGGGCGGCAGCGCCACCTGCTTCCAGCTGCGAATCTGCTTCTCGACCGGAATGCCGCGCTCCCGGAACGGATTCATCGCCATCGGTTTCCCCTTCTCGTGTGCGAATCAGAGACGGGTGTGCAAGGCGGGTGCCGCTTGACAACTCACGCGTCTCGCGCGAACGTCGGCGGCGCCGACAGGAGGCCCTCATGAGTCGAGCGCAGCGCAGTGTCGCGTCCGTGGCCGTCGCTCTCGTCCTCACCGTGCTCGCCGCCGCCCCGCAGCCGGCGCCCGCGCAGCCGAAGCCCGGCGCGCGCAAGCTGGACCTCGCCCACATCATCCCGCCGCCGGAGTCGGGCGCGATCGGCTTCAAGTACCTGGCCGACGAGGTGACCAAGCGCTCCAACGGCGCGCTCGACGTGCGGTTCCACGGCGGCACGCTCCTGGGCAAGGAGCTGGAGATCATGGACGCGGTGAAGTCGGGCAACATCGCGCTCGGCACCCCCGTCGGCGCCGCCTGCACGGTGTTCCCCGAGATGTGCGTGTTCCTCACGCCCTACCTGGTGCGCGACTACAACCACGCGTACTCGATGTTCAACGGCGAGATCGGCAAGAAGCTCGACGAGACGTTCCAGCAGAAGTACAAGGTCAAGATCATCTACTTCTACGACTACGGCTTCCGCCACTTCTGGAACAACCGCAAGCCCATCACCACGCCGGCCGACCTCAAGGGCCTCAAGATGCGCGTGCAGCAGGGCCGCGTGTTCGCCGACACCGTCAACGGGCTCGGCGCCAGCGCGGTGCCGATGCCGTGGGGCGAGGTGGTGCCGGCGGCCCAGCAGGGCGTCATCGATGGCGCCGACCTGCCGATCTACAACATCAACGCGCTCAAGGTCTACGAGGTCTCCAAGTACGTCTCGATGACCTTCCACAACTACGGGCCGACGCTGCTGGTCATGAACCTCGACGTGTGGAAGAGCCTCACGCCCGAGCAGCAGAAGCTCTTCATGGACGTCGGCCGCGAGGCGCAGCAGAAGGTGCGCGAGCTGACGGAGAGCGTGGACAACCTGGCCAAGGCCAAGGAGATCCTCGAGGCCAAGGGCATGAAGGTGAACGCGGCCGACGTGGCATCGTTCCGCAAGCTGGCCGAGGACAAGATCTGGCCGTCGTACAAGCAGCAGTACGGCGAGCTCTGGGACCGGATCGTCAGCGCGAAGTAGCGCCGGCTCGCCACTCCCGCACGAGCGCGTCGACGTCGAGGGGCGCCAGATTGGTCGGCGGCCCCTCGGCGATCGTCGCGTTCAGCTTGCGGATCTGCGCGTTGAGGCCGTCGAGCAGCCGCCGCACCTCCGCTTCATCCCGCATCCGCGGCAGCCGCTCCAGCGCCTGCGCCACGTCCCGCCGCAGCGCCAGGGCCGGCGGCATCACCGAGACCTTCTCCCGCTCGATGAGCTTCTTCGCCCACCAGTCGGGATCGTACTCGCGCCCGAGGTCGGGGATCGGCTGACCCTTGCCCCGGAGGTTGTCGAAGGCGCCTTCCTCCATCGCCTCGCGAATCTGCTGCTCGATGAACGACTCCCACGTCTTGCCGACGGGCTTTTTCTGGGTCATGGCCTCGCGTGTCAGTCGAGCTTGTAGAACCCGCGGGCGCCGCCGCCGAGGATCGCGGCCTTCGTCTTCGCCGACAGCTCCGGGCGGTCGGCGATCATCTTCGGGGCGCCGGGGAAGAAGCCGTCGGGATGCGGATAGTCGGTGGCCCACAGGATCTTGTGCGGGCCGATGTAGTCGGCCAGCACGTTGAGGCTGCGCTCGACCGGCTCGAACGAGATCCAGCAGTTGCGCTGGAACAGCTCGCTCGGACGCATCGAGAGGCCGGAGTCGTTGAAGCCCTTGTCGTCGAAGTGCCGGTCCATGCGATCGAGCCAGCCGGCGATCCAGCCGCCGCCCGATTCCAGGAACGCGATGCGCAGGCGCGGATGACGGTCGCACACGCCTTCCCAGATCACGCTCATCGCGGCCAGCATCATCTCGACGGTGTGCGAGACGATGTGCTTGGCGCCGCGATTGGCGAAGCGGTCGACGCCCGCCTGCGGCATGCCGCCACTGGCGCCCTCGTGCAGGCCGATGGAGAAGTCGAGCTCCTCGGCCGCCGTCCAGAACGGCTCGTAGTCGGGATGGTGCAGCACCTTGTCGTTGTAGGGATTGGGCCGCAGGAACCCGCCGCGCATGCCGAGCTCCTTGCGGGCGTAGCGCATCTCCTCGATGGCGAGCGGGATCGACTGCATCGGCAGCATGGCGACGCCGAAGAGCCGGTCGGGGTAGGGCCGGCAGTAGTCGGCGAGCCAGCGGTTATAGGCGCGACACATCGCGGCCGCCAGCTCGGGGTCCTTCACGGCGCCGGCGAAGAGGCCGACGCTCGGGTACAGGAACGCCGCGTCGATGCCGTCCAGATCCATGTCGGGGATGCGCTTGTGCGGGTCGAACCCGCCCGGGCGGCCGTCGGCGTACGACATCTCACCGTCGTCCATCTCGGTGTCGCGCGAGCCGATGGCGCCGATGACGCCGAAGCCCTTGGAGCTGCCGAGCACCTGGGTCTCGACGAGCAGCCGCTCCTTGCCGTCCGTGTCGATCACGAGCTTCGGGGCGCGCGCCCTGAAGGCGGGATCGATGTACTTCTCCCACAGGTCCATCGGTTCCAGCACGTGACCGTCGGCGTCGATGACGTTGTACGCACGGGCCATGACGGGCCTCCTTTAAATGACGAACCTCCACGTGCTGCCGTGGCGGACGATGCGACCGGCCGTCGGGTGATGGAAGTGGGTGCCGAGCACGGCCACCGCCGTGTCGGCGTACCGCTCGCAGAACGCGCGCCGGGTCTTGCGCGCTTGCTCGGGATCGGAGTCGAAGTGGCTGCACCAGTCGGGCTCGGCCACCTGCACAGGGCAATGCATGAGGTCGCCGGTGATGACGGCCTCGGCGCCGCCGGAGGCGAGCCGCACGCTCACGTGGCCGGGCGTGTGGCCCGGCGTCGGCTCGAACCACATCTCGTCGGAGACGCGGTGATCCATGGCCACCAGGTCGGCCAGCCCGGCGTCCAGCACCGGGGTGACGCTGTCGGCCATGATCCGCTTGGTGTCGTCTTCGTTTTCGCTCGACCAGTGCTCCCATTCGCGGCGCGCGAAGAGATGCCGCGCGCGAGGAAACGTCGGCACCCAGCGGCCGCCATCCAGGCGCGTGTTCCAGCCGACGTGATCGACGTGCAGGTGCGTGCAGACGACGAGGTCCACGGACTCCGGCGCCACGCCGGCCGCCTTCAGGTCGTCGAGAAACGTCGTCTGCATCATGTGGAAGGGCGCGCGGCCGCCGCGGTCCTTGTCGTTGCCGACGCATGTGTCCACCAGCGCGGTGAAGCCCGGCGCCTGGATGACAAAGGCGTGGATCGACTGCAGGAAGCGCCCTTTGTCGTCCATGAAGTGCGGGGCCAGCCACTCGCGGTGGCGCTCGACGGCCTCGGGCGTGGCGTCGGGCAGGAGCCAGGTGGGCCGTGTGGGGCCGGCGCGCTCGACGACGGCGGAGACGCGCAGGCGGCCGAGCGTCAGCGGCTGCATCAGCCGACCGCCTTCCGCAGCTTGCCGTGCAGCGCGGCCAGCTGCTCGGCCATGGCGTCGACCGAGCGCGCGCCCGCCTGGAAGATCGCCGTCGCGTTGATGGCGATCCACTGGAAGCCCATCTGCTGCAGCTCCACCGCGCGCGCCACCACGCGGTCGTGCTCGGCGTAGAAGCGCTTGCCCTCGGCGTCGCGCGGCGGCGGCGCCACCATGCTCTGCAGACCGATCGCCGCCGGATCGCGCCTGGCCGCCTCGGCGTGACGGCGGATCGTCTCGATGGCGCGCCTGGCGTCGGCCGCGTCGGTCACGCGGCTGGCCAGCCAGCCGTCACCCAGCCGCCCCACGCGGCGCAGCGCGGCCTCGGAAGCGCCGCCGACCCAGATGGGCAGCCGGCCCGCCTGTGGCGGCTTGGGCTCCATCGCCATCTCGTTGGCGCGGTAGTGCTTGCCGGCGTAGTTGACATGCGCGTCGGTCCAGTACGTGCGCAGCAGCGCGATCGCCTCGTCCATGCGCGCGCCCCGATCGTGGAAGTTCTCGCCGAGCGCCTCGTACTCCGACTCCTGCCACCCCACGCCGACGCCCAGGCGGATGCGGCCGCCCGAGAGCGTGTCCAGCGTGCTCACCTGCTTGGCCACCAGCGTCGGCTCGCGCTGCGGCAGCACCAGCACCTCGGTGCCCATCGTCACGCGGGTGGTGGCCGCGGCGAGATAGCCGAGCGTGACGAACGGCTCCAGGATCGGCATCGCCGCGTTGTACGGCCCCGGGGGCCGCCCGGCGATCGGGTGCCCCATGACCACGTGGTCGAAGATGTCGATATGGTCGTAGCCGATCTCCTCGATGGCCTTGCCCATTTTCAAGATTCCGGCCGGGCCCTCGCGGTAGGAGACGCTGGGGAACTCGACGCTCAGCTTCATGGTGGGCGAATTCTAGCAGAGCCCGCGAGCGCGAACGGGGGTACCCTCTGCCGCTGAAACCCAAGGAGGGGACCGTGAAGATCACCGGGATCGACACCTTCGTCGTGGATGCGGGCTGGCGGCCGTGGCAGTTCGTGGCGGTGCGCACCGACAGCGGCCTCACGGGGTATGGCGAGTGCTCCGATGGGCGCAATCCCTACGGCGTTGTGGCCACCGTGAAAGACTTCGAGGCCGTCCTGGTCGGGCACGACCCGCGGCCGGTCGAGATGCGCTACTGGGACATGTATCGGATGTCGCGGCAGTCCAAGGGCGGCATCGCCGCCAAGGCCATCGCGGGGATCGAGCTGGCGCTGTGGGACGTCAAGGCCAAGGCCCTCGGCGTCCCGGTCTACGAGCTCTTCGGGGGACCCGTGCGGGAGCGGCAGATGGTGTACTGGTCGCACTGCGGCACGTCGCGCGCGCGCTCGTACGAGCTCATCGGCGTGCCGCCTCTGCGCACCATGGACGACGTCGCCAAGCTGGGCGAGGAGGTCGTGCGCCGCGGGTTCCGCGCGCTGAAGACCAATATCGTCTACCCGGGTGATCCGGCGCGCGTGCACTTCGGCGGCTTCGGCGGCGGGCTCGGGACCACTGACCAGAACGTGACGCCGGAGATGATCGAGCACATCCAGACGCTGCTCGGCACCTTCCGCAAGGCGGTGGGGCCGAAGGTCGGCATCGCCCTCGACCTGAACTTCAACTTCAAGCCGGAGGCGGCCAAGCGCATCTGCCAGGCGCTGGAGGGGCTGGGCATGATGTGGGTCGAGGTCGACATGTACGACGAGCGCGGGCTGCGCGAGGTGAAGGACGCGACCTCGATCCCGATCTGCTCGGGCGAGAACCTCTATGGCCTGCGTGAGTACCGGCCCTACTTCGAGGCGCGCGCCATGGACGTCGTCATGATCGACGTGCCGTGGAACGGCTTCGGCCCGTCGCGGGCGGTGGCCCAGCTCGCTGAGAGCTACGAGCTCAACGTGGCGCCGCACAATTATTACAGCCATCTCTCCACGCTCCACTCCGCGCACCTCTGCGCCTGCTCGCCGAACGTCCGGATCATGGAGATCGACATCGATGACGTGCCGTGGAAGGACGAGCTGGTCGACCACCCGCCGGTGATCGACAAGGGCGAGCTGGTGATCCCCACGCGCCCGGGCTGGGGCGCCAACCTCAACGAGGACGTCGCGCGCAAGCACGTGTGGGAGCAAGGCCGCATGCCCGGCTACACGAACGCCACGCGCGCGCGCTGAGCAACGCCGCGGGGCGTCCCCGCGACCCGCGCGGGGATGCGGGGACACCCCGCGCCCGTGATACTCGAAGTGCTGGAAATCCCGATGTAGCCGGCGTGGCACGTCCATTGCCCGTCTCCGCCGTCGCTCGCGCGATGTCGCGAGAAAAAGGAGGCGGCGATGCTCAGAGGAAAGCTCACGCTCGTTGCGCTGTCGGCAGTCGTCATGGCTCTGGCGGTAGGAGGCTGCGGAGGGCCTGACGTGGCCCGGCGCGATCACATCCATCAGACGGAGCTCCGCGAGATCCGGCTGGGCGACGGGGTGCCGCTCGCGTTCTCGGTGTCCATCCGCTGGCGAATCGAGGATGAGCGCGCGTTCACGAGCCAGTTCCCCGATCCGGCCCGCTACGCCGCACTGGTGCTCGACGCCAAGTCGCGGGAGGTCGCCGGCAAGGTGGCCAACGCTTATTCCTCGGTCGCCGGGGTGTTCAGACCGGAGCGCGAGAAGTTCGTCCAGGAGATGAAGGAGGCCATGGCGGCGAAGCTGGCCGAACCCGGCATCCGGATCAAGGAAGTCATTCTCTCCGAGATGCTCTTCCCCAAGAGCTTCACGGACGCCCTCGAGGTGACGGCCACCAAGGAGCTGGAGCTCCTGCGGGTTCGTGAGAAGAGCGCCATCGATCTCGAGCAAGCCAAGGCCGCCCAGGCGCAGGCGCAGTCCGAAGGCCAGGTGCGCGTGGAGCGGGCTCGGGCCGAGGGCCGGGTGGCCGAGATCAACGCCCAGGCGGAAGACAAGCGGCGGCTGAGCGAGGTGGCCCGGGCGGAAACGGAGGCGCGCGTGCTCGACCGCCGGACGAAGGCCGAGGTCCAGCGCCGCCAGGATCTGAACCGGGTCGACGTCGACAAGCAGCGGCAGCTGGATCAGGTGGCGATCGACAAGGAGAAAGCGCTCGCGACTCTCACGGCAGAGAACCCGGCCTACGCGGCCTATCTCGTGAACCGGGAGCTGGCGTCCAAGGTCCAGATCGCCGTGCTTCCGCTGGGGACGGAATCCGGCGTGCTCGGCAACATGCTCCAGAGCACGCTGGGCGCGGCGGCCGCGCCACGTCCGAAGCGCTAGACTACCGGGCCGGGTTGATCAGGTACTTGGCGCCGGTGCCGAGCTTGCTGTAGACGGCGATCTCGTCGAGGGCGAGCGCGCCGGCCAGCGAGACTTCCTTGGTGTAGGTGCTCGCGAAGGTCGTCTTGATCTCGGCGGCGACGCGCTCCCTGAGCTTCTGGGTGGCCTCGCCGCCGATCTTCTGTAGGAACGGCGTGAGCAGCCAGCCGCCCATGCCCCAGGCCTGGCCGAAGGTGCGGGTGAACTCGGTCGGGCCACGATCGAGGCCGCCGTAGATGTAGACCTGCTTGTGCGTGGTGGACCCGTAGCGGCTGTACTCCTTGGCCGTCCGGTTGAGCGCGGCTTCCATCGCGGTGAGGATCTGGCCCGCCAGCTTGCCGCCGCCGACGGCGTCGAAGGCCACGGTGGCGCCGGTGGCCGCGAGCGCATCCGTCAGCTCCTCCATGAACGTCGGCGAGCTCGAGTCGCACACGTGCGTGGCGCCGAGCTTCTGGAGGATCTTCGCCTGCTCGGCTCTCCGGACGATGTTCACCAGCGGCACACCGTCCTTGAGGCAGATCTTGACGAGCATCTGACCGAGGTTCGACGCGGCCGCCGTGTGGACGAGCGCCTTGTGGCCCTCGGCGCGCATGGTGGCGACCATTCCCAGCGCGGTCAGGGGGTTGACGAACCAGTCCGCGCCCTCCGCCGGCGTGGTGCCCTCGGGGAACACCAGGCAGTGTCCGGCCTTGACGCACCGGTACTGCGCGTACATTCCGCCGCCGATGATGCCGACCGTCTTTCCCATGAGGGCCTGGGCCGCCGGCGATGCGCCGGCCCGGACGACGACACCCGCGCCCTCGTTGCCGACGGGCATCGCCTGATCCAGCCGCGCCGTGAGCCCTTTCATCGCGGCCGCCGGGATGCTCGCGGTGACCACGGGGTTGTCGGGCGTGCCGGATGCCCGGGCCGTGCTCAGGTCGGCCCCGCCGAAGAGGAGGCCCTGGTCGGACGGATTGAGCGGAGAGGCCTCGATCCGGACGATGACCTCTTCGGGCTTCGGCTCCGGGGTGGCCACGGTGACCAGCGAGAGCTCGAGGATGTTGTCCTTCCGCACGGTCGAGCGGAGCTGTCGTCCCTTGTCCATGTCCTAGACTCTATGCCAGTCGGCAAGCTCGATGTCGAGCAGCGAGGCGTGGGGATAGCGCGCCTCAGTGTCCTCGACGAGCCAGCTCGCTTCCTCGTCAGTCGGCAGCACGTCGGACGTCGCGGCCTTGAAGTCGTAGGCCGACATCGCTGACATCGGCAGCACCGTGTCGACGGCAAGCGCCACGGCATGGCGATGCACCAGTAGCCGCTCGTACACGCGCCGGTAGATCTCGGGGTCGTACGGTACGTCGCCGCGCCCCGCGGCGATGCCCAGCGTGCCCGCCACATCGTGGAGCTCCCGCCACAGCGCGCGGAGCACCGCGGGCGGGGCGTCCTCGCGCTCGCGAGGATGGCGCGGCGCGCGCGCCCGCCGCTCGCGCTCGCCCTCGAGATGCTCGCGCAGCGCACGCGACGGCACCGGGATGACGAAGCGCGTGCTCGCCGCCGCCAGCACCGGCTCCGCGGCATCGTTCGCCGTGCGCGCCAGCGTGATGAGCCGGTGCCCGATGAACGGTGTCTCGCCGATGAGCAGATGATCGAGCCCCGGATGGCGCGCGCTCCAGCGCGCGACGGCCTCGCGCGCCCACCGCCCGACGGCCAGCCGGATGACGCCGTGGGTCACGCCCTGAACCTGGGGATGCCGGCGCCCCGCGCGGCTCGCCTCGAACACCGGTCGCGCCACGTCCCACTGCAGCAGGTGGATGCGCCGGCCTCGCGCGTGGGCGAGGTGGGCGAGCTGGTGGATCAGCAGGCTCTTGCCGGTGCCCGGCAGCCCCGCGAAGAACACCAGGCGCGCCTCGCGCGCGAGCGCGTCCAGCGTCTCGAACAGCGGTGAGCCTTCATCCAGGACCAGGCCATCCACGGCCCCGGCAGTCTAGCGGAACTTTCGCGGCCTCGTCCGGTCTAAGCCGGCAGGAGGGGACACCATGACCACCACCAGACGGAGCTTCCTGCGCCTCGCCGGGCTCGCCGCGACGGCCGCGCTGACCGTTCCCCGCAGCGCCGCCGCGGGACCCGGCTCGTCAGCGCTCCAGCGCTTCTCGTCCTCCGTCCAGCCGCGCACGGTGATGCGCCACGGCGCGCTCGCCGTGGTGTGGCTGCACGGGGGCGAGCCGGGCGCGGGGCCGAGCATCGCCACGCTGGACGAGGCCCAGACAAGCGGCGCCTTGCTCATCACGGAGCGCGGCAGCGCCACGGTGCCCGAGCTGATCGTCGACAACCGCGGCAAGGCCCATGTGCTCCTGCTGGCCGGCGAGATCCTCGTGGGCGGCAAGCAGAATCGCGTGCTGCGCGAGGACATCCTGCTGCCGCCGCTGAGCGGGCCGCGCTCGCTGTCGGTGTACTGCGTGGAGCAGGGGCGGTGGAGCGGCGGCCGCAAGGAGTTCGAGAGCAAGGCCTACGTGGCCCAGCCCTCGCTGCGCCGCAAGCTGCTGGACAAGGAGGAGCAGGGTCGTGTCTGGGCCGAGGTCGACCGCTCCGTCCGCGCGCAGGGACTGTCGCCCGCGCCGAGCGGCAGCCTCGCTCTGGCCTACGAGGCACCCGAGGTGCGCCGGCGGCTCGACGACGTCGAGCGCGCCGTCGACGAGCGCGCGGCGCCCGGCGCCGTCGGCGCGATGGTCGTGATCGGCCAGGAGATCGCCGCGCTCGACGCCTTTCTGAGTGCGGACCTGTTCGCGCGCGAGTGGCGCAAGCTCCTCCGCGCCCATGCCCTCGAGGCGTACGGGCGCACGCCGCAGGCCGGCGCGTCGGACGACGAGCTGCGCAAGCGTGCGCGAGGCGTGCTGGCGATGGCGGGTACGGCAAGCGGCGCGGCCCGAGGGAATGCCGGAGTGGGTCAGCTCTTCGAGTTCCGCACGACCGATTTCCGGGGTGCAGCCCTCGATTACGAGGGCCGCGTGGTGCACCTGGCGGTGATCTGAGAATGGGGGGCCACGTCGGCCCCCCATCACCACGTCAAGCTCGATGGCTCCAGCGGCGTCCGCGTGCGGCGTGGACGACGAAGAGCACGATGGCGATCACGAACAGGACCCAGGCGATCTGGCCGGCGACCGCGGCGACTCCGGTCACCCCCAGCGCGCCCGCCACGAGACCCACGAGTAGGAAGAGCAGCGCATAGTGGAGCATCGGCGTCCTCCGGAGGTCTACGAATGCACCGCGCATGCCAGCGAAGAACCGACAAAACGCTGGTAGCCTCATGGCAGGCTTGGTATGGGACTCCGCTTGTTTCCTCTGGCCGCTCGCCTGGCCCGGGCAGCCCTCGGGGTGGTCGGTCTCGAGGCGGTGCGGGTGCCCGGCCGCGAGCGCAGACTGATCTTCATGGACCGTCGCACGCGTCGTGCGGTCGCGTCCGATGTGCTGGTGAACGACCATCTGCGCGGCCTCTTCGAGCGCTACGCCATCGACTGCGTCCTGGATGTCGGCGCGAACGTCGGGCAGTACGGCACGGAGCTACGCCACTCGGGGTATCGCGGCCGCTTGCTGTCCTTCGAGCCGGCGCCCGCTCCGGCAGCGCGGCTTCGACAGGCGGCGGCCGGCGACCCCGCCTGGACCGTGCACTCGATCGCGCTGGGCCGGGAGGACGGCACCGCCGAGCTCCACGTCGCCCGTCACGATGTCTTCACGTCGTTCCGTGAGCCGGCCGCCTTCGCCGGCCGGCGCTTCGGGCCGGCGGTCGAGATCGAACGACGCGAGCGCATTCCCGTGCGGCGGCTCGAGAGTGTGCTGGACGAGCTGCTCGGCGACGGTCCGCCGCCTCGCTGCTTCCTCAAGATGGACACTCAGGGCTACGACCTGGAAGTCTTTGCGGGCCTCGGCCGCTGGGTCAACGGAATCGTGGGGCTCCAATCCGAAGTGGCGGCCATCCCCCTCTACACGGGCATGCCGCGAATGGCGGAGGCGATCGCGTGTTACGAGTCAGCGGGCTTCGAGCTGACCGGCCTCTTCCCGGTCTCGCGCGATGAGCCGACGGGGCGCGTGATCGAGTTCGATTGCGTCATGGTCCGCGCCGGCTTGCTTCCCTCTCAGGCCTCGTATTCTTGACTGGCCTCCACTCGCGCCCGGCCCTGCCGGTCCAGGGTGACGGTGAGCAGGTTCGGCCGGCAGCAGACCGTGCAGTCCTCCGTGTACGTCTGGCGGCGGCCCGCACTGGGGTCGACGAGGGTGTCGTTCTCTTCGCCGCAGAACGCACACGCGTAGGTCACGCCGCCGGCCGCGACCGGCGTAGCACGCGGCCCGGTAATGCGCCGGTGTGGTCGCCGCCGTCGATGACGACCTCGCCGTTGACCACCACCGTGGAGACGCCGACCGCGTACTGGTGCGGCTCGTCGTAGGTGCCGCGCTCGCCGATGCGGGCGGGGTCGAACACGGTGACGTCGGCCCAGCCGCCCTCGCGCAGCACGCCCCGATCACGGAGGCCCAGGGCTGCGGCCGAGGCGCCGGTCATCTTGTGAATGGCGGACGGCAGCGTCAGCAGGCCGAGCTCGCGCACGTACGCTCCGAGCACGCGCGCGTGAGTGCCGTAGTAGCGCGGGTGGGGCTTGCCCTGGCTCGTCACGCCCGCGGTGGCGAGCGCATTACCGTCGGAGCCGATCGTCACCCATGGCGCCGCGCTGATCTCCCGCACGTCCGCTTCATTCATGGACGTGATGAGGATCCGCGTCTCGCCGCGGTCGGCCACGATGAAGTCGCACACGGCGTCGAGCGGATCTACGCGGCGCCGCCGCGCCAGCTCGCCGAGCGTGCGGCCGGCCTCCTGCGGCAGATGCGGCGAGACGGCCACGCGCACGACGTCCCAGGAGGGAATGCGGCCGAAATTCGTCAGTCCCTCGCGCGCGATCTCCGCGCGCAGGCGCTCGCGCACCTGGCGGCGGCCGAGGCGCTCGAGCATGGCGGGGATGCCGCCCTCCATGATGAAGCGCGGCAGCAGGTTGCGCAGCGGATTGGTGGCGGTGTCGTAGGGGTAGGCGTCGCAGTCCACCGGCACGCCGCGGCGCCGTGCCGCGCCGATGGTGTCGAGCAGGCGCTTGGCGCCGCCCCAGTTGTCCACCCCGGAGAGCTTGAGGTGCGCGATCTGCACGTGCACGCCCGCGACCTCGGCGACCGCGATCGCCTCGGCCACGGCGGCCTCGACGTGGTTGGCCTCGTCGCGGATGTGGGAGGCGTAAGCGGCCCCGTGTCGCCGCAGCACGCGCGCGAGCGCGTGGATCTCTCCCGCGTCGGCGTAGCAGCCGGGCGCGGTGAAGAGCCCCGAGGAGAGGCCCCACGCGCCCGCGGCCAGCGCCTCGCCGAGCAGCCGCTCCATCGCGGCCAGCTCGTCCGCCGTCACGGGCCGCGCCTCCATGCCCGCCGTCATGATGCGCAGCGTGTGATGGCCGACCTGGAGCACGACGTTGACCGCGGTCGCCGGGAACGCGGCCACGTAGTCCGCGAAGCTGGTCTCCACGAACGGCAGCCACGGCGCGCTCGAGGCCAGGTACTCGCGCAGCACTTCCGCGCGACCGGGCAGGGCGGGCGCGGCGGAGAAGCCACAGTTACCGACGACCTCCAGCGTGACGCCCTGGCGGATCTTCGACTCCGCCCGCGGGTTGAGCGGCAGCGTGAAGTCGGAGTGCGTGTGGATGTCGATGAAGCCGGGCGCGACGATCTGGCCGCGGGCGTCGATCACCCGGCGGGCCGGCCGCGCCGAGCGCGCTTCGAGCGCCACGACGCGCCCGCCGTGGATGCTCACGTCGGCGTCGCGCCCGGCTGCCCCGGTGCCGTCGATCAGGTGGCCGCCGCGAATCAGCAGGTCGTCCATGGGGCTCTCTTGTACCACGGCGGTTGACACCCGGCGGGCCGCCGCCTACGCTCCTGCCCTGCAAGGGTGGCGACGAAAGCGCTTCGGCGGGTTGCACGCAGCTCCGTGGCGGTCGTGGGCGCGGTCGTCGCGCTGGCGATCGTCCTCATGGCGATCTGTGCGCCGGCCATCGCGCCCCATCCGCCTGACGAGCAGAACTTCGACCTGATCGAGGCGCGCCCGACCGGGGCCGCGCTCTTCGGCACCGACCGCTTCGGCCGCGATGTGCTCAGCCGGGTCATCTATGGCGCCCGCGTGTCGCTCTACGTGGCGGTGACCTCCATCAGTCTGTCCATGCTGGCGGGCGGCACCCTGGGGATGATCGCCGGCTACGCGGGCGGCGCGTGGGACAACACCATCAACCGGGTGATGGACGTGTTCTTCAGCATCCCCGGGCTGCTGCTGGCCGTGGGCGTGGCGGCCATGCGCGGGCCGGGCATCAACAGCGCCGTGGTGGCCATCACCATCGTCTACACGCCACTGTTCGTGCGCGTGATGCGGGCCCCCGTGCTGGCCGAGCGCGAGAAGGAATACATCGAGGCGGTGCGCGCGCTGGGCGCGCCCAAGCTGGTGGTGGCGCTCAAGCACCTGCTGCCCAACGTGGTGTCGCCGTTCGTGGTGCAGGGGACCGTCGCCTTCTCGCAGGCGATCCTCATCGAAGCCTCGCTGAGCTACCTGGGCCTCTCGGCCCAGCCGCCGGTGCCCTCGTGGGGCAACATGCTGAACGAGGGCCGCACGTATCTGGAGACCGCGCCGTGGATCTCGGTCTTTCCCGGCGTCGCCATCATGGTGGCCGTCCTCGCCTTCAACCTGATCGGCGACGGCCTGCGCGACGTGCTCGATCCCAATGCATAAAACAGGAGGGGAAGGGGGAACCCTGCTAGGGTGCCCCTTCAATAAGGAGAAGATATGAGCTCACGCGTTACCCGTCGTCAGTTCCTCGCCGCCGGTGGCGCCACGCTCGGCGCCCTCTCGTTCCCGCACGTCGTGCGCGCCCAGGGCGGGAGCACGCTCATCTCCGCGCAGACCACCGAGGCCACCGGCCTCGATCCCTCGCTGGTGCCGGCGCTCTCGCGCAGCCGCCGCTCGCCGCTGATGTACAACCAGCTCGTGCGCTTCGAGCCCGACATGACGCTGGTGCCCGAGCTGGCCGAGTCGTGGCAGACCAGCCCCGACGGCCTCACGTGGACGTTCAAGCTGCGCCAGGGCGTGAAGTTCCACGACGGCCAGGAGTTCACCTCCGCCGACGTGAAGTTCTCGTTCGACCGCCTGCTCGAGAAGTCGCAGGCCGGTCGCTCCGACTTCAACGCGGTCGACAAGGTGGAGCCGGCGGGCAAGTACCAGGTGAAGTTCATCACCAAGGAGCCGTTCGCCGCGCTCACGGCTGCGCTGGGCGGCTTCTGGGGCTTCATCGTCAACGAGGCCGGGGTGACGAAGCACGGCGACCTCAACAAGGCCGCCAACGGCACCGGGCCCTTCATCCTGGAGGACTGGAAGGTCGAGCAGCAGATGGTGTTCCGGAAGAACCCGAACTACTGGAAGAAGGGGGCGCCGCACGCCGACAAGCTGATCCTGCGCGTCATCCCCGACGAGGCCAACATCGTGGCCGCGCTGCGCACGGGCCAGATCCACCACGCCTTCATCGAGGACAACAAGAACTACAACCTGCTCAAGGACGAGAAGTCGCTGACGGGCTATCGCTCGTCGCGCCTGGGCTACGACTACCTCAACATCAGCTGCAATCGCGGTCCGCTCAAGGACGTGCGCGTGCGTCAGGCCATCTCGTGGGCGGTCGATCGCTCGCAGGTCATGCGCGTGGCCACCGCCGGCTTCGGCCGCCTCACCGCGCCCTGCACGGGGCCGATGAAGCAGTGGCAGCTGCCGGAAGAGCAGTGGATGAAGTACTACAAGCCGGACGTGGAAAAAGCCAAGAAGCTGATGGCCGAGGCCGGCCAGGCGGGCGGCTTCACCGTGAAGTGCTCGGTGATCCCGACCTTCCCGACGATGGTCTCGGGCGCGCCGGTGATCGCGCAGCAGCTCAAGCGCATCGGCATCAACATGGAGATCGAGAACGTCGAGTACGCGGTGTGGATCAAGCGCTGGATCGCCCACGACTTCGACATGACGATGAACACCACGCCCGGCTACGCCGA
>JBKPRI010000319.1:0-9097 GCA_046734515.1 Candidatus Methylomirabilota bacterium | reverse complement strand
CCACACCACCACGGTGAGGAAGCACGTCTCCTCGCGCTTCTCGCCGCTCTGGGTGGAGTAGTTGCGGTTCACCGCCAGCCGGAGATCGGCCACGGCAGTTCCGCTCGGGGTGTAGCGCAGCTCCGGTGCACGCGTCAGATTCCCGATCAGCAGAACTTTGTTCAGGCTCATCATCCACCGACCTCCTCGAGGACCTCAGGAGTTTTCGCCGGCCGAGCCTTCTTGCGGATCGGGACCTGGGTGGAGAGGAATCGCAGCACTTGCTCGTTGAGGCGGAGCTGCCGCTCGAACTCCTTCACCATGGCGGGCTCGGCTGAAACCTCGAAGACCGCGTACGTGCCTTCCCGCTGCTTGCGGATGTCGTACGCGAGCCGGCGCTTCCCCCAGTTTTCCATCTTCGCGACGTCGGCGCCCAGCGTCTTGATCTGCCCGTCCAGCTGCGTCAGCAGGGCGGCCACCTCTTCATCGGTGGGACGCGGGTCGACGATGACCAGAATTTCGTAGGGCCGCAGTGCACTCACCTCCCCAGGACCACGCTCGAATCGCGATGCGTCAGGTGCGAAGCGTTACCGTATCAAACATCCGTGCCACCCGCAACGTCAACGCCCAGAAATAGATACGGCCCAGGCCGGTCTCCCGACCCGGGCCGCCGCCGGCACATCGCGCCGGCCTCGAAGACGTCGGCGCATCGCGCCGACTCGACCCCATCATTCATTCCGAGCCCGATCGGGCGCCATCGCATCGCAACGGCTCCACACCCGACCGGCCCGTCCGATCACTCCGACTCCACCAGGACCCGCTCGATCGTTCCGCTTTCGAGCGCCGGCTTCGCCGGCGCCATCCTCCTCAGGGGGAGGCAGGGCGAGCGCGGGCCGTCAGGCCCGCGCCGCCCGTCGGAAGGGGGACGGAAGTCCCCCTCCGAGGCCTAGTACATGTCCCCGTGCGGCATCGCCGGGGCCGCAGGCTTCGCGTCCTCCGGGATGTCGGTGATGAGCGCTTCGGTCGTGAGCAGCAGCGAGGCGATCGACGCCGCGTTCTGCAGCGCCACCCGCTCCACCTTGGCCGGATCGATGATGCCGGCCGCGAGCATGTCGACGTACTCCATGCTCTCCGCGTCGTAGCCACGGGTCGGCACGGTCTCGGCCTTCACCTTCTCGACGATCACGCTGCCCTCGAGGCCGGCATTCTCGACGATCTGGCGAATGGGCTCCTCGAGCGCCCGCTTGACGATCATGGCGCCGACCTTCTCGTCACCCTCGAGCTTCTTGAGAGTGTCGACGGCCTTGGAGCAGCGCAGCAGCGCCACGCCGCCGCCCGGCACGATGCCCTCTTCCACCGCGGCGCGGGTCGCGTTGAGCGCGTCCTCGACGCGGGCCTTCTTCTCCTTCATGGCGGTCTCGGTGGCGGCACCGACCTTGATCACCGCCACGCCGCCGGCCAGCTTGGCCAGCCGCTCCTGCAGTTTCTCGCGGTCGTAGTCGCTCGTCGTCTCCTCGATCTGGGCGCGGATCTGCTTGATGCGGCCCTCGATGGTGGACGACTTGCCGGCGCCCTCGACGATCGTGGTGTTGTCCTTGTCCACGACCACCTTCTTCGCCTTGCCGAGATCCTCGAGCTTGATGTTCTCGAGCTTGATGCCGAGATCCTCGGTGATGGCCTTGCCACCGGTGAGGATCGCGATGTCCTCGAGCATCGCCTTGCGGCGGTCACCGAAGCCCGGCGCCTTGACGGCGCAGGTGTGCAGGGTGCCGCGCAGCTTGTTGACGACCAGGGTGGCCAGCGCCTCGCCCTCGACGTCCTCGGCGATGATCAGGAACGGCTTGCCGGAGCGCGCCACCTGCTCGAGCAGCGGCAGCATGTCCTTCATCACCGAGATCTTCTTCTCGTGGATGAGGATCAGGGCGTCCTCGAGGACGACCTCCATGCGCTCGGCGTCGGTCACGAAGTAGGGCGACAGGTAGCCGCGGTCGAACTGCATACCCTCGACCACGTCCAGCACGGTGTCGGCCGACTTCGACTCCTCGACGGTGATGACCCCGTCCTTGCCGACCTTCTCCATCGCCTCGGCGATCAGGCTGCCGATCGTCTTGTCGTTGTTCGAGGCGATCGTGGCGACCTGGGCGATCTCCTTCTTGTCCTTGGTCGACTTGCTGAGCTTCTTCAGCTCCTCGGTCACGGCCTCCACGGCGGCCTCGATGCCGCGCTTGAGGCCCATCGGGTTGGCGCCGGCCGTCACGTTGCGCAGGCCCTCGCGGAAGATGGCCTGGGCCAGTACGGTGGCGGTGGTGGTGCCGTCACCCGCGATGTCGGAGGTCTTGGAGGCGACCTCCTTCAGCATCTGGGCGCCCATGTCCTCGTAGGAGTCCTTCAGCTCGATCTCCTTGGCGACGGTGACGCCGTCCTTGGTGATCGTGGGGCTCCCGAACTTCTTGTCGATGACCACGTTGCGGCCCTTGGGGCCCAGCGTGGCCTTCACGGCCTGCGCGAGAATGTTGACGCCCTTGAGCAGACTGGCCCGGGCGTCCTCGTCGAACTTGAGCTGCTTCGGCATGGATGCATTCCCTCCTGGGGATTGGTGGTGTCGTCGTTACTCGAGGATGGCGAGGATGTCTTCCTCGCGCAGGATCAGGTAGTCCTCGCCGTCGATCTTGACCTCGTTGCCGGAGTACTTGCCGAACAGGATGCGGTCGCCCTTCTTCACGTCCAGTGGGATCCGCTTCCCGTTGTCGTCCATCTTCCCGGCGCCGACGGCCTCGACGGTCGCGCGCTGCGGCTTTTCCTTCGCGGTGTCGGGGATGATGATCCCGCCGATCTTCTCCTCGCCCTCTTCCTCGCGCCGGACGAGGACACGATCGTGCAGCGGACGGATCTTCTTCGCCATAGAGCCCCTGCCTCCTTGAGTTGTGGTGGACACTGATTGAGGTCCGTAGCCGGCGCCGCCTCCGGCCGCCGTGCTCGATACCCTGTTAGCACTCCTCAAAAGCGAGTGCTAATATTACCGGCGTTTGGGGCAGAATCAAGCGAAAAATCACGGGGGGCATGAATGCCGAAAAGCATATTGATTTCAAATGTTTTGCCGGCTGGGGCCCGTCAGGTCGTCCCGCCCGATGTGACCGTCGATTACAACGAGAGCGACCAGGCGCTACCGAAGGCCGAGCTGATCAAACGGCTGCAGGGCAAGGGCGGCCTCGTCTGCCATATCATCTCGGCGATCGACGACGAGGTGCTCTCCGTCCCCGGCCTGAAGGTCGTTTCCAACGTCGCGGTGGGCTACAACAACATCGACGTGGCCGCGGCGAAGAAGCGTGGCGTCGTCGTCACCAACACGCCGGACGTGCTCACCGAGACCACCGCCGACTTTGCCTTCACCCTGCTGATGGCTGCCGCCCGCCGCGTCGTCGAGGCCGACCGCTACGTGCGCGCCGGCCAGTGGAAGGCCTGGAAGTGGGACCTGCTGTGGGGCGCCGACATCCACGGCAAGACGCTGGGCGTGGTGGGCTTCGGCCGGATCGGACGCTCGGTCGCCCGGCGCGGGCTCGGCTTCGGGATGAAGGTCCTCTACTACGACACGGTTCGGGCGGACGCCGCGGCCGAGCGCGAGCTGAACGCGCGGCCTGTCGACATGGACACGCTGCTGCGCGAGTCCGACTTCGTCACGCTCCACACGCTGCTCAGCGCCGACACGCGGCACCTCATCAACGAGCGCACGCTGCGGCTCATGAAGAAGACGGCCATCCTGGTCAACGCCGCGCGCGGCCCCGTCGTTGACGAGGCGGCCCTGGTGCGCGCGCTCTCGGAGCAGTGGATCGCCGGCGCCGGCCTCGACGTCTTCGAGGAAGAGCCCAAGGTCCATCCGGGTCTGCTGGGACTCGACAACGTCACGCTCGCCCCGCACATCGCCAGCGCCTCGAACGAGACGCGCATCGCCATGGCGACCCTGGCCGTGCGCAACTGCCTGGCCGTGCTGGACGGCAAGCCCGCCCTCACGCCGGTGGCGTGAGACGGGGCGCGGCGGGCCGGGTCAGCAGCGCCCGGCGTCGCGCTCGAGCCGGCGGTTGAGCCGCTGCAGGCGATAGGCGAAGGCGTCGAGCACACGGCCGGCGGCGCCCGCCGCGCGGGCCAGGCCCAGCGCGTCCTCCACGATGGCGCGCGCCGCGGCGAGATCGCGCGCCCGGTGCTCGTGGAACTTCGCCAGCTCTTCCCAGGGGCGCGGATCGAACGCCTCGTGCGTGCGCGCCGCTTCCCACAGCTCGCAGGCGGCCGCCCAGCGCGCGGCGCGCTTCTCCCACCACGCCAGGCGCAGGCGCGCCCACTGGGCGACGGGCTCGGGCAGCCGCGACTCGAGGGCGGCGCGATAACAGGCGAGCGCGCGCTCCAGGTCGAACGGCTCCCATAGCCGCCCGAGCCCGGCCATCTCCTCGGGCCGGACGCGAGCCCCGGCCAGGGCGCGGCCGAACCAGCCGACGAGCGCCACCAGCGAGAGCACGTCCACGCGGTTGTGCTCGAACACGCGCCGCAGCGGCGCGGCGCGCCGCGAGCGAAGGTAGTCGAAGTAGAGCATCGGGATGAGGCCGCCGGGGACGTCATCCTCGCGAGCCAGGCCGAGCACGGCGCTCTCCAGCGTTCCCAGCCGGCAATCGGTGAGCCAGCCGGTCCACACCCGACGGGCGGGCTTGAGCAGGTCGAGATGGGGAAGCGCCGATGGCCAGCGCCGGCGCGCGAGCACGAAGCGCGTCTCCAGCAGCGGCAGATCGAAGCCGGCGCCATTGAAGGTCACCACGCCGCGGGCGCGCGTCAGCAACGGCTCCAGCGCCGTCAACAGCGCCGGCTCGTCGTCGAAGTCGCGCATGAAGTGCTGGACGACCACGACCCGGCCGTCCTCGACGAAGGCGGCTCCCACGAGGAATGCATAGGTGCCGGTCCCGCCGGCCAAGCCGGTCGTCTCCGTGTCGAGGAACAGCAGCCCCTCGGCGCCACCAAGGTCACCGTCCACGCGGGCCGCGCGCGCCAGCACCTCGAGCGGAGCCGTCACGGCGTCCCCCAGCGTCTCGGACCCGTGGCGATGGGACAGCGCATACTCCCGCCGCACACGCACGATGGCGCCCTGCCCGGTGTCGTGCAGCTCGCCATCGACCACGCGCTCGACGGGCTCGGCGGCGGGCCGCGGCGGGCGGGCGCCCTCGATGCGCCGGATCACGCGGCGGAGGTCGTCGACGGTCGACATCGCGCGCTAGGCGGTGAGCGCGGCCAGGAGGCGGGCGGCGGTCGCCTTGGCGCGGCGGCCGACCTCGTTGACGGGGCCGACGCAGGACGGGCAGCCGAGCTTGCAGGCACACGCCTCGAGCGTCTGCCGACCGTGGCGCAGCAGCTCGGGGAGGATCTCGAACACGCGCTCGGCGAGGCCGATGCCGCCGGCGTGGGAGTCGTAGAGGTAGACCGTGGGGTTGAACCGCTCCGCCTGCATGAGGCGCGCCTTGGCCGACTCGCGCGTGGCCACCGCGCCCGTCTCGGCCGGCGTGGTGTCACCAAGCCACGAGCCGAGGTCGCGAATGTCGCAGAGCAGGAAGATCGGCGCGAGGTGATGCAGCAGGTACGTCACCGCGCGCAGGCCGTCGATCAGCTCCTCGCGCGAGCGGCTCACGCGCTCGAGCGTCTCCGGCGGCACGGTGATCCACGCGCTGGTCGTCTGCTTCTCCTGCTGGGGCAGCTCGACCTCGCCGGAGCCGACGTTCTCCATCGTCCCCATCTTGATCTTCTTGAAGCCCACCACCTTCTCGGCCACCAGCACCTCGCCCTGCTCGGCGAGGTACGCCGTGTGCTGGCGACCATCGAGCCGGCGCAGGATCCACACGCCCTTGGCGCTGACGGCGTCGGTGAAGTAATCGACGTCCACCTTCTTGACGTAGGCGACCTTCTCCTCGTCCTCGCGGAAGTGGAGCTCCTGCACCTCGTACGGCAGGCTCTCCACGAGGTAGATGGCCTTGGGATAGATGGTGGCGAAGGCGCTACCCCAGTCGACCTCGGCGATGATGTTGCGCTTCTTGGTCTGCTTCTCGTCACGGTACGTGGTGTCGATGACCACGAAGTTGTCGGTGGTCACCGTGCGCAGCGAGATGTGGTCGGCCGGGTAAGTCTCGGACGCCCAGTGATAGCGCGGGCCCGCACGGTGCAGCAGGCCTTCGTCCTCCAGGGCCGCCAGCTCGCGGCGGACATCCACGACCCCGAACGTCTCGTCGTCCCCAACGGGCAGCTCGAACGCCGCGCACTTCAGATGGTTGACGAGGATGAACGGATTGTCGGGATTGATGCGCGCGTGCTCGGGCGGCGTGCCGAAGAGGTAGTCGGGATGCGTCACCATGAACTGATCGAGCGGCGCGCTGCTGGCGACGAGGATCGCCGCCGAGGGACCGGTGCGGCGGCCGGCCCGGCCCGCCTGCTGCCACAGCGAGGCGATCGTGCCGGGGTAGCCGGCCAGCACGGCGGCGTCGAGGTGGCCGATGTCCACGCCGAGCTCGAGCGCGTTGGTGGACACGACGCCGAGCGCCTCGCCGGCGCGCAGCTCCTTCTCCACGGCGCGCCGGCGGTTGGGCAGGTAGCCCCCGCGATAGCCGCGCACGATGCTGCTGTCACCGGTCGCGCGGTCGGCCACGCCCTGCTTGATCGTGGTCAGCAACACCTCGGTCGAGAGCCGGCTGTGCGCGAAGACGATGGTCGGCACCTCCTCGCGCAGGAGGCGGATCGCCAGCTTGGCGGCCTCGCCGAGGTACGGCGCCCGGATGCCGAGCTCGGGATTGACGACCGGCGGGTTGTAGCAGACGAACGTCTTCTCGCCCGTCGGCGCCCCGCTCTCGGTGATCTCCTCGACCGGCTCTCCGGTGATGCGGCTGGCCAGCTCACCCGGATTCGCGATGGTCGCGGAGGCCATGATGAACTGCGGCGCCGAGCCATAATGCGCGCAGATGCGCTTCAAGCGACGCAGGACGTTCGCGAGATGCGAGCCGAACACCCCCCGATAGGCATGGAGCTCGTCGATCACAACGTATTTCAGGTTCTGGAAGAGGTTCGCCCATTTCGTGTGATGCGGCAGGATTCCCGAGTGCAGCATGTCGGGGTTGGTGAGCACGAGGTTGGCGCGCGCGCGCACCGCCCGACGCGCGTCCTGCGGCGTGTCGCCGTCGTAGGTGAACATCCGCATCTCGGGCAGCGACTTGGCGAGAGCCTCCAGCTCCGCGAGCTGATCCTGGGCCAGCGCCTTCGTCGGGAAGAGATAGAGGATGCGCGCCTCGGGCTGCTCGAGCAGGGCCTGCAGCGCCGGCAGGTTGTAGCAGAGCGTCTTGCCGGAGGCGGTGGGCGTGACGACCACGACGTGACGCCCGCGCTCCACCAGCTCCCACACGCGCGCCTGGTGGCTGAAGAGCTGCTCGATGCCGCGCGCGCGCAGCGCCTCCACGACCCGCGGGTCGAGCGTCGACGGAAACGGCGCGAACACGGGCGGGCGCGCGGGAAAGTGGCGGGTGGCGGTGATGCAGCGGCCCGTCGAGGCGGAGATCAACAGATCGTCCAGGATCTCGCCGAGCATCCCGGCGACTGTATCATGAATCCGTGAGTCGTCTGGTCACCTGGCTGCCGCCGGTCGCATGGACCGCGGTCGTTCTCACGCTCTCCTCGGCCTCCTTCAGCGCGGACAACACCGGCGGCATCATCGATCCGCTGCTGGCCTGGCTGCTGCCGTGGCTGGCGCCGTCCTCCATCGCGGTCATTCACGGCCTGCTGCGCAAGACTGCACACGTGACGGAGTACGCCGTGCTGGGCGCGCTCTGGTGGCGCGCGCTGGCGCGCAGCGGCGCGCGACCGGGCCGGGCAGTGTGGCTCACGCTGCTCATCGGTATCACGGTGGCGGCGGTGGACGAGACGCATCAGTCCTGGCTGCCCGAGCGGACCGGCTCGGTCCGCGACGTCCTCATCGATGCGGCCGGCGTGACGCTGGCCGTCGCGCTGGCCCGGCTGGGCTGGCGCCGCGCCGCCGACGCGGTGACCGGTGCGCTGCTCTGGGTGGGTCTGGCCGGAGGCCTCGCGGCGCTGGTGCTGGCGCTCGTCGCCGGTGTGGGCGGCGGCGTGTTGTGGCTGACCGTTCCCGCCGCGGCTGCGGCACTCGTCTACCGCCGGCGGAAGTCCACGGCGGGCCGCGCCTAGCGGACCGCGGCAAGCCCGTCCGGCAGCGCGCCGGCACCGAGCTCCGCGGCACCGACACCGAACCACGCCAGCCGCTCGCGCAGCGCGACGACGTTGCCGATCACGATCACCACGGGCGGCCCCAGGTGCGCCGTCTCCGCGAGCGCGGCGATGCGGTCCAGAGGCCCGACGAGGGTCTCCTGCGCATCGGTGGTTCCCCACCGCACGAGCGCGACGGGCGTGGTGGCCGGCCGGCCGGCCGCCAGCAGGGCGGCGGCGATTCGCGGCAGGCTCCGCGCGCCCATGAGGATCACGAGGGTGTCCACGGCGCCGGCGAGCTGTGCCCAGTTCACGACCGTCTCGTCCTTGGTCTCGTCCTCGTGACCGGCGACGACCGCGAACGACGACGCCACGCCGCGGTGGGTCACGGGGATTCCGGCGTACGCCGGCACGGCCACCGCGGAGCTGACGCCCGGCACGATCTCGAAGGGAATCCCGGCGGCGGCCAGCGCCGCGGCTTCCTCGCCGCCCCGGCCGAAGACGAACGGATCGCCACCCTTGAGCCGCACCACCCGGCGCCCCCGCGCAGCGTGCCGCACGAGCAGCGCATTGATCTGGCTCTGGGCGAGCGTGTGGTGTCCACTGGCCTTGCCGACGAAGACGCGAACCGCGTCGGGATGCGCCTCGTCCAGCAGCCGCGGATCGACGAGGCGGTCGTAGACGATGACGTCAGCGCGCCGCAGCAGCGCCAGGCCGCGAACGGTCATGAGGCCGGGGTCGCCGGGACCGGCGCCGACGAGCGCGACACTCACAGGCTCGCTGGACGCGCGCGGCCTCACGCCGGCATCGCCAGGCGCGTCCGGAGCTCGCGGCGCGCCTCGTCCAGTCGCCGGGCGGCCACCAGCGCCCGCACGTCGTCCGCCAG
>JBKPRI010000318.1:0-3981 GCA_046734515.1 Candidatus Methylomirabilota bacterium | reverse complement strand
GCGCGTCATCGCGGGGCCGATCGCCATGTTGTGCGTGCCGGGGCCGAAGCGCCGCGCGACGAGACCGGGCCGCTCGCCGAGGTGCGCGGCCACACCGAAGTCGGCCACGACGACACGCGCGCCGGCCTGGCGCGCCAGCACGTTGACCGCGGCGCCGCCGCGCAGGAAGTTCTCCACCATCTGCGCGGTCACCGACTGCGGATACGCGCTCACGCCTTCCGCCACCACGCCGTGGTCGGCCGCGAACGTGAAGATGACCGGCGTGCCGACGCGCGGCACCCGGCCGCCGATCGCCGCGAGCCGCACCGCCAGCTCCTCGAGGCGGCCGAGGCTGCCCGGCGGCTTCGTCAGCGTGTCGAGGTGGGCTTGCGCCTCGGTGGCGGCGGCGGCCTGCGGGCCGCCGATCGCCTCAAGGAGCTTCGTGAGAGGGCGCACCGAATGGGCTCCCGGGCGGGGTGTCTTTGAGCATGTGCGGCAGACCGGCCACCATCATGACCACGCGCGGCGCCGCCGCCGCCACGCGCTGGTTGACGAGGCCGAGCAGATCGCGAAAGCGCAGGCCGTCGACCGTGGGCGGGTGCACGCCGAGGCCCGTCTCGTTGGAGACGAGCCGCAGCTCGGCGCGCGGCGCCGCCGCCAGCTCGGCCAGCGCGTCGGCCTCCTTGAGGATCGCCTCGTCGCTATCGCCGCGCAGCATCAGATTGGCGACCCAGACCGTCAGGCAGTCGACGATCACCGCGTCCGCGCTCGCCAGCGCGCGCGAGAGCGCCGGCACGAGCTCGTAGGGCGCCTCGACGGTCGTCCAGTGCGGCGAGCGCTCGGCCTGGTGGCGCGCGATGCGCGCCGCCATGTCATCGTCGCCCGCCTGGGCGGTGGCCACATAGGTGACGCGCGCGCGGGCGCCGAGGCCCGAGACCGCGAACCGGCTCTTGCCGCTGCGTGCGCCGCCGAGAATGAACAGAGACGAAGCCAACGCTCCCCAGGTCCTCCCGCGAAGACCGGTCGTAGAGTGCGCGCCCGAGCAGGTCTCCTGGCTCTCGGATCGTCCTACTCCCCGCGCCTTCCCAGCCTCTCGGGCCAGTGGCTCTCGCGGGTTTCGTCCCCGATTACAGTGACGGGGTCGCGGCGGATTCACACCGCCTTCCCTGGGGCCCTCTCGGGACCCGGGCGCGAACAGCGCGCAAACGGTAACAGGGCGGCAGGGGTTGCGCAATAGAGGGGCGCCGCGGCTGCGCCGGGGCGCCCCGAACGTGGGCGGTCTTAGGGGCCCCTTTCGGGGCCCCTATGTAATCAATCGGCCAGCTCGGCGAAGAGCGGCGTGCTGAGATAGCGCTCGCCGAAGGACGGGATGATCACCACGATCAGCTTGCCGGCGCTCTCGGCGCGGCGCGCGACCTCCGCGGCGGCCCACACGGCGGCGCCGGAGGAGATGCCGACAAGGATGCCCTCCTCCTTGGCCATCCGGCGAGCCGTGGTCATGGCATCCTCGTTCTTCACGCGGATGATCTCGTCGTAGATCTTCGTGTTCAGGATCGCCGGCACGAAGCCGGCGCCGATGCCCTGGATGGGATGCGGGCCCTTCTGACCGCCCGACAGGACCGGCGAGGCGTCCGGCTCCACGGCCACGCAGCGGAACGACGGCTTGCGCGCCTTGATCACCTCGCCGACGCCGGTGATCGTGCCGCCGGTGCCGATGCCGGCGACCAGGATGTCCGCCTTGCCGTCGGTGTCGCGCCAGATCTCCTCGGCCGTGGTCTTGCGATGGATCTCCGGGTTCGCCGGGTTCTCGAACTGCTGCGGGATGAAGTAGCGCCCGTCGGCCTTGACCATCTCTTCCGCGCGCTTGATGCAGCCCGGCATGCCCTCGGCGCCCGGGGTGAGGATGAGGTCGGCCCCGTACGCGCGCAGGAGCATGCGGCGCTCCTTGCTCATCGTGTCGGGCATGATCAGCGTGAGCTTGTACCCGCGCGCCGCGCACACGAAGGCCAGGCCGATGCCGGTGTTGCCGCTGGTCGGCTCCAGGATGATCGTGTCCTTCTTGATCTTCCCGGCCTTCTCGGCGGCGTCGATCATCGACACGCCGATGCGGTCCTTCACGCTGTGCGCCGGGTTCTGGAACTCCAGCTTGGCCACGACATCGCCGCGCGCGCCGGCCACCACGCGACGCAGGCGGACGAGCGGAGTGTTGCCGATCAGCTGGGTCACATCGTCGTAGATCTTCATGCCTTCTTCTCCTTGTCGGAATACGAGACGGCGAGGCCGGCGCCGGCATCCGACTGGATGCCGTACGGCGGCACCGGGTAGCGCAGCCCATTCTTCGAGAGGTGGGCCAGCCCGTCGATGACCTTGGGCAGATAGCTCGGCGGAATCGCCATCAGCAATTCGTCGTCGGCCACACCCCCGTAGCGGCGCTCGGCGTAGCACGGGATGGTGAGCGCCGGCTCGCGGGTCTTGAGCGCCTTGCCCCACGAGTCCGCGCACGCCGACTCCCCCACCGAGGTGAACGAGAGCTTCTTGTAGCCCGTCCACTGCAGCCCGTTGATGAAGAAGATCATCTGGCCGGGGGTGCCGTAGATCAGGCAGATGTCGGGCGGGTTCAGGCGGTTGGACGTGAGCGGCGCCACCGCCATGGCCTTGTAGCGGCCGTACGGCACGCAGTCCATCGCGTGCTGCTTGGCCGAGGAATCCTGGACGGTCTTGTACCAGACGCCGGCCTGCCGCGTGCCGGCCAGCCACTCGGCGTCTTGCGGGTGCAGGCCGATGACCGCGCCGCACTGGGCGCCGATGAGGTCGTCCATCGTGATGCCCACGGTCCAGCCGAGCTGACGCGCCTGCGCCACGATCTGGTCGGTCGTGTGCTTGGTCCGTGGGCGGCGGATCTTGGGGATCGCCTCCATCTCCGCCACCGTCTCGAACAGCTTCATCCCGATGGGGATGGAGCGTAGACGCAGGTAGCGGTTCAGGTCATCGACGATGGCGTTCCAGTCGTAGGTGTCCGGCATGGCGGCCTCCGCGCGCCATGATAATGGCTCCGGACGAGCCACGCGAGGCCGAGGAGCGGGACGACGAGGAGGGCAGCGCCGATGATCTCGAGGGCGGTCGTGTGCGTCCCCGTGAGCGCCGGCTTGACGACGGGCAGCAGCAGGCGCGCGCCGCTGCGTACGCTGTCGAAGAGGGTCGCGATCTCGAACGTCACCACGAAGGCGACCGCGCCGAACCAGGGCGCGTACCGCCCCTCGCTCCAGGCGAGGATCGGCGGCGCGCAGCGGCGCCACACGCTCTCGCGCGTGGCCACCAGCGCGCAGAGCGTTCCGATCGCCGCGCCGGCCAGCATGTCGGTCGGATAGTGGAGCCCCAGGTACAGCCGCGGCAGGGTGATCACGACGATCGCGTGGATCAGCGCCAGGGCGCCCAGCCGGCGGGAGATGACGGCGATGCCGGTGGCCAGGGCAAAGAACAGCGCCGCGTGGTCGCTGGGAAACGCACTCCAGCGCTCGAGCGCGCGGTAGGCCACCGCCGGGTCACCGCCTACCATCTCGAACGGCCGCGCGCGGAACGGCAAGATGACGGCGAGCAGTCTCGCCACGCAGAGCGCCGTGAACGCCGCCCCCACCGTCATCACGATGCGGCTCCGCACCTGCCGCGTGCCCTCCGGCTCGCAGCCGCTCAGCCAGAGCCCGCAGAGGATGGCCATCAGCAGGCAGCCCTTGAGGAGCTCGGCGTCGGCCACGAAGCCCAGCGCACGCACCGAGAGCGCGCGCTCGTCACAGGGGACGCAGGAAAAAGCGAACAGGGTGGCGTCGATGAGGTTCATCCCGGCGTTGCAGCCAGCAAAACGCGTACCCTGACGCCGCCGAGCCGAACACGCCCGCGCACGGGGGCCCCGCCGGCCCGATGTGAAATAACTTGGAAGGTCTGACGCAAATTCTGCCGCGCGCTGCCGGGTGCGCTCCGTGCGCTCACGGCTCGCGCAGGCGGTCC
>JBKPRI010000317.1:0-5067 GCA_046734515.1 Candidatus Methylomirabilota bacterium | reverse complement strand
GCGCTCGGCATCGGCGTCCGTGGTCAGCGAGGCCAGCTCGTCGCGCGCACGCGCATCGTGGAGCGCCGCCAGGATCGTCTCGGCCAGCCGGTTGCGGAGCGCGAGCGGAAGGGTCGGGATCACGCCCCCGGCCCGGGATCGGGCGCGGCGGCAGGCGGTGGCGCGGGAGGGACGGCGGCATCCTGGAGGCCGGGGCCCGGCGCGCGCGGCGCGATACGGCGGGTCACGCGACGCCGCGGAAGCCAGTCCACGCGGCTGCCCGCGATCAGGTCGTGCAGCGCGCGCTTGTCGCGTCGCAGCCCGGCCATGATGTAGCCGAAGCCGATCGGGAACGCCGAGAGGACGGATGCCAGGTGGCGCAGGAGCGCGGGCCCCACCGTGAGCAGCGTGCCGTCGCTCGCGGCAACGACGCGGACGCCCACCAGCGCCTTGCCGATCGTCTGGCCCACCGTGGAATGCAGCGTCGTCGTGTAGACGATGGCAAACAGCACGGTGAAGAGGACCACGGCGCCCTCGGCCGGCGCCCCGCCGTCCACGCCGGGACCCCATAGCACCCGGGCCAGCCGGGAAAACGAGATCTCGACGAGCACGTACACGAGCAGGTCGAGCAGGAGCGCCACCGCGCGAATCCAGAAGCCCGCCGGCCGCGTGCTCGCCGCATCGTCCATCGCGGCTCAACTGTAGCATCTATAATGTCGCCATGATTTCCGTGCGCGGCGGGCAGGAGCACATCCTCGCGCAGCTCGCGGCGCCGGTGCCGGCGGAGGTCGTACCGGTGACGCGCGCGCTCGGCCGCGTGCCGGCCGTCGACGTGAAGGCGCCGTTCGACGTGCCGCCCGCCGACAACTCGGCGGTCGACGGCTACGCGGTCGGCAGCGCCGACATTCCGAGCGCGGGCACGCGCGAGCTCGCCGTGGTCGGCGACCTCGCCGCCGGCGCGGTGTTCGGCGCCGCCATCGCGGCCGGCCAGGCGCTGCGCATCATGACCGGCGCGCCGATGCCCGCCGGCGCGGACACCGTCTATCCGCAAGAAGTCGTCGAGCGCGCCGGCGACCGCGCACGCGTGGGCCCGCTCGCCAAGGGCGCCAACGTCCGCGCGCGCGGTGAAGATGTCGAGGCCGGCGGCATCGTGATCGAGGCGGGCAGCGTGCTGCGCCCGCAGGAGATCGGCCTCGTCACCTCGCTGGGCATCTGGCAGCTCGAGGTGCATCGCCGCCCGCGGGTGGCGCTGCTCTCCACCGGCGACGAGGTGGCCGAGCCCGGCACCCCGCGACGGCCCGGCCAGATCTACGACGCCAACCGCTTCACCCTGCGCGGCTCCATCGAGCAATGCGGCGGCGAGGTGCTCGACCTCGGCATCGTGCCCGACGTGCGCGAGACATTGGCGAGCCGCCTGCGCGAGGCGGCCGGCATGGCGGACGTCGTGCTGACGTCCGGCGGGGTGTCGGTGGGCGTCTACGATCTCGTGAAGGACGTGCTGGCAGAGCTCGGCACGATCGACTTCTGGCAGGTCGCGATGCAGCCCGGCCGGCCGCTCGCCTTCGGCCGCCTCGGCGGCACCACGTTCTTCGGGCTGCCGGGCAACCCGGTCGCCTCGCTGCTGGCGTTCATGCTGTTCGTGCGGCCCGCGCTCTACAAGCTGGCCGGGCGCCGCCGGCTCTTCCCGCCCACGTGGCAGGCACGCACGCTGGAGCGGCTGCCGAAGAAGACGGGCCGCCGCGAGTTCAAGCGCGGGATCCTCGCCTACCGCGACGGCGCCTGGGAGGTGCGCACGACGGGGCCCCAGGGCTCGGGTATCCTCTCCTCCATGGTCGCGGGCAACTGCCTCATCGTGCTGGAGGAGGACCGCGGCGACGTCGCCGCCGGTGAGCTGGTGCTGGTCGAGCCCTTCACGGACCCGCTATGAGCCAGGTCATCACGGTCGACGTCATCGATCGTGTGAAGGGCGACGTGCGCGACCTCCTGCGCGACGCCGCGCGGCGCCTGCCCCACCTGGCCTACGCCGACTGCCGCGTCGAGGTCGCCGAGGGCAAGTCGGCGGCGGCCGAGAACGGCGAGAGCAAGTTCTCGGGCGACGACTACGGCTTCGCGGCCGGCGTGCGCGTGCTGGCCGGCGATCGCATGGTGGCGCCGGGCTGGATCGGCCTCACGCTCGGCACCGCCGACGTGAACGATCTGCTGGCGCGCCTGCGCGAGGCGCTGGAGCGCGCCTACCGCCGCGCGATGGTCAACGGCGAGATGAAGGCGGCCGCGCGCGAGAAGCTCGGCCCGCTCGGTGAGTCCCTGGCCGACACCCGCCTGCACCCGGTGGACGTGCGCGAGGACACGGTGGCCGCCGTGTACGCCATCGATCCGCGCGCGCTGCCCCTCGGCGAGATGGTCGCCTTCACCACGGATGTCTCGCGCCGGGTGGCCGCGGTGGACCCGGCCATCAAGCACAACTACATCAGCACGCTCACCCAGCTCTCGCGCGAGCTCTTCGCCTCCAGCGAGGGCGCCCTGATCGACCAGTCGTTCGCGCTGACGCAGGGCATGTGCTACGTCATCGGCGTCGAGGGCGAGGTCAGCCAGGAGCTCTACGACGTCCTCGGTCACCAGCGCGGCTGGGAGATCCTGACCGGCGGCGTCGACGATGCCCTGCTCGGCTTTCCGCCGTTCGTCGACTTCTCGCTGAGCCTGGCCCGCGAGAGCGTGGAGCTGGCCCGCGCGCCCGCGCTGCCGACGAGCGCCGGCGAGGAGGTCGTGGTCACCGACCCCCACTACAACACGCTGCTCTCCCACGAGATCGTCGGCCACCCGGTCGAGCTCGACCGCGCGCTGAAGATGGAGACCGCGTACGCCGGACGCTCGTGGCTGCTGGGCGGCCTCGACGACAATCAGGTCGGCCGCCGCATCGCCTCGCCGCTGGTGAGCGCGTACTCCGATCCCGCGCTGCCGGGCTACGGCCACTACGTCTACGACCACGAGGGCACCCCGGCCCGGCGCGTGACGCACATCGACCGCGGCATCTTCTGCGGCTTCATGAACAGCCGCCAGACCGCGGCCGTCTTCGGCGGCGCCCCGAACGGCCACTTCAAGGCGGTGGACGCCTCGCTGGTGCCCCTGATCCGCATGTCCAACACCGTCTTCGGCGTGGGCGACCGCGACGCGCGCGACATCGTCAAGGAGATCGACCGGGGGTGGTACCTGGCCGGCCATCGCATCCCGTCCATCGCCGAGAGCCGCGAGAACTTCCGCATCTCGGCGCGCAAGGTCTACGAGATCCGCAACGGCGAGCTCGGCCGCCTCTATCGCGACGGCGGCATCATGGCCGACAGCCGTGACTTCCTCATGCACGTGGACGCGGTCGGCTCGGATTTCCGGCTCTACCCGATCTCCAACTGCGGCAAGGGACAGCCCATGCAGAGCAAGAAGCTCGGCAACGGCGGGCCGACGATGCGCAGCCGCGCGCGTCTGGCGGGAGGCTGAACGTGCGCAACCTCGTCGCGACGGCGGTCCTGGCCGCGGTGCTGCTCGGCTTCGCGGCGCCCGCGGCGATCCCTGAGGGCCCGATCAACTACATCAAGGTGGAGGAGCTCAAGACGCTCCTCGGCCAGGGCCGGCGCGTGGACATCATCGACGTGCGCCACTGGGATTCGTACGTCGAGATGCACATCAAGGGCGCGCGCTCGATGCCGCTGCGGGTCATCGAGGAGCGCGCGTCGAAGGAGATCTCCAAGACCGGGATCGTCGTCTTCTACTGAACCTGCCCGCACGCGCTGGCCAGTGGGGCCAGCCACATCCTGTACGCGCTGGGCTGGCGCAATCACCGCGTCCTCGACGAGGGCCTGCCCGGCTGGCATGCCAAGGGCTACCCGGTCGAAGGCACCAACCTGACGGCCGCGCCGAAGCACTAGCATGCCCGGCCTGGCCGAGCTGTCGCGGGCGGCCCGGGCGGCCTTCGAGCTGACGCGCGCGCAGCGCGACATCCGCGAGTCGGAAGTCTTCGTCGCCTCCAACGGCGCGCTGCTGACTCGGCTCAACTACACCTCGCACATTCCCTGCAACGGCGTGGAGGAGCCGAAGTCCGTGGAGTCCTACGGCCTCGGTATCCAGATCGTGCTCGACGGGCCCGACGGGCCGCTGATTGGCTTCGGCAGCGAGCCGAGCGACCTGAGCCCCGCGGGCGCCGAGCGCGCCCTGGCCAAGGCGCGCAAGGCGGCCGTGCACGATCCGGAATTCGTGTCGCTGCCGCGGCCGGGCCGCGAGAAGCGCCTGCTCACCGACTACCACGACGCCGAGCTGATGCAGGTCTCCGACGAGCGCCTCGTCGAGTGCGGGTGGACGATCGTCCACGGCGCGCTGCGGACGTTTCTCAATTCCTCGCGGCTGGGCGAGCTGGCCGGCAGCGACGAAGCGCTGCGCAAGCTGGGCCTGATCGTCGGCGGCGACGTCACGATCCTCCAGGAGCGCGCGGCGATCGTCTCGACGCACATGCCCCAGGTGCAGACGGACGAATCGGCCCTGATCACCGCCTTCGTCACCGCGATGGTCGAGGCGCGCGGCGCCAAGGGCTCGGGCTGGTCGACGGCCACGCGACTGGCCGACTTCACCGAGGAGGCCGGCGTGGAGGCCGCGCAGGCCGCCATCGACGCCGTCGGGGGCGAGCGCGTGCCGTCCGGCCGCTACACGGTGGTGTTCGGACGGCAGCCGGTCACCGACATCCTGAACGATCTGATCATCCCCGCGTGCAACAGCGACGCGTTCTACGCCTCGGCCACGCCCTTCCTCGGACGGCTCGGCCAGCGGGTGGCGTCGCCGCTGCTCTCGATCTACGACGACGGCGCGCGGCCGGGCCTGCTCGGCTCCAAGGGCATCACCTGCGAGGGGCTTCCGACCGGGCGCACCGACCTCATTCGCGACGGCGTGCTGCGCGGGACGCTGACGGCCTGGTACGGAAGCCAGCGGCTGCTGCGCGATCCGGCGCTGCGCGACAAGCTCGGCGCCACCGGCGCCGCGGCCGAGGCCGCGCTGGTGCCGCGCAACGGCTTCCGGTTCGGGGGCGGCGGCGGGCGCGACTTCGACACG
>JBKPRI010000316.1:0-9404 GCA_046734515.1 Candidatus Methylomirabilota bacterium | reverse complement strand
CAGTCGAGCAGGCCCGCCGGCGGCTCCGGCGTGAGGCCTTCCCACCATGGCTCGTTGGACGGCGTCAGCGCGACGTTGGTGAAGATGGTGTTCGAGCGCACCATCCGGGTGGCGTTGGGATTCGTCTTGGGACTGGTGTTCGGCGCCACGCCGAAGAAGCCGCTCTCGGGATTGATGGCGCGGAGCTGACCCTGCGCGTCCACGTGCATCCACGCGATGTCGTCGCCAATCGTCCACACGCGCCAGCCCGGCAGCTTGGACTCGACCATCGCGAGGTTCGTCTTGCCGGAGGCGCTCGGCATCGCGGCGGCGAGATAGGTGACACGGCCGCGCGGATCCTCGACGCCGATGATCAGCATGTGCTCGGCGAGCCAGCCCTCCTGACGCGCCTGCGCGGAGCCCAGCCGGAGCGCGTGGCACTTCTTGCCGAGCAGCGCGTTGCCGCCGTAGCCGGAGCCGACGGACCAGATGAGCTTTTCCTCGGGGAAGTGCGCGATCATCCGCCGCTCGGGCGAGAGATCGCCCAGCGAGTGCACGCCCGCGATGAAGTCGTCGTCGCGGCGCATGGCGGCGAGCGCCACCTGGCCCACGCGCGTCATGATGTGCATGCTCACCACGACGTAGGGGCTGTCCGTGACCATGATGCCGACGCGGCTCATGCTGGAGCCGGCCGGTCCCATCAGATACGGAATCACGTACATCGTGCGCCCGCGCATCGCGCCGCGCAGCCAGCCGCCCACCTTCGCCTTCGCCTCCGCCGGCGCCATCCAGTTGTTGGTGGGACCGGCGTCTTCCTTGTGCGTGGTGCAGATGAAGGTCAGCTGTTCGGTGCGCGCGACATCCGAGGGATGGCTGCGGTGCAGGTAACAGCCGGGAAAGGTCGCCTGATTGAGCGGCAGCAGCGTGCCGTCCTGCAGCATCGCTTCGACGAGCCGGTCGTACTCCGCCTTCGAGCCATCGCACCACTCGATGCGGGCCGGCGTCGTCAGTGCCGCGGTCTCGTCAACCCATCGTTCGGCGGCGTTGCTGGCGGCCATGCAGGGACCTCGGTGAATGGAATCGCGCCCGGTGAAAGTATTTTCGCCGTCGCCCGCGCCGCTGTCAAACTTTGCTAGGCTCCGTCCGTGTCCGGCCTCGTCCGCGCCGCACGATATTTGACCATCCTGCCCGTCGGGCGGGGCCGGGCGGCGTTGCCGGAGGGGTTGGGGCGAGCCGCCCTCTGGTTTCCCGTCGTCGGCGCCGGCATCGGATTGCTGCTGATGGCGGCCAATCATTGGCTGTCACGGACGTTTCCGCCGCTCCTGGCCGCGCTCCTGACGGTGACGATGTGGAAAATAATTACCGGAGGTCTGCATCTGGATGGCCTGGCCGACTGCCTCGACGGCCTCGGCGGCCGGACGCCGGAGCACCGGCGCGCGATCATGAGCGACAGCCGCATCGGCAGCTTCGGCGCCATCGGGCTCATCCTCTTCCTCATGCTGGAGATCGTGGCGCTCTCGGGCATGGACGCGCACGCACGCTGGCGCGCACTGCTGGCCGCGCCGGCGATCGGCCGGGCCATGCCGCCGCTGCTGGCGCGCCTGTTTCAGGCCGCGCGCGGTGAGGGGCAGGGAGCCAGCTTCGTGCGCGAGGTGCGCCGTCGCGGAGCCGTGATGGCCTTGCTGGTGGCCGTCGCGGTGGCGCTCGCCGTTTTCGGCGCCTCCGGTCTCGTGGCGCTCGTCCTCGCGCTGGCGATCGCGCTGCTGACCGCGCGCTTCCTCGTCGCCCGCGTCGGCGGTCTCACGGGCGACATCCTGGGCGCCGTCGTCGAGCTGGCCGAGCTGACGGTGCTGCTGACGGTGGCGGGATGGCCGGGCGCGCGACTCTGATCTACCTGCTGCGCCACGGCGAGGTGCAGGGCGCCGAGACGCGCCGCTTCATCGGCCATCTCGACGTGCCGCTGTCGCCCGTGGGCGAGCGGCAGTGCACCATCCAGGCCGCGCGGCTGCGTGGCGTGCGTTTGGCCGCGCTCTTCTCCAGTGACCTGACGCGCGCGCGGCGCAGCGCCGAGATCATCGGCGCGCCGCACGGGCTCGCCCCCACCATCGTGCCGGCGCTGCGCGAGATGGACATGGGCCGCTGGGATGGGCTGACGGCCGGCGAGATCCGTGCGCGCGAGCCCGAGGCGTTCGCCGACTGGATGGCGCGCGTGGGCGAGTTTCCGTTTCCCGAGGGCGAGAGCGTCCCCGATCTGCTCGCGCGCGTGGGACCGGCTTTCGACGCGATCGCCGCGGCCCACGCCGGCCAGGCGATCGCCATCGTCGCCCACGGCGGCCCGAACCGCGCGCTGCTCTGCCGCGCCCTCGGCGTGCCGCTCGGCCGGCTGCTCGCGTTCGGCCAGGACTACGGCGCGCTGAGCGTGCTGGAGGCCTTTGCCGGCGGCTGGGCGCTGCGCCGGCTCAACGAAATCGCGATGCTATAATCCGCCCGCCGTTACACCCCGAAGGTTGAGGACGCCATCGCCGCCGTCCGCCCGGTCGTGAAGTCGAGAAAGGAGCCGCCCATGCGCCGTGCCTCTCCCGTCGTCTCTGCTGTCCTCGCCCTCGCCCTGCTGCTGGCCGCCGGCGCCGCAGTCCCGGCGGCGGCCCAGGAGCAGCCGCGGATGGGCGGCGTCCTCAGGGTCGCCATGATCGGCGAGCCGCCGACGCTCGACCTGCACAAGACGACGGCGGTGATCGTGCAGCAGATCACCTGGCACGTCTACGAGACGCTCTACACGTACGACAAGAACTACAACGCCATCCCGCTGCTGGTGGAGAGCCACGCCGTCAGCGACAAAGGCCGCACGTACACCTTCAAGCTCCGCCGCGGTGTGAAGTTCCACAACGGCAAGGAGATGACGTCGGCCGATGTGGCGGCGTCGCTCACGCGGTGGGGACGTCTGGCCACGCCGGGCAAGCAGTTCTGGAAGAACGTCGAGGGCGTGGAAGCCAAGGATCCGCACACCGTCGTGATGTACCTCAAGGACACCTCCGGCGCGCTGCTCATGGGGCTGGCCCGGCCCAACAACGGTGCCGTGATCTATCCCAAGGAGCTCGCCGACGCCGCCGGCGACAACGACATCAAGGAGATCGTCGGCACCGGGCCGTACCGCTTCGTCGAGCACAAGCCCGATCGCCACGTGAAGCTGGCCCGGTTCAAGGAATACGCGGCGCGCAGCGACGCGCCCGACGGTTTCGGCGGCAAGCGCACGGCGTACCTGGACGAGATCCTTTTCGTGCCCGTGCCCGACGTGGCCGTGCGCCTGGCCGGCGTCGAGACGGGCGAGTACCAGATCGGCAAGCAGATCCAGCAGGACCAGCTGGACCGGATGAAGACGATGCCGGGCCTGGTGCCCGGCATCCTCAAGCCCGAGGGGTGGTCCACGGCGGTGCTGAACCACAAGCAGGGCCTGATGAGCGACAAGCGCGTGCGCCAGGCGTTCCAGGCCGCACTCGACATGGAGCCGATCATGGCGGCCGGCTTCGGCAACAAGGCGTTCTATCGCCTCGATCCCGGCATGTCGTTCCCTGAGCAGCCGCAGTGGCACTCGACGGCGGGCGCCGAGCTCTACAACCAGAAGAACCCGGCCAAGGCCCGGAAGCTGCTGCAGGAGGCGGGCTACACCGGCACGCCGGTGCGCTGGATCACCACCAAGGAATACCAGTGGATGTTCAAGAACGCGCTCGTGGCCAAGCAGCAGCTCGAGAGCGCCGGCTTCAAGATCGACCTTCAGGTGGTGGACTGGGCCACGCTGGTGCAGCGGCGCAACAAGCCCGAGGCGTGGGACGTGTTCTCGACCGGCATCACGTTCAATCCCGAGCCCGCGTTCTCCACCGCTGCCGCCTGCGGCTGGCCGGGCTGGTGGTGCCACGAGGACAAGGAGCAGTGGATGGCCGCCATGGCGCGCGAGACCGACGTCCGCAAGCGCAAGGCGATGTGGGACAAGGTCCAGCAGATCTTCTACGAGGACGTCGGGCGCGTGAAGCTCGGCGACTTCTTCGGCCTGGACGCCGTCCGCAAGGAAGTGCACGGCTACCGGGTCTCCAACGAGATGAACCTCTGGAACGTCTGGCTGAAGTGAGCGCCGAGTGAAGACGTACATCGCGCGCCGCCTGCTGGCCCTGCTGCCGGTGGCGCTCGTGGTGGCCACGGTGGCCTTCGTGCTCATGCATCTGGCCCCCGGCGATCCCGCCTCGGTGATCGCCGGGCCCGACGCCTCCGCCGATGACGTCAAGCGCATCTCGCGCCAGCTCGGTCTCGACGCGCCGCTGCCCATGCAGCTCGTCCGCTGGTACGGGCGGCTGATCCAGGGCGACCTCGGCCAGTCCATCTTCCTGCGCAAGCCGGTGACCGAGGCCATCCTCGATCGCGTGGAACCCACGCTGCTGCTGACACTGTTCGCCACGCTCATCTCGGTGACGCTCGGCGTGCCTGCGGGGGTGATCTCGGCCCGCCATCACGGAACGGCCACCGACCAGGCCTTCATGGTGGCGGCCCTCGTCGGCGTGTCGATCCCGAATTTCCTGCTCGGCTTGCTGTTCATCCTGTGCTTCTCGGTCTGGCTCGGCTGGTTTCCGGTGGCCGGCTACTCGCCCCTCGAGTACGGCTACCTCAAGACGCTGCGCTCGCTCGTCATGCCCGCCTTCGCGCTGGGCATCGTGCAGTCGGCCCTGATCGCGCGCGTGGTGCGCTCCTCCATGCTCGACGTGCTGCGCGAGCAGTTCATCACGGCCGGGCGCGCCAAGGGCCTGGCCGAGCGGGCCGTCATCTACAAGCACGCGCTCAAGAACGCGATGATTCCCACCGTCACGATCATCGGCATCTCGTTCGCCATCCTCATCTCCGGCGCGGTGGTCGTCGAGCAGGTCTTCAACATTCCCGGCCTCGGCCGGCTCATCATCTCGGCGGTGCTGCGCCGGGACTATCCGGTCATCCAGGGCGTCGTGCTGTGCATCGCCGGCCTCTACATGCTGATCAATCTCCTGGTGGATCTCTCGTACGTCGTGTTCGATCCGCGGGTCCGCTACCAGTGATCGCATGAGCGTCATCGCGCTGCCGCGCGCCGAGGTCGTGCCCAAGCGGCGAGGGCCGGGATGGTTCACGCTGCTCACGCGGCGCAAGACGACGCTGGTCGGCGCGGTGCTGATGACGCTGATGCTGCTGGTCGGCACGCTGGCGCCGGTGATCGGCGGCGACCCGGGCCACATGGACGTGGCCGGGCGCCTGAAGGCGCCGGGCCGCGCGCACTGGTTCGGCACCGACGACGTCGGCCGCGACGTCTTCAGCCGCGTGATCTACGGCGCACGGCTCTCGCTGCTGGTCGGCGCCTCCGTCGTGGCGTTCTCGTTTGCCGTCGGCGTGGTGTGCGGGCTGGTGGCCGGCTTCTATCGCCGCCTCGACAACCCGGTCATGCGCGTCATGGACGGGCTCATGGCGTTCCCGGCGATCGTGCTGGCCATCGCGTTGATGGCCGCGCTGGGGGCGAGCGTGGTGAACGTCATCGTGGCGATCGGCGTCGTGTACTCGCCGCGGGTGGCGCGCGTGGTGCGGGGCTCCGTGCTGGTCATCCGCGAGACCTCCTATGTGGAGGCGGCGCGCGCGCTCGGCGCCGCCGATGTCGTGCTGATGGCGCGGCACGTGCTGCCGAACTGCCTCTCGCCCGTCATCGTGCAGGCCTCGTTCGTCTTCGCGGCGGCCGTGCTCACCGAGGCGGCGCTGTCGTTCCTCGGCGTGGGCGTGCCGCCCTACGTGCCGTCGTGGGGCGTGATCCTGGCCGAGGGCCGCCTCTACATCCAGCAAGCGCCCTGGCTGGTCATCTATCCCGGCGTCGCCATCATGCTCACGATCTTCGGCCTCAACCTGTTCGGCGACGGCCTGCGCGACCTCCTCGACCCCAAGATCCGCGGCCTCACCTCCGAACGCCAGTCACAGACTTAATTCAGGAGGGGAAGGGGGAACCCTGCTAGGGTTCCCCTTCAATAAAGGAGACGGTTCATGCCGCCACATCGTCGTGCGTTTCGTCCGACCGTCATGGGGACTCGCGGCGCCATCGCCTCCGCGCATCCGCTGGCGTCCATGGCCGGCATCCAGACGCTGCTGGCCGGCGGCAACGCGGTGGACGCGGCCGTCGCGGTCGGCTCGGCGCTCAACGTCGTCGAGCCCTTCATGTCCTCCATCGGCGGCATCGGCCTGATGCTGATCTCGCGGCCCAACGGCGAGCGCCACGTGCTCGACTTCATCGGCGGCGCGCCGCGGGCGGCGGATCCCGCGCGGTGCACCGAGGACGAGCTCGCGGGCGGGCCGAAGGCGTGCGCGGTGCCCGGCAACCTCGGCGGCTGGCTGACCGCGCACGAGCGCTTCGGCCGGCTGCCGCGCGCGCACGCGCTGGAGCCCGCCATTGCGCTGGCCGAGCGCGGCGTGCCGCTGACGTTCAAGAACGTCGAGTTCTTCACCCAGGCGCGCGCGACTCTGCAGCGCTCGCGTGAGGCCGAGCGGCTCTACTGGCCGAACGGCGGCCCTCGCGCCGGCGCCGTGGTGACGTACAAGGATCTGGCCGGCACGCTGCGGCAGGTGGCGGAAGGCGGCGCCGAGGTCTTCTATCGGGGGCCGATCGCGAAGGCGATCGCGCGCGCGGTGCAGGAGGCCGGCGGCTGGCTCACCGAGCAGGACCTCGGCGAGCTGAAGCCGGAGTGGCGGCAGCCGGCCACCATCAATTACCGCGGCCACGACGTCTACACGATGCCGCCGCCGTTCTCGGCGTTCCAGATGCTGGAGACGCTGAACATCCTCGAGGGCTTCGATCTGCGCGGCTGGGGTCACAACTCCGTCGACTATCTCCATCACCTGATCGAGGCCATCAAGCTCGGCTCGGCCGACCGGCTGGCCTACGCCTACGGCGACGCCGCGCCGATCAAGGGGCTGCTGAGCAAGGCGTACGCGGCTGCCCAGCGCGCGCGCATCGATGCCAGGCGGGCCGCGGTGAGCGAGGGCGAGCGCTTCAGTCCAGAGAAGCTGGCCGGCCAGATCGCCGAGGGCCATCCGGCGAAGTTCGAGAACGAGCAGACGACGCACTTTGCCTGCGCGGATGCCGATGGCCTGGTGGTCTCGGTGACGCAGACGCTCGGCGCGCCGTTCGGCTCCGGCTTCGCGGTGCCGGGCACCGGCATCGTGCTGAACAACATCCTCAAGTGGAGCGACCGCGATCCCGCCTCGACCAACGTGCTGCGGCCCGGCCGCAAGTCGGGCACGATGATGTCGCCCACCCACGTGTTCCGCGACGGCGCCTTCCTGCTGTCCATCGGCACGCCGGGCTCCTACGGCATCCTGCAGACGCAGCCGCAGATGCTGCTCAATCAGCTCGAGTTCGACATGAACGTGCAGGAGGCCATCGAGGCGCCGCGCGTGCGCGTCTATCGCGACCGTCTGGTGGACGCCGAGTCGCGTCTTCCCGATGACGTGCGCGCGGGCCTGGCCGCGCGGGGCCACCAGGTCAACGTGCTCGACGACTGGTCGTGGGTGGTGGGCGGCGGGCAGGGGCTCCGCCGCGATCGGGAATCCGGAGCGTGGATGGCCGGCGCCGACCCGCGGCGCGACGGCTACGCGCTGGCGATCTAGCCATGAAGTTCACCTGGTTCAACCTCATGCCGTGGCCGTACCTGCCGGACGACTTCCGGCAGCAGCACCGCTCCGTGTGGGTGGACATCCCCAACACGCTCTACGACCCGAAGAAGGGGCACCACGTCTACCACACGTACCTCGATCAGCTGGAGTATGCGGAGAGTCTCGGGTTCGACGGCATCGGCTGCAACGAGCATCATCAGAATGGGTATGGACTCATGCCGTCGCCGAATCTCATTGCCGCCACGCTGTCGCGCCGGACATCGCGCGCGGCGCTGTGCGTGATCGGCAACTCGATCGCCGGCTACAACCCTCCCATTCGAGTGGCCGAGGAGTTCGCGATGCTCGACGTCATCTCGGGCGGCCGGCTCATCGCGGGCTTCCCCGTCGGCACCTCGATGGACACCAACTTCTGCTACGGCCAGATTCCCGCGCTCACCCGCGACAAGTACCGCGAGGCGCACGAGATGATCATGCAGGCGTGGGCGGGCGAGGAGCCCTTCGCCTTCGACGGCAAGTACAACCAGCTCCGCTGGGTCAACTGCTGGCCCAAGCCGATCCAGAAGCCGCACCCGCCCATCTATATCCCGGGCGGCGGCTCCATCGAGACGTGGGACTTCTGTCTGGATCACGACTACAACTATTCCTACCTCTCGTTCTTCGGCTACCTGCGGGGCAAGTCGCTGCTCGACGGCTACTGGGAGCGCGTGGCCAAGCGAGGCAAGGACGAGTCGCCCTACCGCGCGGCCTTCGCGCAGATCATCTGCGTGGCGGACACCGATGCGCAGGCCGAGGAGCTCTACGCCGAGCACTGTCTCTACTTCTTCAACCGCTGCCTGCACGTCTTCCCACCCTTCGCCGATCCGCCGGGCTACCGCACGATGGCCACGGTGAAGTACGGGGCGCTCTCGCAGCTCACGCAGGACCGGCAGAAGCTCCTCGAGAACCTCACGTGGAAGCAGCTCGTCGACGAGCGCTTCATCATCGCCGGCAGCCCGGAGACGGTGCGCCAGCAGCTCGAGGAGTGCATCAAGGGGCTGCGCATCGGCCATCTCTTCTGCCTCTTCCACAACGGCAACATGCCGGACTGGAAGGTGCGGCACTCGAGCAAGCTCTTCGCCGAGAAGGTGATGCCGCGGCTGCGCGATCTCTGGCCGGACTGGAAGCACGACGAGCGCTGGTGGATCCATCCCATGGACGAGCGCATCCGCCCGGAGGAGCGCAAGCCGGGGGCCGAGAAGCCGCGCGAGGAGTGGCCGCGATGAAGTGGCGCACGCTCGAGACGCGCAAGGGCACGCGCTGTCGCGTGCTGGAAGGCGGCAGCGGCGCGCCGGTCGTCTTCTTCCACAGCGCCGGGGGGCTGCTCGCCGATAACCCGTTCCTCGACGGCCTCGCCCAGCGCTACCACGTGTTCGCGCCGGAGTGGCCGGGCTACGGCGAGTCCACCGGCGACGAGCTGCTGGAGGACATGCTGGACTTCGCGCTCCACGGCTGGGACCTCGTCGACGCGCTGGGCCTCGGCCGCCCGCACCTGGTGGGTCACTCGATGGGCGGCATGATCGCCGCCGAGATGGCGTGCCTGGCGCCGCGCGACCTCGGCCGCCTCGTGCTCGCGGCGCCGGCCGGGCTGTGGATGGACGAGCACCCGATCCCCGACATCTTCGCGCTGCTGCCCTTCCAGCTCGCCGAGCTGCTCTTCGCGGATGCGCAGAAGGGGCAGGCGCTGCTCACCGGCGGCGCCGATCTCTCCGACCTCGAGGCTCTGA
>JBKPRI010000315.1:0-9251 GCA_046734515.1 Candidatus Methylomirabilota bacterium | reverse complement strand
GCCAAGGCCCGGCTGGTGTGGCGCCGCGGCATGCCGACGTGGCGGCAGGCGGGCTCGCTCGCGCTGTCACTCGGCGGCCGGGCCCGGCGCTCGCTGCGCATCTTCGGCGCACCGAGCCCGGAGCACAGCTAGCCGGCCGGCGTCGTCGCGATCTCGGGGGGCGGCCCGGCCAGGGCCGCCCTCCGCTCGATCTCCGGGATATTGACGAGCGGCAGCAGGAAATACGCCGCGCCCGTCATGGCCGCCGAGATGAGCACCAGCGGCGTGTAGCCGATGACGTCGTAGAGATAGCCGCCCGTGACCTGGGAGCCCTGTGTCCCGAGGTTGTAGACCGACATCAGCAGCGCGAAGAACGTCCCCTCGGCGTGCTTGGGACACGCCTTGGCCGCCAGGTCGAGGAAGGCCAGCTGGACGATCATGCCGATCCCGCCGAAGCTCGTGTCGATGACGATCGCCGCGACGGGGCCGTCGTACAGCAGGTAGACCAGCGTGCCGATGACGCCGAGCGCGATCGAGACCACGATGATGCGGTAGAGCGAGAACCGGCGTGAGAGGGGCGCGTAGAAGAACGCGCCCACGATCGCGGCGCCGGCGCTCAGCGAGCCCAGCATCCCGATGAACTGCTGGCTGAACTTCAGCCGGTCGGTCTGGAAGTAGTAGAGCGGGATCCCGATCGACGGGCTGAAGGTCCAGAAGAACAGAAAGCCGGCCACGATCCACATCGTGCGATCGCCGACGGCCTTGCGGATGCCCTGCAGCGCCTCGCGCAGCTCCTCGCGCCCCGGCTTCGCCGGCGGCTCGTGAATGAAGAGCATGCCCATGACTCCGGCCACGCACGGAAACGCCGAGGCCACGAGGAAGGCGCCGCGCAGGTTGCCCTGCTGGGCGAAGTACCCGCCGATGATACCCACCAGGATGGTGGCGGCGTTGATCGCGCCCCACTGCACGGCCTGGAACGCGCCGGTGAGCCCGAGCGGCTTGCCGTTCTCGACCATCATCGCGTCGGTCAGCACGTCGTTGAACGCGATGCCGAAGGCCATCAGCATGATGAGCAGCGCCAGCGACCAGTAGTGGGGCGCCGGCTGGGCGGCCAGCGCGAGGCCGGCGATCGTGGCGAGCGTGCAGGTGATGAGGAAGTAGCTCTTGCGCCGGCGGCCGAAGAGCGGCACCGAGTCCGACAGCAATCCATAGACGGGCTTGATGACCCAGGGCAACAGCGTGATCCAGCCGAACGTGCCGACCTGCGCGGCCGAGAGCCCGAGCCGCTCCTTGAGCGTGAAGGTCACGGGCTGGGCGGAGACGTAGTACATCCCCTGCGAGAAGTAGACGACGGCGAACAGCATCGCGAGCCGCCGGGCATCCGGACCCCTGAACGGATGGAGGCGATTCAGCCGCTCGGTGATCGACGCCACGAAGGCATAATAGGCCGGATGCGGTCGGTCTGTCCCCACGATTGCCCGTCGTGCTGCAGCCTGGAGGTGACCGTCGAGGACGGTCGCATCGCCACCGTCGCCGGCAGCGATCATCCGTTCACCCAGTCGGTGATCTGCGGCAAGGTCCGCGAGTATGCCGAGCGTGTGCACTCGCCGCTGCGCGTGACCCAGCCCCTGCGCCGGGTGGGAGCGAAGGGCGAGGGTCGCTTCGAGCCGATCTCCTGGGACGCCGCCGTCGCCGAGATCGCTCGGCGCTGGCGCGCCATCATCGCGACGCACGGCGCCGAGGCCATCCTGCCCTTCTCCTACGCCGGCTCGATGGGCCAGGTGCAGTACCACGCGGGGCACCCGCTCTTCCACGCGCTCGGCGCCACGCAGCTCGACCGCACGATCTGCGTGTCGACGGCCTACGCGGGCTGGCGGGCCACCGTCGGCGCCGTCACCGGCAATGACTCCGAGCAGATGGTGGGCGCCGACCTCGTGGTGCTCTGGGGCATCAACGCGGCGTACTCCACGATCAACGTGATGACGCTGGTCAAGCAGGCGCGGGCGCGCGGCGCGTGGATCGTCACGATCGATCCCTATCGCACACCGACCGCGCAGCAGGCCGACGAGCACCTGATGGTGCGGCCGGGCACCGACGGCGCCCTCGCGCTGGCCGTGATGCACGTGCTGGTGGCCGAGGACCGCGTGGACCGCGAGTACGTCGGCCGCGCCACCATCGGCTTCGAGCCGCTGGCGCGCCACGTCAAGGACTGGCCGCCCGAGCGCGTGGCGTCCATCACCGGGGTGCCGGCCGAGACCATCGTGGCCTTCGCGCGCCGCTACGGGGCGACCCGCGCGTCGTTCCTGCGCATCGGCATCGGGCTCTCGCGGCACGACAACGGCGGCATGACGTGCCGCACGCTGGCCTGCCTGCCGGCGCTCACGGGGGCCTATGCGCACCCCCACGGCGGCGCGCTGCTGTCGTCGGGCGACGCGGCCGGCTTTGCGCTCGGCGTGCTGCAGCGCCCCGACCTGCTCCCGCGCCCGGCGCCGCGCGTGCTGAACATGATCCACCTGGGCCGCGCGCTGACCGATCCGGCGCTGGCCCCGCCCATCCAGGCGCTCTACGTGTACAGCTCCAACCCCGCCGCCGTGTGTCCGAACCAGACGCTGGTGATGCGGGGCCTGGCGCGGGAGGACCTGTTCACCGTCGTGCACGAGCAGGTGATGACCGACACCGCGCGCTTCGCGGATCTCGTGCTGCCGGCCACCACGTCGATGGAGCACGAGGACGTCTACCGCTCCTACGGCCAGTTCTACGTGCAGCTGGCGCGACCGGTGCTGCCGCCGATCGGGCAGGCGCGCTCCAACTGGGAGGTGTGCGGCCTGCTGGCGCGGGCCCTCGGCGTCGCCGAGGCTCACTATGCGAGGACGCCGGAGGCGCTGATCCGCGAGGTGCTGGCCAAGGGCGACGCCAGCGTGCGCGACATCACCTACGAGCGGCTGGTCGCCGAGGGCTCGGTGCGGCTCGAGCTCCCCCGGCCGTACCTGCCGTTCGCCGACGGCGCGCCGACCCCCTCGGGGAAGGTCGAGCTCTACTCGGCGCGGCTGGCGGCGCGGGGCCTGCCGGCGCTGCCCACGTGGACGCCGCTGCTCGAGGGCCCGGCGCAGCGCGTGCTGGCCGCGCGCTATCCGCTGCAGTGCATCGTGCCGCCGAACCGCTTCTTCCTGAACTCCTCGTTCAGCCAGTCGGAGCTGCTGCGCCGGCGCCAGGGGCCGCCGACCGTGATGGTGTCACCACCCGATGCCGCCGAGCGCGCCATCCGCGACGGGGACCGCGTGCGCGTGGAAAGCCCCCGCGGCGCCGCCGACTTCACCGCGCGCGTCACCGACGCCACCCGCGCCGGCGTCGTCGTGATCGAAGGCATCTGGTGGCACCGCTTCCACCCCGGCGGCCAGGGCGTCAACACACTGACCGACGACCGCGAGACGGACATGGGCCGCGGACCAGCCTTCCACTCCAACCTCGTCGAGGTCACGCGGGCCTAATCCAGCGGGTCTAACACGCGGGGCCCTGCTCCGAAACGGTGCGTGCACGCCACGCGAATGGGGAGGTGTCGGAGGGGGCCCAGCAGGCCCCCTCCGACGTTCAACAGAAATAGCGGCCTGTTGCAACCTCCCGGAGTGCGTTCACGAGGCGGCCTGTTACAACCTCCCGGATTGCGTTCACGACCGACCTGTTACAACCTCCCGGAGTGCGTTCACGACCGGCCACGACCTCGCGGATAAAGACGGCTCGGCCGGCGCGCTGCCGTCAGCGCGCCTGCTGGAAATTCTCGGAAGGCTCCGGCGCCACCACCAGCACCGGGCGGGCCGGCCGGTAGCAGAGGCGTAGCAGGACGGGCAGGACGATCAGGGCCGCGATCATGCTGGTGATGGTGCCGATAGTCAGCAGCAGCCCGAGACCGTAGATCCCACGGTGATCGGCCAGCATGAGGCTCGCGAAGCCGACGAGCGTCGTCAGCGCCGCGATGAGCACGCCCATGACCGTGGAGCGCGCGATGAGCGGGCCCCCGTGCTCGCGATCCTCCATGAAGCGGGTGACGATACTCAGGCCATACTCCGCGCCGGCGCCGAGGATCAGCGGCAGGCCGAAGATGTTGCCCAGGTTGAACTTCAGGTCGAAGACCCACATGAAGCCGGCCGTCCACACGAGGCCGAGCGCCAGCGGTGACAGCGCCAGCAGCGTCTCGCGCGCGCGGCGCAGCATCACGGCCGTGAGGCCGGAGACCAGGATGATGGCGTACACGGTGCCCTGCTTGGCGGCGCGCTCCATGAGGCGAATGGCCTCGTAGGTGATGATCGGCGTCCCCGTCACGTCGGGATCGACGGTGCGCAGATCGGTGACGAAGCGCGCGGCCCCGTCGCGGTCCCAAATGTTGACCGCCGGGTGGATCTGCAGCAGGAAGCGGCCGCGGTCGCTGATGAACTTGCGCTTGATCTCCGGCGGCACGTCGGCCAGCCCGATCATCCGCGGATTCAGGTTGTTCTGCAGGCGCTGGAAGCTCGTGACGAAATCGCGGTAGACCTGCCGCTGCAGCAGCGCCAGCGAGGCCTCCACGTTGCCGCTGTCGGTCTGGCGCAGCTTGACCACGAGGCGGCCGATGTCCTCGGCCACCCGCGTCAGCTCGCGCTGCGTGTCGCCCGGCGGCGCCTCGCCGGCCGCGATGTCGAAGCGCCGCTTGAGCGTCTCCAGCGCGGTCACCAGCCGCTCGGGGTCCACCGGCAGCGGGCGGTTCACGCGGACAGGGCCCACGATCGGTGCGAAGTCGGCGATGATCTTCTGCTTGTCGGGCTGGTCGTCGGGGATGAGCAGCAGCGCCGAGTCCACCTCGGAGACGGTCTTGAGCTTGCGGAAGGCCTGGTGCTTGGCGCGCAGCTCGTCCAGCGTGCTGGCCGTCGACATCGCGGCGAAGCCCGAGCGGCCGGACGTCGCCAGGATCTTCATCTCCCACACGACCGACTCCGTGCCGTGCGCCTGGAGGTTCAGCAGGTTGTAGTCGAAGCGCACCGAGCGGAACGCCATCGCCGAGAGGACCGTCAGGATGGCCGCGATGGCCAGCACGGTCTTGGGGTACCCCGTGATCCGGTCGACCAGCGGCACGTGGATCGACTCGAGCGCCATCGCCCGCGGCACGCTGCCGCGCGGCCGCGCGGCGTGGCGTCGGTCCATCAGCATCAGGGTGGCCGGGAACACCGTGAACATCGCCACGAAGGAGATCAGGATGGCCGAGCCGGAAATGAAGCCGAGCTCCTGGAGGCCCCGGAAGTCGGTCAGCATCAACACGTAGAACGTCGCCGCGGCGGTGACCGCTCCCAGCAGGATGCCGGGCCCGCTACGGGCCGCCGTGATCTCCAGCGCTTCCTTCAGGTTGCGGCCGAGGAAGAGCTCTTCCTCGTAGCGGAACAGGAAGTAGATGCCGTAGTCGATGCCGATACCGACCACGATCGAGATGAACATGACGGAGAACAGCGACAGGTGGCCGGGGAAGATCGTGGCGAGACCGACCGACCACGCCAGGCTCATCGACAGCACGATCGTCATGGCGATCGGCTTGCCGATGCGCATGAAGCCCACCAGGAGGAGGCCGAACGTGAGCACGAAGGACACCACGCTGGCGTACTCGCTGTCGCGGAAGGCGGCCGTCATCTCGTCGTTGGCGAGGGCCGGCTTGCCCGTCACGCCCACGTTGACGTCGGGGAATTCCTTCTTGAGCTGCGCCACCACGCCGCGGACGCCCTCGATGGCGCCCTGGTTGTTGGTGAACGTTCCGCTGCTCGTCTCCACCGGCGCGGCCAGGATGAAGAGCAGGCGCTGGTCGTCGGAGAGGTAGTAGCCCGCCCCGGTGGAATCGCCGCCCACCGAGAACAGCGCGCCCCACGGCGAGCGGTAGGGGGCGGGGCGGTCGAGCCGCGTGGAGATCTGCGCGACGAGATCGTGCACGAACTTCAGATCGAGGGAGCCCTTGCTGTCGGAGAGCCCGAGGTCGAGGAAGCCGCCCACGAACGCCTGGGCGATCTGCGTCGCCACGCCCTCCACCAGCTGGTCCAGGGTGGGCCGGGCGGCGAACGCCTCCATGAAGTCCTGGTAGTCGAAGATCCGGTTGCGGATCTCCTGCAGCTTTTCCTTGGAGAGATAGAGGAGCGCCCGCCCCTCGAACTGCTTGGGGTCGATGCGGTAGTTGATGCGCGTCAGCGGCACGCGCGCCGCCTTGATCTCGCGCACGAGGCGGTTCGCGTACACGGTGGCCTCGGGCAGGGAGGCCGCCTCCACCACGATCACGAGATCGTCGAGGTCGCCGAACTCCTTGTCGTACTCGCCGTACCGCTCGATGTAGGTGGTGCGCGGCATGAGCGCGCGCGTGGAGGTGGCGAAGGTCAGCGTGGTGAGCGAGTACACCATGGACACGGCGGTCAGGATGACCGCCACCAGGAGGGTGACCCGGGGGCGCCTGCAGGCCACTCGGACCAGCCGGCGCAGGAGCCGGCCGGTCTTGGAGGTCGACGGCAAGACTACTCTTCGCCGGCGATGAACCGCTCCAGGCGGTGACGGGCGACATCATCCGTCCACTGCTCGGGCGGCGATTTCATGAGGTAGGCCGACGGCGCGAACAGGCCTCCCTTGAGCCCCCGATCCAGCGCGAGCTTGCAGCACCGGATGGCGTCGATGACGACGCCGGCCGAGTTGGGCGAGTCCCACACCTCGAGCTTCAGCTCCACGTTGATGGGCTGCTCGCCGAAGCCCTTGCCCTCGAGGCGGATGTGGGCCCACTTGCGGTCCTGCAGCCACGGCACGTAGTCGCTCGGCCCGATGTGGATGTCGTCGGCCGCCAGCTCGTGGGAGAGCTGCGAGCGCACCGAGTCCGTCTTGGAGATCTTCTTGGACTGCAGGCGGTCGCGCTCGAGCATGTTGTAGAAGTCGGTGTTGCCGCCGAAGTTCAGCTGGCTGGTGTGCTCGAGCCGCACGCCGCGCGCCATGAACAGGTGCGTCAGGATGCGGTGGATGATGGTGGCGCCCACCTGCGACTTCACGTCGTCCCCTACGATGGGCAGCCCGCGCTCCTCGAAGCGCCGGCGCCAGTAGGCCTCGCGCGCGATGAAGACCGGAATGCAGTTCACGAACGCGCAGCCGGCCTCCAGCACCTGCTCGACGTACCACTTGGTCGCCATCTCGCTGCCCACCGGCAGGAAGTTGACGACGACCTGGGTGCCGGTCTCCTTGAGGATGCCCGTGATGTCGGCGGTGGAGCCGGGCGCCTTCTGGATCATCTGGGACAGGTACAGTCCGAGGCCGTCGTGCGTCATGCCGCGCTGCACGGTCACGCCGAGGTGCGGCACGTCGGCGAACTTCACCGTGTTGTTCGGCGCTTGCCAGATGGCCTCGCTCAGGTCCTTGCCGACCTTGCGGGCGTCGATGTCGAAGGCGGCGGAGAACTCGATGTCCCCGACGTGATAGCCGCCCACGCGCGGGTGCATCAGTCCGGGGATGAACGCGTCGTCCGGCGCGTGCTTGTAGAAGTGGACGCCCTGGACGAGTGACGAGGCACAGTTGCCGACACCGACGATGGCCACTCGAACGGATCCCACGGCCGGCCTCCTGAGCTGCAGACGAAAGTCCGCGCGGCGCGCGGCCGAGCGGCGGTCACAACGGTGAGGTCAGTCTAGCACAGGCATGCTAGATTCCTGGTCAACCCGGGCCGTGTGGGAGGCTAAACCGGTGAGTGAAACGCTGACGTCGGTGGCCGAGACGGTGGCGCGCGCCCTCGAGAGTGTCGACACGGCGGCGATCCGGCGCACGTACTGGGAGCAGAACGAATTCGTCTCGCTCGAGCGCTGGCTGCCCGCCTCGCTGATCGCCGACATGGTGGCCGAGGTGGAGCGTGTGCGGCCCGCCATCAACCGCAATTTCATCCCGCGGCACAAGAAGGGCGGCAGCGTGAGCTTCTACACGCTGCGCGAGCAGGCGCCGACGATCGTGGCCCTCTACCGGGCGCCCGCCTTCATCGCGTTCCTGACGGCGCTGACCGGCCGCCCCTTGCAGGCGTGCCCGCCCGGCGACCCGCACGCGTGCGCGCTGTACTTCTATACCGAGCCCGGCGATCACATCGGCTTCCACTTCGACACGTCGTACTACAAGGGCTCGCGCTACACGGTCCTGGTCGGGCTGATCGAGCGCTCGTCGAGCCGGCTGGTGTGCCAGCTCTACAAGAACGTGCCCGGGCGGAGGCCGGAGGAGCGCGCGCTGACCACGCATCCCGGCACGGTGATCTTCTTCAACGGCGACAAGCTCTGGCACGCCATCACGCCGCTCGGCGCCGACGAGGAGCGCGTGAGCCTCACGCTGGAGTACGTGACGGATCCGTCGATGAGCCCGGTCAAGCGCTTCGTGTCCAACATGAAGGACGCGATCGCCTACTTCGGGTTCCGGCGGGTCTTCCTCGACAGCAGGAAAGCGACGCGCGCCACCCAGTAGGTGTGCGAGCCGGCCGCGATGACGATCAGCAGGGCCGGCAGCAGCGCCGGCGCCGCGATCCGCACCAGGACGAACGACAGCAGCATCCCGTAGAAGCCGTCGCGCGAGCTGAGCCGGTCGAGCAGGCCGCGCTCCGAGGTCGACGGCGGCGCCGGCGGCCAGATCTTGCCGAGCATCCCGCTCGCGAGCACCGCGACGGCGCCGACGACACCCGCCACCAGGCCGCCGCCCGTCACGCGGAAGCAGGCGACGCCGAGCGCCAGCAACATGGTGCCGTGGATGACCGTGTCCACGATGATGTCGAGCCACTCGCCCAGCGAGGACTCGCTCAGCGTGAGCCGCGCCACCTCGCCGTCGGCGTGGTCGAGCACCACGGTGGCGACGTAGAGCAGGAAGCCAGCCACCACCGCGGCGATGTCGCCGCGGGCGAAGGCCGCGACCGAGGCCAGACCCACCACGCCGCTGGCCAGGGTCACCGCGTTGGGCGTGATGCCGATCGCGACGGCCAGCCGGCTCACCGGCCGCGACAGGCGGCGGTGCAGCGCGGTGTCCAGTCGCGTGTCGATCGGTGAGCCGAGTCCGGCGTAGAGGTGCCGCTCCGCCTCGCTCGCCGCCGCCTCGTCGGCGACGCGCTCGTACCAGCGTCCTGCCGTCACCACTGGGAGGTCGCGCAGCTTCCGCGCGCGATCGAGCGCCTCGCCCAGCGGAGCGCCGGCCACGAGCAGCGCGCGCAGGGCGGCGAGCAAGGGGCGGTCGGCCACGAACAGCGGGGCGTCGGCGCTGAGCGACTCGGCCAGCAG
>JBKPRI010000314.1:0-8326 GCA_046734515.1 Candidatus Methylomirabilota bacterium | reverse complement strand
GCGCCGGCCACGAGCAGCGCGCGCAGGGCGGCGAGCAAGGGGCGATCGGCCACGAACAGCGGGGCGTCGGCGCTGAGCGACTCGGCCAGCAGGGCGGCCGCCGGCGCCCCCGCCAGCCGGCGCAGCACGTCGGGCGGGGTCAGGCCGATGGCCGGCAGGATGAGCGTGGGCTCGTCGGCGAGCGCCGCCGGCCCGTCGAGCCAGACGACGGCGGCGCGGGCGCGCGGGGAGGATTCCAGCGCGGCCTCGAGGTCGGGCGAGCGCAGCGCCACCGGGACCAGCACGCGCCCGATGCCGGCGCGGACCGCGGCCACGATGGCGCGGAAGACGACCGGACGGCCCGCGACCGCCAGCCGGGCGGTCCGGACGTCGTCGGCGGACAGAAGATAGAGAGCGGCCTGGCGAGTCACGCGCCGTCGTGCCGGACGACGCGGGGCAGCACGTCCGTCTCGGCGCGGCGGAGGTCTTCGACGAAGTCGATCTCGGTCCAGGGCATGCCGGTCACATCCACCCAGCCCACGTGACGCTGCGGCGCCAGCAGGTGAATGGCGTCTTCCCATTCGCCGAGGCCGTGACTTTCCTCGATGACCTTGGCCAGACCGCGCACCAGCTCGGGGGCGGCCTCGGCGCCGCACTTGAAGAACCCGATGCCCTCGCCCACGGCGTCCCACGCCTCCGGCACGACCTTCTTGCCGAGCGCGATGACGCGATCGCCGCGCGTGTAGATCTTCACTTCCTCGCCGGTGTCGGTGAAGCCGCGGTCCACGAGCAGCGCGCTCGGGGCGGGCACGGCCAGCAAGCGCGTGAGGAACTCGCGCGGGAAGAGGACGTCGGCGTCCATGATCAGCGCCGGCTCGCGCAGGCACTGGCGGGCGGTGTAGAGCGAGATGACGGAGCCCCGCGTGTACTCGGGATTGTGGATGTAGCGGACGGCCAGGCGGCCCACGCGCTCGCCCCCGACCTGCCGGACCTGGTCGGCGCAGTGGCCCACCACCAGCGTGGCCTGGCGGACGCCGGCGGCGTCGAGCGCCTCCAGCATGCGGCGGAGCACCGGGCGCCCGCCCAGCGGCAGCAGCGCCTTGTGGGTCGTGTCGGTCAGTGGCGCCATGCGGCGCGCGACGCCGGCCACGAGGATGACGGCGTTCACGACGTCGTTCCGCTCGCGAGCTCTTCCTGCTTGCTCTTCATCTTCTTCACCAGCTCCTGGAAGGAGGAAGTCTGGATGATCTTGTTGAACTGGGTGCGGTAGTTGGACACCAGGCTCACGCCCTCGATGACTACATCGTAGACGAGCCAGCGGTCGCCCTTCTTGTGCATCCGGTACTCGATGGGGATCTCGCCGCCCTGCTTGGTCATCAGCTTGGTCTGCACCTTGGCCTGGTCGCCGTTCTCGATCGCGTCGCTGACGTACTGCATCTTCTCGCCGCCGTACAGCTCCACCTTGGAGATGTAGGAGCGCTCCAGCAGGTCAGTGAAGACCTGGACGAACTCGGCCTGCTCGGCCGGCGTGCGGCCCAGCCAGTGGCGGCCGAGCGAGCGCTTGGCCGTCTCGCTGAAGTCGAAGATCTCGTTGGCGATCTTCCGGACGGCCACCCGGCGGTCCTTGGCCCGGTCGGCCTTCTTCAGCTCCGCGTCGTCCAGCACCTTCAGCACGCGGTCGACCTGCAGCCGCAGCTGGTCGAGCGGCGCACCCGCCCGGGCCGGCGAGGCCGCCAGCGCGAGACCGGCGACCGCCAGGGCGAGGACGAGCGCGACGTGACGGCGAAGGGACTTCATTCGACGGCCTCCTACACTTTCCCGAAGATGTACTTCGAGATCAGCTCTTCGAGGTCCACGGGCGCTTCCACTTCCCGGATGCGCCCGTTCGGCGGGATCAGCTTGTCGGAGCCCCCCGGGCTGATCCGCACGAACTTCTCGCCGATCAACCCCTTGGTCTTGATGGACGCGATCGAGTCATCCTGCAGCTTCACGTCGCGACGAACCCGCAGCACCACGCGTGCCTGGTACTCGGACCCGAGCTGGATCGACTCCACCCGGCCGACCTCCACGCCGGCGATCTCGACCGCGGCCCCGGACTTCAGGCCGCCGGTCGACGTGAAATCGGCCGTGACGAGGTAGCCGGAGGCGCCGAGGAACGAAACGCGTCCGAGTTTAACGGAAAGGTATCCCAATGCCAAGATGCCGAGGATCACGAAGACACCCACCGCGAGATTGACCCGTCGCTCCATGGTCGCTCCTTTAACTAACCCTACGGCTCGGTGCCCGGTTCACCCCGGATGAATTGCTGGACGATCGGATTCGACGAGCGCTGGATGTCGGCCGGTGAGCCGATCTCCACGATGCGCCCCTCGTGCAGCATGCCGACGCGGTCGGCGATCTCGAAGACCTCGGGAATCTCGTGACTGACCATGATGGCGGTGAAGCGCGACGTCTGGTGCAGGTCCCGGATGAGCCGGTGGATGGTGTTGACCAGCACCGGGTCCAGGCCGGTCGTCGGCTCGTCGAAGAAGACGATCTCCGGCTGGGTCACCAGCGCCCGGGCGAACGCCACCCGCTTGCGCATGCCGCCCGACACTTCCTCGGGGTACTTGTCGCCGATGCCGGCCAGCCCCACGCGCTCGAGCGCCGTGTCCACGTGCTTGGCGATGTCGGTGCGCGACAGCGGCGTCTTCTCGCGCAGCGGGAACGCCACGTTCTCGCGGCACGTCATGGAGTCGAACAGCGCGCCGCCCTGAAACACCACGCCGTACCGCTTGCGCACCTCGTCGAGCGCGCGGCCGCGCAGGCTGCCGACGTCCACGCCGTCCACCAGGACCCGGCCGCTGTCCGGGCGCAGCAGTCCGATCAGGTGCTTGAGGAAGACGGACTTGCCGCCGCCGCTGCGGCCGATGATGACCGTGATGGAGCCGTCCGGCACCTCCAGGTCGACGCCGCGCAGCACCGGCGCGCCCCGGAATGACTTGCGCAGCTGTTCGACCTTGATCATCTACGGCAGGACGGTGCCGAGGAAGTAGTCCCAGACGAGAATGAGCACGGAGGAGAGCACCACCGCCTGCGTGGTCGCCGCCGCCACGCCCTCGGCGCCGCGGGAGACGTGGAAGCCCTTGTAGGTGCAGACCCACGTCACGATGACGCCGAAGCAGACGGATTTCCAGAAGCCCGTCATGATGTCCGCCATGTCCACGAACGTCTGCATCTCGCCGAAGTAGGTGCCCTCGCTCAGCCCGAGCAGCTGCACGCCCACCAGGTAGCCGCCGAAGATCCCGACGGCGTCGAACAGCGCGGTCATCATCGGAAAGGTGATGAGGCCGGCCACGATCGAGGGCGCCACCAGGAAGCGCATCGGCGAGAGCGCCATCACGGTGAGCGCGTCGATCTGCTCGGTGATACGCATGATGCCGAGCTCGGCGGTGAGCGCCGAGCCCGCGCGCCCGGTCACCATGAGCGCGGCCAGCACCGGCCCCAGCTCGCGGATGAGCGAGAGCGCGACCGCCGGACCCAGGAACGCCTCCGAGCCGAAGCGCGAGAGCGTGAAGAAGATCTGCAGCCCGAGCACCATGCCCGTGAAGGCCCCGGTGAGCAGGATGATCAGCAGCGAGCGGAAGCCGATGTAGTTGATGCGGCCGAGCAGCGGCCACAGCTTGAAGGGCGGCGTGACCATCGCCGCCAGCGCCTGCCCAAGGAACGTGCCGAAGCGGCCCGCGGAGCTGACGATGTGAAGGACGAAGCGCCCGAGGCCTTCGACGGGCCGCAGCGCGGGCGCCAGCGGCGGCTCAGCCATGCATCCGGAGCTTACGGTAGACGCCGAGGGCCCACAGCGGGAAATACTTGGCGTAGAGGTGGTACTTGAGGAAGAACACGCGCGGGAAGCCGGTGCCGTTCCAGAAGGGATCGTCCCAGCCGCCGTCCGCGCGCTGCGTGCGCAGCAGGTACTCGACGCCGGCCTCCACGGCCGGGCCCGAGGTGGTGCCGACCGCGAAGAGGCCCAGCAGCGCCCAGGCGGTCTGGCTCGGGATGGACGGTCCGCGCCCGGCCAGCTCGGGCTTGCTGTAGCTCTCACAGGTCTCGCCCCAGCCGCCGTCGGCGTTCTGGTGGCGGATCAGCCAGCGCACGGCACGCTGCACGTACTCGTGCCGCGGGTCCACGCCCATGGCCCCCAGCCCGCGCAGGACCGACCACGTGCCGTAGATATAGTTGACGCCCCAGCGGCCGTGCCAGGGCCCGTCGTGGCGCTGGCTGTGCCGGATGAACTCGAGCGCGCGCTCGGCCGGCTCGAACGCGAAGTCATAGCCGAGCGTGCCCAGCAGCTCCAGGCCGCGGCCGGTGAGGTCCTCGGTCGACGGGTCGAGCAAGGCCCCGTGGTCGGCGAACGGAATGTTGTTGAGGAAGATCCGGTTGTTGTCGGCGTCGAAGGAGGCGAAGCCGCCGTCCTGGTTCTGCATGCCGAGGAACCACCCGAGCCCGCGCTCCTTGGCCAGCCGCATGCGGTCGGCGTCCAGGCCCTGCACCTTCTCGAGCGCCATGAGGACCATGGCCGTGTCGTCGAGGTCGGGGTAGTACGGGTTGTCGTACTGGAAGGCCCAGCCGCCCGGCTGCACGTGCGGGCGCTTGACCTGCCAGTCGCCCGGCAGCGCCACCTGCTTGGCCAGCATCCACTCGGTCGCGCGGATCAGCGCGGGATGGTCGGGCGCGAGCCCACTGTCGATGAGCGCGTTGGCGGCCAGCGAGGTGTCCCACACCGGCGAGGGGCAGGGCTGGTAATAGAGCTCGTCGCCGCGCTCGACGGCGAGCGCCTCGATCTCCTTGAGCTGCCCGAGGATCAGCGGGTGGTCGTCCGGATAGCCGAGCTGACGCAGGGCCAGCACGGAGTTGGCCATGGCCGGGTAGATGCCCCCGAGGCCGCCGGGCACGGAGAGCCGCTCTTCCAGCCAGAGGCGCGCGGCCTCGATCGCCCGCTTGCGCAGCGGCCGCGGCGAGAAGCGCTCCCAGATCTTCAGCCCGTCGTCCACGGCGATGAAGAAGCTCTTCCAGAAGAGGCCGCGCCACGAAAACGGCTCCGGCACCCGCGGGAAGCGCAGGCTGGCCTGCTCGCGCGGCACCGGCCACAGCTCGTCGAGCGACTTCTGCGGCGGCAGCCACTTGATCGGCTTGCGGTCCATGATGATCAGCAGCGGCACGATCACGCAGCGCGACCAGTACGAGACCTCGTAGATGTTGAACAGGAAGAACGGCGGCGGCAGCAGCATGATCTCGGCCGGCATCGTCGGGATGCCGTTCCAGTCGTACTCGCCGAAGAGCGCGAGCAGGATCTTGCAGAACACGCTGGCGCGCGTCGGCCCGCCCATCGCGCGGATGCGCGCGCGAGCCGCCACCAGCGTGGGGTCCTCCACGCTCACGCCGGCCAGCTTCAGGGCGAAGTAGATCTTGATCGTCGCCGAGAGGTCGGACGGCCCGGCGACGAAGAGACTCCAGCCACCGTCGGCATTCTGGCGGCGTCGCAAGAACCGGACGGCCCGCTGTTCGTGCTCGCGGTCGACCCGGTCGATCAGGTGATGCAGGAGCATGGCTTCGGCCGTGAGGGCCCAGTCGGCCTCCAGCTCGCCGATCCAGTGTCCGTCGGGGGCCTGAAGGGACAGGAGGTGGGTCTGGGCGCGGGAAATTGCGTCGTGGAGGGCCGTCACGAGGACAAATGCTAACATGCACCGTCGGCCCGGGACTACCCGGGTGTACGTATGGACCTGCTAGTCGGAACTTTCGTGCTGCGGCCCTACGTGTTCGGCTTCCTCGCCGCCTTCCTGGCGGCCGGGGCAGTCGACCTCGGTCTACGCCGGACCCTCCTCTTCGCCGCATGGGTCGGTCCATTGGCGTGGCTGGCCGAGTTCAGCTCCACCCGCATCGGCATTCCGTTCGGCCTGTACCACTACACGGGGAGCACGCGGGGCCAGGAGCTGTTCGTCGCCAACGTGCCGTTCATGGACTTCCTGTCGTTCACGTTCCTCGCCTACGCCTCCTTCTGCCTGGCGCGCGCGACCCTGGCCGGCCGCCGGGTGCCCGCGCCGCTGCTGGCGCTGACCTCCGGCGTCCTCATGATGCTGCTGGATGTCGTGATCGACCCGCTCGCCGTGCGCGGGGACCGATGGTTCCTCGGCCGGATCTTCTTCTACCCGGACGGCGGCGTGTACTTCGGCGTGCCGCTCTCGAATTTCGCGGGCTGGATGGTCGTGGGCACCCTCGGTGTCGGCGGATATCTCTTTTGGAGCGGGTGGCGCGAGGCCTGCGTGGGACGCGGGGGGCCTGCTTTAGACGGCCGGGGGTCCGATGTGGTGGGGCAATCCGCGCGTCGAAGTCTTCTGTGGCCGGGGATCGCGTTATACTACGGCGTGTTTGCGTTCAACTTGGCCGTCACGGCGTGGATCGGTGAGTGGATGCTGGTGATGGCTGGAATGACGGTGCACCTGGCGACGGCCGTGGTGTTGTGGAGTGTCTCGCAACGACCCGCCGAGGGGCTGGGTATGGAGAAGCTGCAGGCATGAGCGTTCCCGTCTCCCAGATGTGGACGGTGGCGACGTACGTCCTCGGTCAGAGACTTCGGGGCCGCAAGCGGTATCCGCTGGTGCTGATGCTGGAGCCGCTCTTCCGCTGCAACCTCGCGTGCGCGGGATGCGGCAAGATCCAGTATCCAGGCCATGTGCTCCGCAAGGACCTGAGCGTCGAGCAGTGCCTGGCCGCCGTGGAGGAGTGCGGCGCGCCGATGGTGTCGATCCCCGGCGGCGAGCCGCTGATGTACCCGGAGATCGGCCGGCTCGTGAAGGAGCTCGTCGCGCGCCGCAAGTACGTCTATCTCTGCACCAACGCCATCCTCCTGAAGGAGAAGCTGCAGGCGGGCTGGTTCACGCCGTCCAAGTACCTCTCCTTCAGCGTCCACATGGACGGCCTGAAGCCGGAGCACGACGAGGCCGTATGCCGCGACGGCGTCTTCGATCAGGCCATCGAGGGGATGAAGGAGGCGCTGCGCCGCGGCTTCCGCGTGACGACGAACACCACGCTGTTCGACAACGCCTCGCCCATCCGCATGCAGATGTTCTTCGACGAGATGATGGACCTGGGCGTCGAGGGCATGATGCTCTCGCCCGGCTACAGCTACTCGAAGGCGCCCGACCAGGAGCACTTCCTGCGCCGCCAGAAGACCAACGAGCTCTTCAGCAAGATGCTGGAGAACCCGAAGAAGCGCTGGAAGTTCAACCAGTCGCCGCTCTTCCTGCAGTTCCTGATGGGCAAGCAGGAGTTCGAGTGCACGCCGTGGGGCAACCCCACCTACAACCTCTTCGGCTGGCAGCGTCCCTGCTACCTGCTGCAGGAGGGCTACGCGGCCACCTTCAAGGAGCTGATGGAGACGACGCGCTGGGAGGAGTACGGTCGCAAGTCCGGCAACGACAAGTGCCAGGACTGCATGGTCCATTGCGGCCACGAGCCCACTGCCGTCAACCACACCTTCACGTCGTGGAAGGGCTTCCGCGATACCGTGGCGGCGACCGTCACCGGCAAGCTCTAGGTCCCGTCGTGGACGAGAAGAGTCTCGAGGGCTGGGCGCCCGACATTCCCGACGCGGCCACGCTGGCCGAGGTGGTGGATCGCGCGTTCGACTACCGCGGCGACGTCACCATGGTCCTCGACGACGGCCGGGAGATGATCGGCTACCTGTTCAACCGCAATCCCGACGCCGCCGAGCCGTTCGTGCAGATGTTCGAGCGCGAGGGAAGCGGCGCGTCGTCCATCCCCTACGCGCGCATCCGCGCCATCCGGTTCACCGGCAAGGACACCGCCGCGGGCAACTCGTACGCGGCCTGGCTTCGCAGCAAAGAGGCGGCCAAGGCGGCGTCGTCCCCGCCGGGCGCGTGAGGCGCCTCCTCGTCCTCGCGGCCATCGACGTCGAAGCGCGCGGCCTCGCGCGGCATCTCGGTCTGGCTCCCATCCCTGGTGACGTCCCCCGCTTCGGCGGCGGTCCGCTCGAGGTTGCCGTGGTCGGCCTCGCCGCCGGCCAGCTCCATTCGCGTGTGAGCCCGCCCGCCGCCGGCACGCTGGTCATCTCCGCGGGCGCCTGCGGCGCCCTGGCGCCGGACCTGGCCGTCGGCGCGCTCGTCGTGCCGGAGGCGGTCATCGCCCCCGACGGCCGCCGGCTCCCCACGGCGGCGCTCGCCGGGCTCACACGGCTCGGCACGCTGGTCAGCGTGGACCGCGTGCTGGAGGACGCCGCCGGCAAGTCGCGCCTGTGGCTCGAGACCGGCGCGCTCGCCGTGGACATGGAGTCCGCGACGATCCTCGACTG
>JBKPRI010000313.1:0-11248 GCA_046734515.1 Candidatus Methylomirabilota bacterium | reverse complement strand
CCCCTAGACCCCCAATCGCTCGGGCCACGCCGGCGTAGCCGTCGCGGCCCTCGATCACCGACTTAGGCCTGCTCGAACTGCTGGGCGCGCCACTTGAGGGCGGCGCCCAGCCCTTCTTTCTCCCGGATCTCGTCGAACTTCGTGCCGACTTCCGTGCGGGCGGCATAGAGCGGCGCCAGCACGTCCAGGCCGGCGCGGATGGCGTTGCGGAAGCCGGCGGCGTCGGCGCCGCGGTTGATGGCGAGCTTGGTGGCCATCAGCGACTCGGGCGCGATCAGCGCCATCCGGCGGGCGAACTTCATGGTGGCGGCCTGCAGCTCCGCGCGCGGCACCACGCGGTTGACCATCCCCCACGCCAGCGCCGTCCTGGCGTCGATGGGATCGCCCAGGTAGAGCAGCTCGCGGGCACGCTTGAGGCCCACGATGAAGGGCATGACGAGCGCCGGCCCGACGTTGGAGAAGCGGATCTCCGGCTCGCCGAAGAGCGCGTCGTCGGCAGCGATGGTCACGTCGCACATCATCACCATCTCGCAGCTGCCGCCGAGGCAGTGGCCCTGCACGGAGGCGATGACGGGCTTGCGCATGTCCCAGGGCGTCATCTCGAGACGCACGTCGTCGGTGAGCGACTCGTGCCAGGCCAGCGCGTTGCCCTTCCGCGCCGCCCGCGCCGGATTGGGGGAGATGTCATACCCCGCGCCGAACGACCGGCCCTCGGCGCGCACCACCACCACGGTGGTGCTCGGGTCGGCGTCGGCCTCGTGGAAGCGTTCGATCAGCAGCTTCTTGAGCTCCGGCGTGATCGCGTTGAGCTTGTCGGGACGGTTGAGCGTGACGATGCCGACCTTGCCGTCGGTGGCGTAGAGCACGAGCGCGTCAGCCATGCGTGGAATCCTCAGCCCAGCGGCACGAAGATGGACACGCGCGGCGCGGGGCCGACCTCGCGCGTGATGTGGCCCTGCCCGGTCAGATCCTCGGCGATCAGGATGTCGCCGGGGGCCAGGCGCCGGACGGTGCCGTCGCCGATCTCGATGTCGACGGCGCCCGAGAGCGTGAACACCGCGTAGTGCCCCGGCGCGTTGTGCCAGGGGTTGGAGCGCGTGGGCTCGAAGCGGCGCACGATGATGCCGCTGCCCGGGATCAGCTCGGCGGTCTCCGAGCGATCGTTGCGCGCCTCGAACTTGAGCGGCACCTCTTCGAAGTGTGACTGCCCGTCCTTGCCGGTGTAGAGGCGAATGATCGCCATGCTCCCTCCCTATACGCTCACGTGACGGATGAAGCGCTCGGGCGGGTTCTCGCCCCACTGGCTCACCAGGGCCTCCTCGGCGGCGAGGAGATTGGAGCCGCTGCGCGCGTTCAGCCGGTCGGTATCGGCCCAGCGCTCGTGCACGCGCCCCCAGGGATCGGCCCAGTAGTCGTAGACCTGGCTGCCCAGCAGGTGACGGCCCACGCCCCACATGTGCTCGTACTTGCCGAGGCGCTCGAGGTACTGGTGGTCCTTGAACACGGCGTCCACGTCCGGCACCTCGAACGACATGTGGTTGAGCCCGGCGCGCTCGTTGAGCACGCAGAACAGCGTGTGATGGTCGACGTACTCGTCGCCGCGATCGCACCGGTTGAAGGAGCCGATCAGATGGTCCTTGGTGCCGGCGTACACGTCGTCCGAGCAGAGGAAGCCGAGCGTCTCGCGAAACCACGCCGCCGTCTCGCGCACTTTCGGCGTGCCGAGCACGCCGTGGCCCATGCGCTTGATCGGCGTCGGTGACTTGCGCAGCCGCATCAGCTCGCCGGCGCGCCGCAGCGGCTGGCTGCCGGTGTTCATGGGCTGCTCGGGCACCGGGATGGCCGGCAGCGCCTCGATGCCGTGCACGACCTCGATCTGGTAGCCGTTGGGCTCACGCAGCCGCACGCGCTGGCCGCCGCCGGGCTCGTCGATCGATTCCACGGCCGAGGCCCCCGGGAGCTTGGCGAGCTTCTGGAGATCGTCGGCGGACGCCGCGTAGTAGGCGAGGCCGATGAACGCCGGGTCGCCCTTCTCGGTCACGTGCAGATGGTGATGCGCGTCCGTCCCGCGCATGTAGAGCGCGGTCGGCGTCCGCGCCGCGCGGAGCATACCGAAGTGCGTGAGGAACTCCTCGGCCGCGTCGAGGTCCGGCGAGCGCAGCCGTCCGTAGGCGAGGTCTCTGACCTTGATCACCGCCATCGTCGTGCCTCCTTTGGGTAGGGGCACCCTCGAAGGGTTCCCCTCTTCCCCTCCGTTGTGCGGCATTCTAGCCCGCCAGCTCGCGCAGCTCCTTGAGGTGGCCGGCGTCGTAGCGCTTGGGGACCAGCACGACGTCGTCGAAGCCCAGCGCGACGAGCTGCCGCAGGCGCTCGCGCGCGATCGGACGCGGGCACTTCAGATCGAACGGATCGTCGGGCCCGTCCGGACTGGGCGTCGTCGCGTCGAGGTCCACGCGAACGTTGGTGACGATCGCCCGCTTGCCGCCGAGATCGCGGAACCGCTTGATCCCCTCGCGCAGCGCGCCGCAGCTCGAGCGGGCGCCCGAGCCGACCCAGCCGTCGAACTCCTGGGCGGCGCGCACGATCCACTTCGAGCCGGCCCACGAGCCGATGAGCACCGGCGGGCCGCCGAGGACGGCCGGCCACACCGGCGCCAGCGAGGCGCCGTTCACCCGCTCACCCTTCCAGAGCCGGCGCATGGTGGCGAGCGATTCGTCCATGCGGCGAAAGCGCGCGGCGAAGTCCAGGCCGAGCGCCTCGAAGTCGGCCGCCGTCGAGCCCGCGCCGACGCCGAAGAGGAAGCGGCCGCCGGTCACCAGCTGCAGCGTGAGCGCCCGCTGGGCCAGCTCGACCGGGTTGCGCAGCGGCACCTGCAGCACGCCGGTGCCGAACTCCAGCGTGCGCGTCACGCTGGCCGCCACGCCGAGCGCGATGAGCGGATCGGCGTGGAGCCAGCCGCGGCCGATGGAGTCGAAGGCCCACGCGCTGGTGAAGCCGGCCGCCTCGGTGGCGCGCGCGGCGTCGGCCAGCGTGGTGGCGGTGATGGAGCCGGTGGTGCGGTCGCCGGAGGGGAGCGCGATCCCGAAGCGTGTCATGGCTGGAGTATGCTATCCGCGAAAAGGAGAGTCCACATGCGCTTCGGCATCTTCACGAGCATGGGCATGCAGACCTGGGCGGGCGTCCTCGAGCTCTGGAAGCACATCGAGGCCACCGGCTGGGACATCGCCTGCGTCACCGACCACTTCATGCCCAACACGCCCGAGAAGGAGGGCGCGATGCTGGAGGCGTGGTCCACGCTGAGCGCGCTGGCCGCGCTGGTGCCGCGCATGCGCGTGGGGACCATCGTGCTCGGCAACACGTACCGCCACCCCGCCGTGGTCGCCAAGATGGCCGCGCAGGTGGACGTGATCTCCGGCGGCCGCCTGCTGCTCGGCCTCGGCGCCGGCTGGCAGCAGAACGAGCACGAGGCCTACGGCATCCCGTTCTACACGATGCGCGAGCGGCTGGAGCGCCTGGACGAGGCGTGCGAGGTCATGACCTCGCTCTGGAAGAACAAGCGCTCGACCTTCAAGGGCCGCTACTACCAGCTCGCCGACGCCCCGCTCGATCCCAAGCCCGTGCAGAGCCCGCACCCCGAGCTGATGATCGGCGGCGGCGGCGAGAAGGTCACGCTCAAGATCGTGGCCAGGCACGCCAACCACTGGAACGTGTGGGGCGGCCCGCAGGTACTCTCGCGCAAGGGCAAGATCCTGGACGAGCACTGCGCGGCGGTGAAGCGCGATCCGAAGTCCATCACGCGCTCGGTCAACATGGCGCTGCTGATCACCGACAAGAAGGATGAGATCGAGGCCCTGGCCAAGACCATCGAGACGCGCATGGGCCGCCACGCCGCCGACGCGCGCGACACCGTGCTCGGCGGCACCCCCGAGCAGATCCGCGAGCGCCTGCAGCAGCTCAAGGCGGCCGGCGCCGACGTGCTGTTCATCCCGACGCTCTTCCGCCCGCTGCCGGAGCTGCGCCGCGATCTCGACCGCTTCATCAAAGAGATCGCGCCGGCGTTCCGCTGATGGCCACCCTCGGCGACCGCGTCGTCCTCGTCACCGGCGCCGCCCGCGGCATCGGCGCCGCCACCGCGCGGCGCCTCGCCGCCGACGGCGCCCGCCTGGCCCTGGCCGACCAGGACAAGGCCGGCGTGGAGAAGCTCGCCGCCGAGCTCAAGGGCCTGGCCATCCAGGCCGACGTCACCCGTGCGGCCGACATCACGCGCATGGTCGAGGAGACGCAGCGGCGCTTCGGCCGCCTCGACGTGCTCTTCAACAACGCGGGCGTCATCCGCGTCCAGCCGATCCTCGACGTCACCGAGGCCGAGTGGGACCGCGTGCTGACCGTGAATCTGAAAGCCGTGTTCTTCGTGCTGCAAGCCGCCGCGCGCGTCATGAAGGCGCAGGCGCCGATGGCGGGCTCCGAGCTGCGCGGCAAGCTCATCCACACCGCCTCGATCGCCGGCTACCGCGGCGGCAATCACCTGACCACGCCGTACTCGGCCTCCAAGGCCGGCGTGATCAGCCTCACCCGCTCCGCCGCACAGGCGTTCGCGGGTGACCGCATCACCTCCAACTGCGTGTGCCCCGGCGCGGTGGACACGGCGATGTGGGAGCAGCTCGACCAGGAGCTCGGCGCGCTCCACAACCTGGCGCCGAAGGAAGCGTGGAAGCGCCGCATCGCCGGCATCCCGCTCGGCCGCCCGGAGAAGCCGGAGGACGTGGCCGGCATCGTGGCGTTCCTCGCCGGGCCGGACTCCGACTACATGACCGGCCAGGCCATCAAGGTCGACGGCGGCCTCGTGATGGGGGACTAGCGCTTCGGCGCCGCCGTCGGGCCCAGCAGCTTCTCGATGGCCATCCCGAGCGCCAGCAGGCGGGCGTCGGAGCCGCGCGGGCCGTCGAGTGAGAGGCCGACCGGCAGCCCCGTGGACGGCCCCAGTCCCGCGGGAATCGTCAGCCCCGGAATGCCGGCGTTGCTGCCGGGGTCGGTGTTGCGGATGAACTTCAGGAACGTCTCCAGACTGCTCGCCGCCGGTCCCTGCTCGACGGCCACCGCCGGCGTGGTGGGCGCGAGCAGCGCGTCGATCCCGTTCTTCGCGAACGTGTCGGCGTAGAGCTGGGCCAGTGCTGGGCGCGCGTCCTTCAGTGCCGCCTGATAGATCGGCGCGGCATCCACGGGCGGCCCGCTCGGGGCCGGCAGCTTGCGCGGGATGACGAGCCCGTCGTATGTCCCCTTCACGTCCTTGCTGGCGATCGTCGCCGCGATCTGCTCCACGGTCTTGCCGGTCTGGTACTTCGCGAGATAGGCCTTCAGGTCGTCGTAGGCCTCGTAGAGCGCGACCGGGAAGCTGGCCGCGTTGTTCAGCTTCAGCAGGTCGGGCATCTGGACCTCGATGATCGTCGCGCCGGCGTTGCGTAGCTTCGTGAGCGCGAGGTCCATCACGGCGTTGGTGTCGGCATCGAGATCGGCCCAGTAGTAGCCGCGGTAGACGCCGAGCTTGATGCCACCGAGCGAGGCCGGCGCCGGCACGGTCGCGCCCGTGATCACGGAGTCCAGCAGCGCCACGTCGGCGACCGTACGGGCCATCGGCCCCACGGTGTCGCGCGAGTGCGAGATCGGCGTCACGCCGTCCTGGCTGTAGCGTCCGAGCGTGGGCCGGAGCCCGGCGCCGCCGGTGAGCGCGGCCGGAATGCGGACCGAGCCGCCGGTGTCGCTGCCGAGCCCGCCCGGCGCCAGCCGGCCGCCGATGGCCGCGCCGGTGCCGCTCGAGCTGCCGCCGGCGATGCGCGTGCGATCGTACGGATTGCGGACGCCGATCGGCTGCGCGGTGGAGAAGCCCTCGTTGTAGCCGGAGATGCCGAAGGCCAGCTCGTGCATGTTCGTCTTGCCGAGGATCACCGCGCCGGCGTCGAGCAGCGTCTGCACGGTCGGCGCGCTCGCCGTGGGCCTGAAGTCGCGCAGGCCCGGCGTGCCCGCGGTGTTCGGCAGGCCGGCCACGTGGACGTTGTCCTTCACGACGAGCGGGACGCCGTGCAATGGGCCCTTCACACGGCCGGCCGCCAGCTCGGCGTCGGCCCGCTGGGCGGCCGCCAGCGCGCTCGCCCGATCGAGCGTGATGAACGCGTTGAGGTCGCGGTTGGCGTCGGCGCGCTGGAGGTAGAAGTCGGTGAGCTCCGCGCTGGTGAGCACCTTGGCCCGGATGAGCCGCGCGGCGTCGACAACGCCGAGGTCGGCGAGATCGGGCGGGCGCACGGAGGCGCTGGCGCAGCCGGCGGCGAGGAGCACGAGCAGCGACAGGACGACGGTGCGGATGGTCATGGTGGCTCTCCTCACCGGCGGGCGTCGGCGCCGATCGCGCCGCGGCCGGCCGCGCGCAGCAGCTTGCGATCCTCGTCCTCGGTCCCGGCCGGCGGCAGCTTCAGCACGACGTCCTGGGTGAACGTCGGCACGGTTTCGCCGTGGCGCCACTGCGTGCCCCAGGGCGCCTCACCGCGCGCGACGGCCTGGATGCCCTCGCGCACGATCTTGCGGAGCATGATCACGCCGCGGTCGGTCGAGCCGAGATGCTCGAGCGCGTGTACGGCGATCGTCCGCTGGCTCGACTGCGCGTCGAAGTCGGCGGGAAAGCGCTGGCGCTCGGCGTACGGACGATCGTCCGACTGGCCGAAGCCCGGCTGGGCCACCTGCTCCGCGGTGAGGCCCCACGCGGGATCGACCTGCGCCAGCTCGTAGTTGGTGGTCGTCGTGTCGTCGTTGGGCACGGCCCAGCGGATGATCAGGGGACGGCTCGGCGGCTTCTCCGTCGTGGCCTCCTCGATCTCGCGCGTGAACTGGTGCACGTTGGGCGGCATGTAGTCGCACACACGGACCCAGACGAGATCGCCGAGGCGCCGCGTGGCGATGTAGACCATGCCGCTCGCCGTCGGCTGCCAGTCGAGCTCGGGCACCACGCCGAAGGCCTCGGTGAACTGGTAGCCGCTCGACAGCGCGTGCAGGAACGCGGTGTGCACCGGGTCCATGCTGTTGTCCTTCACCTGGAGCCAGTTGCACGGCAGCGTGAACTTCGCCGCCGGCATCAGGCGATGGCCGTCCACCGCGTAGCTGTCGTACATCGGGAACGCGGGCTTGCACTCGAGCGGCCCGAGGTATGCGAACACGAGGCCGCAGAATTCGTGAGTGGGATAGGCGCCCTGCCAGACCTTCTCGCAGAGCCGGCTGCCGTGGGGCTCCCCCGGCGTCTCGAGACAGCGGCCGTCGACGTCATAGACCCAGCCGTGATAGCAGCACCGCAGGCCGCGCTCGAGCGGGATCCCGTACTCCAGCGACGTCCCGCGGTGGGCGCAGTGCAGGTGCAGCACGCCGTTGCGCCCACCGCCGTCGCGGAAGACCACGAGGTCCTCGCCCATGATCCGCACGCGCAGCGGCGTCGCGAGATCGCGCACGAACGCCACCGGCTGCCAGAAGCGGCGCAGGTACTCCCCGCCCGGCGTGCCGGGGCCGACACGCGTCAGCTCCGGGTCCGGCGCGGGCGGCGTGCGGCGCTGATAGCCGTCGAATGCCGGCACTAGGGCCCTTCCTCCGCCGGCGTCGAGACCGCGCGCGGCGGGAAGTCACGGTGCGCGTAGCGCACGAGCACGTCCTCCTTCAGCTCGATGCCGAGCCCCGGCGCGGTCGGCACCGCCAGGTAGCCGTTCTCCACCTTGAAGGGCGTCACGGCGACCTCGCGCCCGCGCGGCTCGAAGTTCACGAAGTACTCGGTGATCAGGAAGTTGGGGATGGCGGCCGACACGTGCAGCGTGGCGGCCAGGCCGACGGTCGTGGAGTTGTAGTTGTGGGGCGAGACGACCACATGGTACGCCTCCGCCATGGCGGCGATGTCCTTCAGCTCCTCGATGCCGCCCACGTTGCAGACGTCGGGATTGATGATGTCGGCGGCGCGGCGCTCGAAGACCTCGCGGAACTCCCAGCGCGTGTAGAGCTCCTCGCCGGTGACGATCGGCATCCGGATCTCCCGCCGGCACTCGGCCAGCGCGCCGAGATCGCGCGACGACACGGGCTCCTCGAACCAGAACGGGTCGAAGGGCTCCAGCATCCGCGCGATGCGCACCGCGTGCATCGGCGCCAGCCGGCGATGGACCTCGATCAGCAGGTCCACCTTGGGGCCCACCGCTTCGCGCACCGCGCGCACGTTGGCCTCGACCTCGCGCTCGGCCTCGCGCGAGATGTGCGTGCGCCACGGCCCGGGGAACGGATCGAACTTGAGCGCGGTGAAGCCCCGTGCGACGGTCTCCCTGGCCTTGGCCGCGTACGCCTCGGGTGTCTTCGCCCCCGAGTACCAGCCGTTGGCGTACACGCGGATGCGCTCGCGGCACACGCCGCCCAGCAGCGCCACCACCGGCACGCCCAGCCGCTTGCCGGCCAGGTCCCACAGCGCCTGCTCGATGCCGCTGACCGCGCTCCACAGCTCCATGGCGCCGCGCTTGGCCGCGTAGTCGTAGTAGGCCCAGTGCGTGAAGTGGCGGATCTGCCCGGCATCGCGTCCGGCCAGGTAGCGGCCGAGCTGCCGCACGTGGGCGGCGATGGACTGGTCGCGGTCGGCCTGCGTGTAGCACTCGCCCCAGCCGTGCAGGCCGTCGGAGGTCTCCACCTTCACGAACAGCCAGTTCTTGCCGTAGCCCGGATCGACGATGAACGGCGTGACGGCTAGTATTTTCATAGGAAGGGAGTGTACACACCATGGACGACCGCCTGTCGAGTCTCCTCGAGACCACCACGCCCGAGCGCCTGGCCACCGGTTTCGTGTTCACCGAGGGCCCGCTGTGGCATCCCGACGGCTATTACACGTTCGTGGACATCCGCCGCAACAACGGCGAGCTCCACCGCCTCGTGCCCGGCAAGCCGGCCGAGCTCGTGCGCAAGGACACGGGCGAGGGCAACGGCACCACGTTCGATCTCGAGGGCCGGTTCGTGATGTGCGAGGGCGGCAACCGCCGCCTGAGCCGCACGGATGCGAGCGGCAAGCTCGAGGTGCTCGTGGATCGCTTCGAGGGCAAGCGGTTCAATCGTCCCAACGACGTCGTGTGCAAGTCGGACGGCAGCCTCTGGTTCACCGATCCCGGCTATCGCGTGCCGATCGCCCAGCGCGAGCTGGACGCCGGCGTCTATCGCCTCGCGCCCGACGGGCAGATCACGCTGGCCGTGCCCTGCGAGTACCCGAACGGGCTGGCCTTCTCGCCGGACGAGCGCACGCTCTACATCGCCAACACGCGCTGGACGGCGTACATCCACGCCATCGAGCTCGACGCCGGCGGCAAGATGATCCGGCGGCGCGTGTTCGCCGACATGTCCTCCGACGACACCGCCGGCGTGCCCGACGGCATGAAGGTGGACGTCGAGGGTCGCGTCTACTGCACGGGCCCCGGCGGCACCTGGGTGTTCGCGCCGGATGGTAAGCATCTCGGCACCATCCGCACGCCGGAATACCCCGCCAACATTGCCTTCGGGGGCCCCGATCTCAAGACGCTGTTCTTCACCGCCAACACGTCGATTTACACGCTCCGCATGAAGGTGCCGGGGCAGCCGCACCCGTGGTATCGTCGCGCGTAACGGAGGTCGTGATGGCCAAGATTCGACACATCGCGCTATCCACGCAAGACCCTGACAAGACCGCGAAGTTCTACATCGACGTGTTCGGCCTCAAGCAGGTCGGGCGCGTGGACTCGCCGGGCGCCTCCGGGTACTACCTCACCGACGGCGACATCAACCTGGCCATCCTCAAGTTCAAGAGCGACACCGTGGCCGGGGTCGAGCGCGGCAAGGACTGGAGCGGTCTCCACCACTTCGGCTTCCAGGTGGACGACATGGCCGCCATCGCCGAGCGCCTGCAGGCCGCCGGCGCGCCCAAGCGGGACGACGTCAACAACGCGCTGCTCGGGTCCTCGATGGGCGAGCGCCGCCACGGCGGCAACGTCGAGGTGAAGTACTCCGGCCCCGACGGCATCATGGTCGACGTCTCCGAGTCCGGCTGGGTCGGCACCCCGAGCTTCAACCCCAAGGTCTGAATGCGCGCCGCGCTAGCGGCGCTGTCGATCGTGCTCGCGCTCGGCCCGGCGATCGCCGCGGCCGAGCCGAGCGCCCCCGCCGTCGAGCCGCGCCGGCAGCCCATCCCGGCGATCAGCGCCGACAGCGCGTACGACCGCGGCGTGCGCGCCCGCGTCGTCAAGGACTGGAAGGCCGCCGAGGCCGGCTTCCGCCAGGCCATCGCGCTCCGCCCCGACTTCGCGGACGCGTGGAACGAGCTGGGTTTCGCGCTGCGCAACCAGGGCCGCTACCGTGAATCGCTGGTTGCGTACGACGAGGCACTGAAGCTGCGGCCGGACTTCCCCGAAGCGTTGGAGTACCTCGGGGAGGCCTACGTGAAGATGGGCCGCGTCGACGACGCGCGCCGCGTGCTCGACCGCCTCCGCCCGCTCGACCCCGGCCGCGCCAGCGAGCTGGCCGAGGTCATCGCTGCCGGCGCTCCCCGCTAGAACCGCGACGACGTCAGCGTCACGTCGGCCTTCGCCCACGCCTTGCGGAAGCGCACCTCCGACTGGTGGGCCGCTTCCGTCTTGTTCTGCGCGCGCAACGCCTGCGTCATGCCGTAGAGCGCCCAGCCGTTGCCCGGGTTGCGCACGAGGTCCTCGCGATAGACCTGCTCGGCGACGGCAGCCCGGCCCGCCTGCACGAGCACCGCGCCGAGGGCGTGACGCACGGGGAAGTACCAGGGCGGCGGCTCCGTGAACCAGTGCGTGTCCTGCTCGGCCACCGCGGCGCGCAGCAGCCGCTCGGCGGTCGCGTAGTCGCCGGCCTTGGCGGCGATCTCGCCGGCGAGCACGTTGCCGGCGAGCTGCAGGAGGTTCTTCGCGCGGAAGAAGAACGCCACGGTGCGCTCGGCCGGCATCGCCTGGATGCCGCTTTCGAGCGTGGCCAGCTCGGCGCGTGCCTCGGCGGCCTGGCCCTTGGCGTTGAAGGCGAGGCCGCGCGCGTAGTGCCAGACACTGGTGGCATAGAGCCACTCCGCGCGCGGGGCCGGCTCGCGCAGCACGTCGTCCCAGCGGCCGAAGCGCGCGAGCGTCACCAGCGGCGCCATCGGCGCGGTCTCCATGTCGGGCATCGCGGTCACCATCTCGGGCGGCGCCGCGGCGGCCAGCTCGCGCGCGGC
>JBKPRI010000312.1:0-12129 GCA_046734515.1 Candidatus Methylomirabilota bacterium | reverse complement strand
GCGCCGGTCACGCACTACGCGCCGCTGTTCGGCATCGAGCAGGCGCTCACGCGCGCAACCTCCGACGGCCAGGTGTGCGGCCCCGACGAGCGCGTGGACCTCACCACCGCCATCCGTATGCACACCATCAACGGCGCGTTCGCGTCGTTCGAGGAGCGCATCAAGGGCAGCCTGGAGCCCGACAAGCTTGCCGATCTCGTCGTGCTGGGCGACGACATCGCGCGCGTGCCGGTGAAGGACCTCCGCCACCTGCCGGTGGCGATGACGGTGGTGGAGGGCCGCGTCGTCCACGAGGCGTGAGGCGTCGGCGGCTCAGTACTGGAGCGCTTGCCCTTTCCCGGCGATCTGGAACCCCAGGGCCCGCGCCGGCTCGCTGGCGCTGGCATTGCGGAAGTTGTGGGCCTCGCCGGGCAGCTCCTGGAACCCTTCGCCTGCCTTGAAGGTGCGCGGCGGCTGGCCCTCGATCTCCAGCGTCACCGCGCCCGCGATCACGTAGACGAAGCGAGGCGTCGGGTGACGATGGACCCCGGTCGCCGCGCCGGGGGCGATGTCGGCGACCCACATGTAGGCTTCCTTGCCGTCCATGCCGGCCATGTCACTGCGCAGCACCTCCGTGCGCTTCATCGCGGGGGCCTGGGCCGACGTGCTTGCCAGCAGCCCGAGCGTGAGGCCGAGCACGACGCCGGATGCGAGCACTTTCGTCAGTGCTTTCATGGTCTCCTCCGTGGTCGTCACGGCGCCGGGATCGGCAGGATGCTGGCGACCTTCCAGCCGGCGTCGGTCTTGACGAGCACCTGGTTCATGAGAAAGCGCGTGGTCTGGGCCGGCTGCCCGGCGGGACCGATGGTGAAGACGATGGGCATGAAGATCTCCGCCACGCCGTCGGTGAGGCGCACCACGCGCAGCTCGGCCATCGCGGGCTCCAGCCGCCACGTTCCCTTGTAGAGCGCCTCGAACCGTGTGAGCGCGGCGTCGTGCCCCCACACGGCGGTCCCGCGTGTCACCCACAGGAGCTGCGGCGAATCCCAGAGCAGCTCACCGACGGCGCGAAGGTCGTGGGCGTTCTGCGCCGCCACGAAGCGCTCGACGACCGAGCGGACGTCCCCATCGTCGACTGCCGCGGCGCCGCTCGCCGCCGCGAGGGTCAGCATCACTGCCAGAGCGCCGATCTTCATGGCGCCTCCTGTCCGTCGCCGCCGCCGGCGCTATACTTCGCAGCGGCGGTCGGCACGAGTGAATCAACGCAGCTCCAGAGTGCGCACGGTACCGTTTGCGGCAGCGTTAGCGTTACCGAGGACGCCGCTGCTCTGTCTGCTGGGCCTCCCGGTCCTGCGCTCCGGCGGCCGGGCTTCGCCTCTCGCCCTGCGCCCCAAGGCGCTTGCCTTGCTCACGTACCTCGCTGTAACCGGCGGCGAGGTTACTCGCCGTGACGCCGCCCGACTCCTCTTTCCCGAGGCCGAAGGACCGCGCGCCGCCCTGCGCTGGCATCTGGCGCACCTGCGCTCTGCGGCGCCGGCGTCCATCGCGCGGCGCCTGCGCACGACGCGTGACGGCCTCGCCCTGCCGATCACCACGGACGTGGCGGCGTTCCGCGCCGGCGCCGACGTGATCTGCCGGCGGCCGGCCACGCCGGGCGCGGCCGAGATCCTGGCGCTCTACCGCGACGACCTGGTGGCGGGCCTCAGCGTGGCGACGACGGCGGAGTTCGACAACTGGCTCTACGTCGAGCAGGAGAATCTGCGGCGGCGCTTCCGGCAGGCGACGCTGGTCTTTGCGCGCTGGGGGCTCGCGACGGGCCGCGGGCGCCACGCCGTGGCGCCGCTGGCGCGCCTCGTGACGGTCGACCCGTACTGCGAGGACGCGCACGTCCTGCTGATCGAGACCTACGAAGCACTCGGCGAGAAGGCCCACGCGGCCGCCGCCTACGACCGCTATCAGGGCATCGTGCGTGGCGAGCTCGCGGCCGAGCCGCGTCCATCGGTGGCGATCCGGTTCGAAGGCCGGGCGCCCGCCCGCTCGGCGCTGCCCCGCGAGGACCTCGTGCCGCTGCGGGACGTCACGCTGCACGTCGTCGACTGGCCGGGGGCGGAGCCCGCGATCGTCGCCGTGCACGGCTCCGCCCAGATGGCGCACAGCTTCGGGGCGCTCGCCGAGCGCCTCGCGCCCGCGCATCGGTTCGTCGGCGTCGATCTGCGCGGCCATGGCTTCAGCGACAAGCCGCCGTCGGGGTACGATCTCGAGCGGCACGTCGCCGACCTCAACCAGCTCCTCGCTGCGCTGGGGCTGCGACGGCCGGTCCTCCTCGGGCACTCGACCGGCGGCGCCATCGCCGCCTTCGTCGCCGCCGGCGCCGAGGTGGCCGGACTGGTTCTGCTGGAGGCGATGATCGGCGATCGCGCGTTCACCGAGAACGCCGCGGCCCAGGCGGCGCCGCTCGCCACGAGTCTGGGGACGACCGTCGCGGGATTCGATGCCTATCTCGCCGAATGGCGCGCGAGACGCCCCGGGCTCACGCATGAGGCCGAGCGTCTGGCCGAGCGCTGGGTGCGCTACGCGCTGGCGCCGCTGCCGGACGGGCGCTATCGCGAGCGCGCGCTGCGGGTCGCGGTCGAGGCCGAGTGGGCGTCGATCATCGCGGCCGACAGCCTCGGCACGCTACACCGCGTGACGTGTCCCATCTTGATCGTGCAGGCGGGGAAGCCATGGCTGGGCGGCCGGCCATACTTCACGCGCGCGATCGTCGAGGCTCAGCTGAAGGCGGCCCCGGCCGCCGAGCTCTTCGTGGCCCGCCACTCCGATCACGGGACGCTCATCCGCGACCCCGAGTCGGCGATGGTCGCCGCGATCACGCGCTTCGTCGAGCGCTGCGCTACGGCCCGCTCGGCTTGTCGCCCGCCAGCGTGATGCGGTGGAGCAGGCGCTTGTGGCCCTGGTAGTCGTTGATCGCGTTGTGCTGCGCGCAGCGGTTGTCCCACATCGCCAGTGAGCCCGGGCGCCAGCGAAAGCGGCAGGTGAACTCGGGGCGCGTCTGATGCGCGTACAGGAACTTCAGGATCGGCGCGCTCTCCTCCTCGGTCATCCCGTCGAAGCGCACGGTGTGGGCGCAGTTGACATAGAGCGCGCGGCGGCCGGTCTCGGGATGCACACGCACCACCGGATGGCTGGCCATGTACTCTTTCTTGGCGTCGGCGCGCGCGGAGTCCTTCAGGCGATCCTCGCGGGTGCGCGAGACGTCGGCGGCGGCCGAGCTGTTGACGGCCACGAGGCCGTCGAGCAGCCGCTTCATGCCGCTCGAGAGTGTCTCGTAGGCCAGGTACATGTTGGCGAACTCGGTGTCGCCGCCGGCCGCCGGCACCTCGCGCGCCACCAGCATGCTGGCCATGGGCGGGACGTCGAGGTAGGTCGTGTCGGAGTGCCAGATGCCGCCGAAGTTGATCTTCTCGTGCTCGAGCTTGAGGACGGGGATGATCTCGGGGAACTCGTCGAGCCCCTTCACGAACGGGTACTCGATGGGCTCGCCGAAGCGCCGGGCGAAGGCCAGGAAGCGCGCGGGCGTCAGGTCCTGGTCGCGGAAGAAGATCACCAGGTGCTCGAGCCACGCGCGGCGGATCGCGGCCACGGTGGCATCGGTGAGGTCTTTCGAGAGATCCACCCCGCTGATCTCGGCGCCGAGGGCACCGGAGATCGGTCGCACATCCAGCGTCATGCCGTGCCTCCCCGGGTCCGATAGGTCGCCGCCCAGAAGCGCCCGAGGTCCTCGACCTCGACGGCGCGCGCGTAGGGCGCGAGCACATCGACGAGCTCGCGCGCGTCGAAGAGGTTCTTGATGATCTCGTAGGTCTCGCCGTTCTCCAGGCGCCGCCACTCGTAGCGGTTCCCGGCGGCGTCGGTGTGCCCCGGGCGCGCCGTGCGCGCGGGGTGATCGCGCTCGTCGAACATCAGCACGGCGGCGCCCGGCTCCAGGCGGGCGTGGAAGGCGGCGAGGAACTCGGCCATCCGGCTGCGGTCCACGTGCGAGAGCCAGAGCGCAGCGAGGCCGGCGTCGAAGGTCTCGGGCCCGGCGGCAGGCGCGTAAGCATCGGCGTGGCGTAGCTCCACGTTGTCGAGATGGGCCAGACGCGCGCGGGCCAGCTCGAGCGTCTCCTCGTTGATGTCGCTCGCGCTCACCCGCGCGGCGATGGCGGCCACCTGGACGGTCCAGTACCCGGTGCCGCAGGCCACCTCGAGCACGCGGCGGCCCGCGAAGACGCGCGGAATGATCTCGCGCAACCGCGCCAGCCCGGGCTGCCAGTGGGGGAGGGCGTAGACGCGCTCGTACTCGGCGGCCCGCCGCGCGTAGTACTGGATCATCTCCTGCGTCAGATGTATACCGCCTTCAGCTGCGCCTCGGGATAGCGCCCGCCGGCGCCCGCGCCTACCGGCGCGGCGTCACCGATCCGGCGCACGTCTTCCGCGCTCAGCTGGACCTTCAGCGCGCCGAGATTCTCCTGCAGCCGGTCCACCCGCTTGGTGCCCGGGATGGCCACGATGTCGCGGCCCTGCGCCAGCAGCCACGCCAGGACGAGCTGGCCCGGCGTGCAGCCCTTGTCGCGCGCGATCGACTCCAGCTTCTTCACGAGGCCGATGTTGCGCACGAGGTTGTCGCCCTGGAAGCGCGGGTGCGCGAGCCGGCGGTCCCCCTCGGGGATGTCCTGCGGCTTCTGGATCTGGCCGGCCAGCAGGCTGCGGCCGAGCGGGGAGTAGGCCACGAACGAGATGCCGAGCTCGCGCAGCGTGGGCAGCGTGTCCTCGGCCTCCTTGCGGTAGAGCAGCGAGTACTCGCTCTGCAGCGCGCTGATCGGATGCACGCGATGCGCACGCCGCACGGTGTCGGGCGCGGCCTCGGAGAGGCCGAGGAAGCGGACCTTGCCCGCCTCCACGCAGCGCTTCATACCGCCCACCGTCTCCTCGATCGGCACCTTGGGGTCGACGCGATGCTGGTAGTAGAGGTCGATGACGTCCACGCCGAGCCGCTTGAGGCTGGCGTCGCACGCCTGCACGACGTACTCCGGCCGGCCGTTGACCGTGTTGGCGCCGCCCGGGTTCTGCACCTGGCCGAACTTGGTGACGAGAACCACACGATCGCGGCGGCCCTTGAGCGCGCGGCCGAGCAGCTCCTCGTTGTGGCCCCAGCCGTACATGTCGGAGGAGTCGACGTGATTGACGCCGAGGTCGATGGCGCGCTGGATGAGCGTGATCGACTCGCCGTCGTCGGCGGGCCCGTACACCCCTGACAGCCCCATGCACCCCAGACCGATCGCCGACACGTCGAGCGTGCTGTGACCGAGCCGCCGCTGCTCCACCATCGCCGAGAGCCCTCCTTGAGGAGGCTCATCGTATCAAACGAGGGGCGCGCCGGCTTACGAGCGAGCGAACACCTGGCGGATGGCGGCGCTGAGGGTGTCGAGCGTGACGGGCTTGCTCACGACGGCGTCGACCGCGGGCGGCCGCTCGCCCTTGACGGTCATGAGGTCGCCGAACCCGGTGAGCATGATGATCGGCTTGGCGGGCGCGATCTGCTTGATGGTGGTGGCGAGCTGATCGCCGCCCATCTCCGGCATCGCGCGGTCGGTGAGGACCAGATCGAAGCGTCCCGACATGAAGGTGTCGAGACCCTCCAGCCCGTTGGTGGCGCTCTGCACGGTGTGGCCCTGGCTGCTGAGCTGCTCGGTCACGGCCATGCGCACGAGCGGGTCGTCCTCGACGACCAGGACGCGCAGCCGGCGCGGTGTCTCGGTCGGCTCCTCGACCGGCGCCGCCGCGGTGTGGGTGTGGATCGGCAGGCGGATGCTGAACGTGGTGCCCAGGCCGGGCGTGCTGTCGACCGCGATCGTTCCGCGATGGCGCTGCACGGTGGCGTGCACCATCGAGAGCCCCAGGCCGGTGCCCTGCTGATCCTTGGTGGAGAAGAACGGCTCCAGGCAGCGGCGGCGCACCTCCTCGGACATGCCGGTGCCCGTGTCGCTCACGGTGAGGAGCACGTCGGCGCCGTCCACGAGGGCCCGCATGGTGATGGTGCCCCCCTCGGGCATCGCGTCCACCGCGTTGAAGATGAGGTTGGTCAGCATCTCGCGGATGGCGCCCGGGTCGCCCAGGATCACGGGGATCTCCGCCACGTCCCGCACGACCTTGATGTTGAGGCCGCGGCTCTGCGCCTGGCTCTTCCAGCGCGGCTCGGTGAGCGCGGTTGCTTCCTCGAGGCAGCGGGCGAGGTCCACCGCCGCGTCGGGCGTGGTCTCGCCGCGCTCGCGATAGAGCTCGCGCAGCCGGCGAATGACCGAGGCGGCGTCGCGCGCGGCCGTGTTGATGAGCTTGACGTACTGCTGGGCCGTCTCGGCCGGCATGTCCGGGCGGCGCATGAGGAGCTCGGCGAACCCGACGATGGGCGACAGGCTGTTGTTGAAGTCGTGCGCGATGCCGCTGGCCATCTCGCCCATGGCGCGCAGCCGCTCCTGCTGCAGCACCTGCCGCTGCGTGGTCTTGAGCTGGGCCAGCGTCTCCTCGAGCTGCCGGTGGCTGCGCTGCAGCTCGGCCTCCGAGCGATGACGCTCGGTGATGTCGCTGAAGCTCACCACGACACCCAGCAGGGTGTTGCGCTCGATCATCGGCGTGGCCACGTAGTCCACCGGCAGGTAGCTGCCGTCCAGACGCCCGAAGATCTGGTCGATGCCGCGCCGCGCGCGTCCGTCCACCATGGGTCCGAACATCGGCGTGCGCTCGTCGGGCGTCGGCGTCCCGTCGGGGTCGAGGCAGCGCAGGATCGAGGACACGGGCTTGCCGGGGGCGGTGCGGGCGTCGACGCCGAGGAACTCGGCGGCCGCGGGGTTGATGAACGTGACGTGGCCCGCGGTGTCCACGCCGAAGATGCCTTCGCCCGCCGCCTCCAGAATCAGCGCCGTCTGCGCGAACGCGCGCTCGTTGTAGCGCCACGCCACCACACTTCCCACGCACGAGCAGAGGACGAAGCCCGCGTGGATGCCGGCCCACGTCCACGGCGCATCGTATGCGGACTGGTGGTTGTAGACGGCGCGCGGAAACAGCACGCCGACCACGCCGTGGTGCAAGGCCACGAACGCCACCGCCAGCAGGTACGGGATCCAGTCCTGGCAGAGCGCGAGGAACGCCAGCATCACGAAGAAGTGGAAGTGCAGCTCGATGACGCCGCCCGAGAGATGCACGAGGATCGCCGAGGAGCTGAGCAAGCCGAATCCCACCGCGGTGGCCTGGATCGTGCGCCCGAGTCGCCGCCAGCTCGCCACCAGGGCGAAGAGGCCGACGATCGAGCCCTCCGCCACGGTGTGCAGGGCGAAATCGTCGTCGAGGAACGCGCGCAGGCTGAGCTCGCGGTTCCAGCCGAGCGCCGGGCCCACGAGCGCGATGACGCCGGCGTGGAACCAGGTGAGGCCGACCAGGAAACGGAAGCGGGAGCGCCACACCTCCTCGGGCAGCGCGCCGCCGGACGGCACCATCTCCCACAGACGCTTGAAAAAGGACACGATCATCGGGGCATCGGGCTGGAGGAGGTAGTGAGCATGGGCGCGGGATACGCAAGCGTGGTGCCGAACTGACCAGCACGCCATTTCAGGGATTTACGCCGCCGCGCTGGTGCATTTGGACGATTCCTCGCCGGAGATTGCGACGAGAAAACGACCGGTTGGCACGAACGGGCGCCCCGGCGGGACCGCCGGGGCGCCCTCGAGTCGGTGTGCTGACGCTACGTGCGGTTGACCGCGCTCACCACCGCGCGCAGCGACGCCGTGACGATGTTCCCGTCCAGGCCCACGCCCCAGCGCGTCTTGTTGCCGTTCACGCGCGCCTCGACGTACGCCGCCGCCTTGGCGTCGGCGCCCTCGCCGAGCGCGTGCTCGGTGTAGTCGGTCAGCTCGACCGCGATGCCCGCGACCTTCAGCGCGTCCACGAACGCAGCGATGGGGCCGTTGCCGTGGCCCTTGAGCCAGCGCTCGTTGCCGCCCATCCGCACGTGGGCCTCGACGGTGGTGTCGCCGGTGTCGGGCTCGGTGGAGAGCACCGGGTGGCCCACCAGCGCGATCGGATGCTCGGCCGTGAGGTACGTGGCTTCGAAGGCGGCCCAGATCTGGTCGGCGCTGATCTCCGTGCCGCTCGCCTCGGTCAGCTTCTGGATCACCGAGGAGAACTCGATCTGCAGCCGCCGCGGCAGGTCGAGGCCGTGCTCGAACTTCATGATGTAGGCCACGCCGCCCTTGCCGGACTGGCTGTTGACGCGGATGACCGCCTCGTACGAGCGCCCGAGGTGGTGAGGATCGATGGGCAGGTACGGCACCTCCCACACGTCGTAGTCCTTGCCGAGCGCCTCGAAGCCCTTCTTGATCGCGTCTTGGTGCGAGCCCGAGAACGCCGTGTAGACGAGGTCGCCGACGTAGGGATGGCGCGGGTGCACCGGCAGCCGGTTGCAGTGCTCCACCGTGCGGCGCGCCGCGTCGATGTCGGAGAAGTTCAGCTTGGGATCGACGCCCTGGCTGAAGAGGTTGAGCGCCAGCGTCACCACGTCCACGTTGCCGGTGCGCTCACCGTTGCCGAAGAGCGTGCCCTCCACGCGGTCGGCACCGGCCATCACGCCGAGCTCCGCCGCCGCCACCGCCGTGCCGCGGTCGTTGTGCGGGTGGAGCGAAAGGATGATGGCGTCGCGCGCCTTGATGTTGCGGTGGAACCACTCGATCTGGTCCCCGTAGACGTTCGGCGTGGCCATCTCGACGGTGGCGGGCAGGTTCAGGATCACCGGGCGCTTGGCGCTCGGCTCCCACACGTCCATGACCGCCTCGCAGATCTCCTTGGCGAACTCGAGCTCGGTGCCGGTGAAGCTCTCCGGCGAGTACTGCCAGTGGATGTCGGTGCCGGGCACCGTCGGCACGAGCTTCTTGCAGAGCTGGGCCGCGCGCACGGCGATGTCCACGATGCCGGCGCGGTCGAGCCCGAAGACCACGCGGCGCTGCAACGTGGAGGTCGAGTTGTAGAGGTGCACCAGCGCCTGCTTCGCCCCACGGAGCGACTCGAACGTCCGCTCGATCAGCTCGGGGCGGGCCTGCGTGAGGACCTGGATCATGACGTCGTCGGGGATCAGGTCCTCCTCGATGATCTGGCGCACGAAGTCGAAGTCGGGCTGCGAGGCCGAGGGGAAGCCCACCTCGATCTCCTTGAACCCGCACTTCACCAGCAGGTCGAACATCCGCCGCTTGCGCTCCAGGTCCATCGGGTCGATCAGCGCCTGGTTCCCGTCGCGCAGGTCCACGCTGCACCAGCGGGGGGCCTTGGTGGTGACCTTGCCCGGCCACGTGCGATCCGGCAGCGGGATCGGCGTGAACGGACGATAGAGATGGAACGGCATCGGTGCGGGCGGACCGGCCTTCGGCGCCACGGGAGCCTCCTCTGCAACCCCTCTTTTGACAAATAAAAAAGCCTCCCCGGGTTGCGGGAGAGGCTTTTTTGGCGCGCGCCCTGGGGCGCGCGCCTAACTCAGGGACAGGCTCGCGAGCGGGGAACTCCCCCTCGTCGTCCTCACAGTCACTCGGCTCGTGTGAATCATGGGCTCTGGCATTGTCGCCGGAAGAGGGGCATCTGTCAAATCGGTGCCCCGGGTCCACCCAGGGCGCCCGGAGAGGGAAGCCGGTAGATGCGCGCGGCATTGTCGTGGAAGAGCGCGCGCTGCTCGGCGGGCGTCCGGTCGGCGACGAAGTCCTTGAAGGCCTCGAACAGCGCGTGATAGCCGATGCAGAGCCCGTCCACCGGAAAGTTGCTCGCGAACAGGCACCGCGCCGCGCCGAAGATCGCGAGGGCCTCGCGCACGATCTGCCGGTTGCCCTCCACGGGCCAGGACTTGTCGGGCTGGCCGAGGCCGGAGATCTTGAGCGCCACGTTCGGCTGGGCGGCGGCGGTCTCGAGCGCGCGGCGCCACGCGGCGAGCGCGGCCGGGCTGCGGTCGGCGGGCAGCGCGGTGTGGTTGATCACCACCGGGATGCGCGGGAAGTCGCGCGCGAGGTCGGCGACGGCGTCGAGGTGCCACCACGGCGTCTGCACGTCGAAGTGCAAGCCGTGGCGCTCGAGCAGCGCGTAGCCGCGGCGCCAGGCGGGGTCGTCCATCGAGCCCGGCGCGCCGCGCCGCGCGCTCGCGGGGGAGTGGGCGGCGGCTGGTTTCTGCCGGATGCCGCGCACGAAGTCGAACGCCGCGTGGCCGGCGAGCACCGCATCGACCTCCGGCGACTCGAAGCGTGCGTGGCCGATCGCGACGGTCGGCAGGCCGTGCGCCTGCCTGAGCCCGGCGAGCCACCGGGTCTCCGCCACCTCGTCGGCCGGATCCCACTCGGCCTCCATGTGCACGGTCGCCACCACGCGGTGGCCGGCCGTGTCGCGCCGGAAGTCCTCGGGGAAGTAACGGCGCCGGAGCGCCGCGTAGTCGCCATAGCGGAAGGCCGGTAGCGGCGCGGACAGCCACGGATAACGGCCACCGGCAGGATCCCAGAAGTGCTGGTGCGCGTCGACGATCGGCAGGTCGCTCACTGCGCCTGCTTCATCTCCGTGAACAGGCGCTGCGCCTCGGCCTCCGTGATGCGGCGCACGAAGATCGGGTGCGCGCCGGCCGGCACGAGCCACGGGCGCGTGGGCTGATAACCAACGGCGACGTAATAGACGCCGGCGTCCTCGGCGTTCAGCGGGACCCGGTGACCGTCCATCACGAGCTCGTGCGCGCCCGGCTTGATCAGGACGCGCTGCCACGTCTCGCGCGACAGGCTCACCATCGGAAAGCCGTCGATGCTTACGTGGCGGTTCAACGGGATGGCCGTGCTGCGGCTCACGTTGAAGACGTAGACCTGGGCGCGCGGGACGGCGGCGTCGCCGGGCAGCACCGGCGTGCCGGGCCGCACGGTGGCGCACGCGGCCAGCGCGAGCACGGCCACGAGGATTGCCGCGCGCGCTCTCACAGCAGGAAGCCCAGGTTGGGCAGCGGCTCGGCCGCGTTGATCAGCACGACCGTCTTGGCGGCCAGGCGCAGCGCGCCGTCCACGCGGCGCAGGCGGTGCGAGGCACGGCCGACCCACCAGTGCATCTCGTGCCGCGCCTGCACGGCCAGCTCCCCGAGGATGAAGTTCGATTCCACGGCGAGCTCGCCACCCTCGGCCGCGCCCACCTCGACGTTGCCGATCACGCGGCGCATGAGGGAGGCGGGCGCCTGGCTCCAGCGCACCCCGGTCTGCAGCATCTTCACGCGCGTCTCCAGCCGCGCGCGGTTGTCGTAGATGTGCGAGAGGTGCTTGTTGGGGTCGGCGCCGGGATCGGTCGTGGCGGGTACCCAGTAGACGGCATCCTCGGTCCACAGCGCGAGCCACTCGGCATAGCGTCCCTCGTCGGCGAGCCGCGCCTCGAGGTGGAGAAAATCGGTCGCGGCCCGAACCTCGGCGTCGGGCGGCATCGCCGCGGCCGCGGCTACGCTCCCGTCATCACGGCCCGGTAGTGGCGCCAGAGGGCCCGGTTGATCGTCTCGTCGGTGACGTGCGAGACCGTGCGGCCCTCGGCATCCACGTGCTCGCGCTCGAGGCCGCGCGTGAGCGCCAGCCACTCGGCGTGACGCGCGCGCAGGCCGGCCTGATTGCGCGCGGCGAGGGCGAGGTCTTCCGGCATCAGGAACGACGCCGACCCCATGCCCGCCTCGCTCTGGCGCAGGAGGCGGCCGTTGAGCTGCGGCACGCCCTTGAAGAAGATCGGCGTGTGCCAGTGCACGCACTCGTCGACGGCGACGGGCTGCACGATGGCCACGTTGGTCTCCCCGAGGAAGAGGTTGGGAAAGATCAGCGCGTGGCTCGGCCCCTCGAAGAGGCGCTGCTGCGCCGAGGCTCGGCCGTGGCGTCGCTCCAGCGCTGCGACATAGTCGGCGGTGAGCGCGTCGGAAGCGCCGCCCAGCCACTCGAAGGGCTGCTCGTAGCCGGGCGCCCAGTCGATCTCGATGTGCCCCTGGCCCCAGGCGCGCACCACGGCCTTGATGGCCTTTTCCTCGCCCACCACGCGCTGGTACTGCGAGCGCACGGTGCGGAAGAGCGCCATGTGCACGAAGCCCAGGTG
>JBKPRI010000311.1:0-10858 GCA_046734515.1 Candidatus Methylomirabilota bacterium | reverse complement strand
CTGGTGCGCAACGTCCAGACGCCGCCGCTCCCCGACGGCTTCGAGGCGCGCCCGGCGCCCTTCGGGGTCAGCTTTGCGGGGATGGCGTGCAGCGAGCCGCGCCTGATCGAGCTGGGCTACGGCTTCGAGCAGGCCACGAAGCGGCGCGTGCCGCCGTTCTGATCAGGCGGCCTGGGTCCTGAGCTCGTCTTCCAGCGCGACCACCTCGGCGACCACCTCCGCCGGGGTCCGGAACGTCCCGTATGGATCGGGAAAAACCACCGCCGGGTCGCCGACGACGCCTTCCGCGACGACCAGGCGCGCCCTCAGGCGCGCGTCGGCCTCGGCATAGCGCGCGAGCGGATCGTCCGGCAATGCCTCGTCGAACGCCGAGGCATAGAGGATCTCGGAGCGCGCCACGTGATGCAGCACGCGCCGCAGCGGCCAGCCTCCGTCCAGCGGCACCCAGTCGAGCTCATCGGGGCAGAGCGCCGCGGCCCGCTGGCTCAGGAGGCGCACGGCCTGATCGATTCTCCAGAGCCACGCGTCGAGGTCCGCGGCCGTCAGCGGCAGCCGGTCCTCCGGCAGCGTCACCGTCGAGGGCGCCCACCCGTCGGTCGGCGTCGGCGCCACGCCGTCGCGGCGCCAGCGCTGCCATTGCGCGATCTGCTCCAGGTGATCGAGCGCATGGTCGAGTACCCTCCGCAGCGGCTTGCGGGGCGTGTAGGTGTAGGCCTCCACCGCGGTGTAATCGATCGCCCAGCGCGCGGTGGGAGGCTCCGTCAGCCGGGTGAAGAGCTGTTCCGTCATCGGCGAGCGCACCTCGGCGCCCGTCGGCAGGTCGAGCAGCCGTCGTAGATACCGCCGCCCCGTCGCGTGGCACTGCTCGACGTGGCGCGCGGGATCGCAGGGCGCCGGGTCGAGCGTCCAGGCGGCCACCACCCGTCCGGCCGCAGCGTGGGCGAGCACGGCGGACCCGTGACGTCCGGCGCGTGCGGCAGCCAGCAGGTGCTCGCGCGAGCGGCCGAGCGCGTCGGTCATGACCGACTCTAGGCCCCGACACGGCGCGGCGTCCAATGCATGCCCCTGATCCGCGCCATCAGCACTCCTGATGTCATGGCCGCGCCTTCGACGAGTGCGTGATCGTGACGGTGGTGCCGTCGAACTCGGCGTCCAGGACGTAGAGCGTCGGCACCGGCGGCGATGACACCACGAAGATGTGATAGATGCGCGGCGGCTCCGAGATCCCGATGTCCTCGATGTTGGCGATCCGGATCGGCATCGACGACGCCGCGTTCTTCCAGGCGACTGCTCCGCGATCGAGCTGGCGCAGCAGATTGAAGAGCTCGTCGTAGCTGGCGGCCGGCGGCTGGCGCAGTGCGACGTCCGTGCCCCCGACCCTGAACCGGCGACGCAGCTCGGGGAGAGCCAGGTCCGCGCGCGTCGCCCAGTCACCGTGCCGGATGTCGAGCGAGGCCAGGAAGTCGGGCGACCACAGGCGGCCGTCGCGGCGGTAGATCTCCAGGTGCGTCTCGATCAGCGAGGTGTCGGAGAGGTCGCGCTGGTACACCGCCTGGGCCAGCGGCGTTCCGAACGGCAGCGTGCGGACGACGATGCGCTTGAGGGGGTGGTCGGAGGCCCGCGTGGCAACGTTGAGGATCGCGCGCTGATCAGCCTCGCGCAGGATCACGCCGCCGCGCAGCTCAAAGACGCCGATCCGTGACTGCGCGGACGACTCCACGGCCGTCAGCAACGCCACCGTCAGGACGGCCGCGGCGAGCCCGCCGAGTCGCGCGCGGCTATTTGCCGTACTTGTAGGCCTTGGCCTCGGCGGCGATCTTCGCGGTGTCCACGCCGCGATTGATGTCGTCGATCAGCTCGTTGGTGATGAGGTCGCCGGCGTCGATCTTCTGCTTGATCACGCCCCAGCGGTGCAGGAACTCGGCGTAGTCGCGGAAGTTCTTCTCCGAGCTCTCGCCCCACTTCTTGACGCCGGCCGGCTCCAGGAGCAGGTGCGGCATGCGGGCCTCGAACACCTTCACGTCGTCGCGCACGGCCGTGGCCTCGTCCTTGCCGGTCGGCTTCGTCTGGGGAAACAGCTCGTAGACGATGCGCACGGCCGCCTCCGGGTTGTTGATCGCGAAGATCGTGCCCTTGGCGTAGCCCCGCGCGAAGCCGACCAGGTCCTTGCGGCGCGACTTGATCGTCTCCTCCAGCGCCAGGAAGCCGTTGGCCGGCTGCTTCTCGATCGCGGTGCGGTCGAGGTAGCGCATCTTGATGCCGGCGTTCTCGATGAGCGCGTACTGGGTGTCGAACTGGCTGAGCGCGTCCACCTGCTTGTTGCGCAGCATGGCGGCGGGCTGAGCGCCCTCGCCGGCCACCACGATGTTGACGTCGGTGTCGGGGTTGAGCCCGGCCGCCGCCACCTGGGCGCGGCCGATGATGACGCCGGCCGAGGACATGTTGGTGACGCCGATCGTCTTGCCCTTCAGCTCGGCGTGGCTCTTGATCGGACTGTCGGCCGGCACCGCGATGCCGTAACCGGAGGTCTGGTACGCAGTGTAGAAGATCTTCGCCTTCACGCCCTGCGGCCGCACGATCGCCAGCGGCTCCACGCTGGGCAGCGAGATCGGCACGTCGCGGGTGGCCACCGACTTCACGCAGTCGGTGGAGCCGGGCAGCGGCACCACCTCGACGTCGAGGCCCTCGGCCTTGAACCAGCCCATCTTCATGGCGACGGCGAAGGCCGAGCCCACGCCGGTGGTGATGGTGCGGGCGCAGGTGGCCACGCGCAGGGGCGTCTGGGCGAGCGCCGCGGCGGGCACGGCCAGCGCGAGCAGCACGACGAGCGACACGATGCGGATCATTGAGCGAGCCCTCCCTGAATGCTGCGGTATTCTACCGCCCACCGAAAGGAGAGCCCCATGGCATTCCGCATCAATCACATCCACCTGAAGGCGCCGGATCCGCGCAAGACCGCCGAGTGGTACACGAAGGCGTTCAACTTCAAGATCGTCAGCGACGAGACGCGCGTGTTCGGCGACCGCTTCATCCGCTGCACGAGCGAGGACGGCGGGATGGCCGTCAACATCTCGGGCGCGCGCACCAAAGAGACGCTCGGGCCCGGCGACGCCTCCGCACACCACGGCCTCGAGCACTTCGGCTTCGACACCGAGGACATCGAGGCCGACATCCGCCGCCTGGAGGGCCTCGGCGCCCGCCTGCTCGAGGGGCCGATCCAGAATCCCAACGGGCCGCGTATCGCGTTCCTGCGCGCGCCCGACGACGTGCGGGTCGAGCTGGTCGAGCGGCGGAAGATCGCCGGCGGCTCGGGCTGCGGCTGCTAGCCGAGGGCCCCGGCCGGCCGGCCGGGGCTCTCGATCACTTCGCGGCGAGCAGCTTGCCGCGCAGCCGCTCCATCTGCTGATCGAACGGCGAGCCGCCGCGGGCGGTCATCGGGGTCTGGTCGGCCAGGGTCGTGTGCAGCTCGACGAAGATCGGGCCGGCCGCGGTGAGCAGCTGGGGCAGCTTGCGCTTGAACTCGTCGAGCTCGCCGATGGCCAGCGCCATCGCATAGCCCGCGCCGCGGGCCATGGTGACGAAGTCCACCGTGAGGCCGCCGGGAATCTCCTGCGAGCCCGAGGTGTGGTACACGCCGTTCTTGAAGAGCAGGTGCACGAGGTTGCGCGGGCGCGCGCCCGCGATGGTGGCGAGCGAGCCGAGCTGCATCAGCAGCGAGCCGTCGCCGTCGAAGACGATCACGCGGCGCTCGGGCCGCGCCAGCGCCAGGCCGAGCCCCAGCGACGAGGCGCCGCCCATGAATCCCACGCAGCCCGCCGAGAGATCGTCGGGCGCGATGTCGCGCCAGGCCGGGCCCGTCGTCATGGTGGGAATGCAGATCGCGTTGCCGCGCGCCGCCTGGATGACGCGCAGGACCTCTTCGGGCTTCATTGCCATCAGCTCGTCTCCAGGCCGACCAGCACCGCCGTGGGCCCGCGGCGCTGGCGGCTGAGGCGGTAGTACTCGGCAATCAGGTGGACGTCGTTGGGCCCTTCCAGGCGTGCGTGCGGCACGCCGAAGGTGTCGAGCAGCGGCTCGCAGTAGCGCACCATCGAGTGGCGCGACTCCTTGGGGTCCTTGTCCTTCTCGCGCTGCAGCAGGCCGATCATGTAGAAGACGGGCACCTTGCCGTCCATCGCCACGCCGCGCAGCGTGTTGACGGAGGCGTAGAGGCCCGCGTGCTGGATCATCAGCACCACCGGCTCGCCACCGGCATGCAGGCCGGCCGCGATGGTGCACGCCTCGTCCTCGGTGGCGCACGTGAGCACGCGGATCGTCTGCTCCTTGTCGAGCGCCGCCAGCACGGTCTTCTGGTGGGTGTCGGGAACGCTGAGGATCCACCCGAGATGCTCGTGGGGCGATGGCCCCCAGCCCTCGGCCGCGCGTGCGGCGCGCGCCTCGCGGAACAGGTCCTTGAGCGTGTCGATGATGAGTGACGCGGGGATCGATTCCGGCATCCGAGCCTCCCGGTGAAGAGTCGGCCTATCCTACCGGAGGCCCGCGGCGGGGAAAAGCCGGTCAGCGACGGCGGGCGTGCATCTCCACGACGCGGCAGAGCTCCCAGGGATCGACGGGCTTGCGCAGCACCTCGACGAACCCCGCCGCATCGTACTGGCCGGCGGTGCCGTGCCCCTGCCCCGTGACGGCGATCGCGGGGATCGGCCGCATGCCCCCCGCCTCGCGCCGGCGTAGCTCGGCGATCAGCCAGAACCCATCGCGCTGCGGCATGGCGATGTCCGTGAGGATCGCGTCGGGAAGAATCTGCTCGCACATGCGCAGGGCTTGCTCGGCGCCGTCCGTCACGGTCACCAGGGCGCCGGCGTATTCCAGGATGGTCCGGAAGAGGTCGCGAGCGTCGGCGTTGTCTTCGACGACGAGGACGTGGATCCCGACCAGCAAGTCACTCGGAACGGTCGGCTCACGACCCATCGGCGGTGAGGATGCTGCAAAACCACTGCCGCCGGTCCGGCGGCGCCGGGGTCTTACTCGGTCAGCTCCGAGACTGCTCCGCAAAGTCGCCACGCTTCGATCGGTTCCGGAAGGTAGGCGTCGAACCCCTCCGCCAGTGCCTGCGTGCCGAGCGTCGCGGGACCGATGCCGACGGCGGGCAGCTTGCCGCCGTGCTCCGGGCGCATCGCGCGCAGGCCGCGCAGGAGCACCCAGGCCGCATCGCCACGCTCGCGCACCGTCACCACGAGCGCGGAGGGCGTCGTCTCGCGCAGCACGGCGAGCGCCTCGTCGGCATCGTTCACCTCGCGCACCCACGCGCCGCAGTAGCGCAGGATGTCGCGCAGGATATCTCGGTGCCGGAAGTCGTCGTCAACGAGCAGGACGTAGATTCCCCGGAGCGACCGGGCCGCGTCTTCCCGTTCCATACCTATAGGAAGTACGAGCAAGCCCCAGGCCATCTCGCGCGTGAACCTATGCAGAATATTCCGTGTAAATCACGGTACGTCAGCGGTCCGACCGCGCATCATTCGCCACAGCACGACGGCATGCACCGCGAGCTGCGCGAGCAGCGCGAGCAGGAACGCGAGCCAAGGTCCGAGCGGCACCATCGCGAGCGCGACGACGAGACAGAACAGTCCGAAGCCCCACATCGCCGGAAAGAATCCGTGCAGCAGGCGGATCGCCAGCGACGCGCCCTGCTGCGCGTGAGCGAACACCAGCAGCACCGCGAGCGCGACGGGGAACGGGGTGAACGCGCCGCTCCACCGCGGCCCGAGCCGATCGGCCACGTGCGTGACGGTGAGCACGACGGCGAGCGTGCCGAGCATGCGCAGCGGCAGGTCCCAGGCGGGCGAGGCCAGCGGCACCGGCTGCTCGCGCACCGGCGGCAGCACGCGCGCGGCGACGAAGAAGGCGGCCAGCGTGGCGCCGAGCGCAAAGGGCGGCGTCCAGCGCACGGTCTGCAGGAGTACGGTGGCGATGACGAACGCCGCCCAGCCGAGCAGGAGACTGAGCGGCCATGCGTGGCGCACCGCCGCCCAGCCGTACGCCACGCCGAATGCGGCCACCGCGATGAGCCCCACCAGCGTGGAGAGTGCCGCGGCGCCGGCGAAGACCTCGCCCTGCTCCATGGCGAGGAAGAACAGCGTGGGCCCGGCTACCAGCGGCAGCGCGGTGAGCCAGCCGCCCACGCGCGGCCCCCACCGCCGCGCCCCGAGCGTGACGCCGGCCACGAGCGCCGGCACGAGCGTGAGCTTCAGTACGAGCAGCAGCTACGTGCGCTCGAGAATGTGCAGGCCTCGGCCGCGATCGATGAGGTAGATGAGCCCGCGGTCGTCCACGAACACGTCGTTGGACGACACTCGCTGATGACCGGCCGGCGGATCGGGCAGGAAGTGGCCCACCTCGCGCGGCGCGTGCGGCCGGGCGATGTCGACCAGGCGCAGCCCGTAGGCAAACCACGCCACCGGGATCTCGGTCGACTTCACCTCTTCCACCGGCTGGTGACAGCCGGTGAACTCCGGCTGCGGCGAGCCGTCCACGCCGTCCACCTGGAAGGTGGCGAACGGCACCGGCTTCGTCTCCTCCGTGATGTCCACCAGCCACAGGAACGACGGCGGCCCCGGCTGGAGCTTGGCCACGTCCTCGTCGGCCACGAGCAGCACGCGGCGGCCCTGCAGCGGGAACGGCACCGGCAGGGCCGTGTGCGTCGGCGTGATGAACGGCGGGCTCCAGTCGAGCCCGGAGACCAGCCGCGGCTTGCCCATGTCCTCGATGTCGAGGATCACGAAGCCGCCGTGCCAGTAGCTGACGTAGAGCCGGTTGCCGAGGCGGATCGGGTGATGGCAGCGGTGCGCCCGCCCCTTCCACGAGGGCGTCTCGCCGCCCGCCGTCCACTGCCCCGGCATCCACCAGCGGCCCACTTCCTGGGGCCGCGCGGGATCGGCAAGGTCGAGGATCAGCATGATGTTGCCGACGTAGCCGTCCATCTCGGGCGAGATGTAGGCGTAGCGGCCGTCGAACGTGAAGCGATGGACACCGGCGCCGCCGCTCTTCCAGAAGGCCACCTGGCGGGGCTTGCTCGGCGTGGAGACGTCGAAGATCACCAGGCCGGCGTCGAGCCCGCGCGCCTGGTCGGCCGGGTGTGCCTCGCGGTTCGCCAGCATGAGGCCGCTGGCCGCGCGCACCTTGTGGGAGTGGGTGCCGGGCGGCACCTCCAGCGCGGCGATCTGCCGGGGCGCCCGGGGATCGGCGACGTCGACCACGCTGGTGCCGTGCGGCGCCTTCATGTGGGCAATGTAGGCGGTGCGCCCGTCCACCACCACCTGCCCGCCGCCGGGGCAATCGAACCACGCGACCTGCCGCAGTCCCGAGGCGCTCGCCATCACAATCCTCCGATCGTCTGCGCGGTGCGGCCGGTATCATACCGTATGCTCGCCGCCTGGGGCCTCGTCGCCCATCGCTATCGATGGGCCGTGCTGCTCCTCTCTCTCATGCCGCTGGTTCCTGCCGCCTGGCTGCTGCGCGCCGAGACTGCGCTCGAGCCCACCGTGCACCCGCCGTCCATCGAGGCCGTGCGCGCCGTGGAGCTGATGGACCGGGAGCTGCCGGGCCAACCCCCCACCATCGGGTTCATCTTCAGCCATCCCACGCAGCGCGTGGAGGATCCGGCCTTCCGTGCCGCCGTCGAGCGCGCGCTGGCGCCGCTGCGTGACGATGCGCGCGTGGCGCGGATTCGCACCGCCTGGGACAGCGTGCCGCCCGAGGCCGCGCGCATCTCGCGCGACGGGCGCCGCACCCACGCGGTCGTCGAGCTGAAGGGCCGCGCGCCGGCGTTCGCCTCGATGACGTTCGGCGCCATGCAGCCTGGCCTGTACGAGGCCATCCGCGGCAAGGTCCGCTCCGACACTCTCGAGGTCGTGGCGGTCGGCGTCGCCGCGATGAACCACGATTTCACGCGTGTGACGCGCGAGGACCTCCGGACCTCCGAGCTGGTGGTGCTGCCGCTGGTGCTGGCCCTGCTGCTGCTCGTCTTCGGCTCCGTCGTGGCCGCCGCGCTGCCGCTGCTGGTCGGCATGCTCTCGGTGGCGATCGGGCTGGCCGGCACCGTCCTGCTCGGCACCGTCACGCCGGTGTCGGCCTACGCGAGCAACGTGGTCAGCATGGTGGGACTCGGCGTGGCGATCGACTACTCGCTCTTCGTGGTGAGCCGCTTCCGCGAGGAGCTGGCGCACTACCCGCCGGCCGAGGCGCTGGCGCGCACGCTGGTGACCACGGGCCGCGCGGTCGTGTTCTCCGGGCTCACCGTCGCGATCGGCCTCACCAGCCTGCTGCTGCTGCGCACCGACACGATCAGCTCGATGGGCGTGGCCGGCATGATCGTGGTGGTCACCGCGGTGCTGTACACGCTCACGTTCCTGCCCGCGCTCCTGGCGATCCTCGGCCCGCGCGTGAACGCGCTGCGGGTGCCGTTCGTGCATCCCGAGAACACCGCGCGCGCCGACGGCTTCTGGCACCGCACGGCCGGCTTCGTCATGGCGCGGCCGTGGCCCATCGTGATCCCGGTCGTCCTGGTGCTGCTGATTCTGGGCCTGCCCCTGCGCAACATCCGCCTCGGCGCCGACGATGCCTCCACGCTGCCGATCGGCACCGAGGCGCGCCGCGGCGCCGAGATCCTCCGGGGCGAGTTCCCCGGCGCCGATGCCGGTAGCATCGTGATCGTGCTGCGCTACGCCGAGGGCTCCCCGCTGACGGCGGCCCGCGTGAGCCGGCTCCACGACTTGAGCCGCTGGGTCGGCAGCCGGCCGGGCGTCTTGCGCCTGGACAGCATCGTGGACCTGGCGCCCGGCATCAGTCGCGAGCAGTACCAGCAGATCGCCGCCGTGCCTGCCGCCTTCCGGCCACCCGGCCTGGACATTGCGTTCGCCCAGCTCGTTGGCGCGCACGTCACGGTGCTGGTGGCGCATACCTCGCTGCCGCCGGCCTCGGATGCGGCCCGCGAGCTCGTGCGGACGATTCGCCGGGAGCATCCGGCCGTCGACGGCGAGGTGCTGCTGACCGGCCCCACCGCGTTCGATCTGGATTTCATCGAGGTCGTGAGTGGCGCGGCGCCGGCGGCCATCGCCTTCGTGGTGGTCGCCACGTACATCGCGCTCTTCTGGCTGTTGCGCTCGGTGCTGCTACCGCTCAAGGCCGTGGTGATGAACCTGCTGTCGATCACCGCCTCCTACGGCGCGCTCGTGTGGATCTTCCAGGAAGGCCACCTGGCCGGCTGGCTCGGGTTCACGCCGGCGCCGATCGAGACACCGATCCCGCTCATCATGTTCTGCATCCTCTATGGCCTGTCGATGGACTACGAGGTGTTGCTGCTCAGCCGCACCCACGAGGAATATCTGCGCACCGGCGACAACGCCCGCGCGGTGGCGCGCAGCCTCGCGTACACGGGCCGGCTCATCACGGGCGCGGCCGCCATCATGGCCGGCGTCTTCTTCGGCTTCGGTCTCTTCAACCAGATCACCATGATCAAGGCCATGGGCATCGGCATGGGCCTGGCGGTCATCGTGGACGCCACAATCGTGCGCGCCCTCCTCGTCCCCGCCACCATGCGCCTCCTCGGCCGCTGGAACTGGTGGGCCCCCCGCGCCCTCGCCGGCCGCCGCCCAATCGGGGCATAATCCCAGCCGCGGGCCAGAAGCCGCATAAACGGCCGCGGGCCAGTAGCCTCATAATTCCAGACGCGGGCCAGCAGGCGCATAATCCCGCCGCGGGCCAATAGCCGCATAATCTGGAGGGGAAGGGGGAACCCTGCCAGGGTTCCCCTTCAATAAAGAGGGAGATCTCGCGATGAGCCAGAGCAAGAAGATCCTGTTCGTCGGCGCCGGCGCCATCGGCAGCTACATCGGCTCGTTCCTCACGCGGGCGGGCCACGACGTCACGCTCATCGACCCGTGGGCGGAGCAGGTCGAGACCGTCCGCGCAAAGGGCATCGCGGTCACCGGCCCGCACGATCCGTTCACGGCGCGGCCCAAGATCTTCCATCTGCACGAGGCGCAGCGCCTGCCGCGCGACTTCGAGCTGGCCTTCGTGGCCATGAAGGTCTACGACACGGAGTGGGCGACCCAGCTCGCGCTGCGCCACCTGACGGCCGACGGCGTGGTGGTGGCCTCGCAGAACTGCTGGCCGGACCCGCGCGTGGCCTCGGTGGCCGGCGCCGGCCGCTCGCTGGGGCTCATCATGTCCAAGATCGGCGTGGCGCTGTGGACGCCGGGCCAGGTCGAGCGCGGCATGGAGAAGGGCACCGGCCGGGGCCACGACGTCTTCCGCGTGGGCGAGCACGACGGCACGATCACGAAGCGCGCGCAGGACATCGCCGAGATGCTCGCGGTGGTCGACGGCTCGCAGGTCACCGACAACCTCTGGGGCGAGCGCTGGTCGAAGCTCTGCGCCAACTCGATGGGCAACCCCGTGCAGGCCATGTCCGGCCTGGGCTCGCTCGAGATCGCCTCCAGCGAGATCGGCCGCGCGATCACCATCCACCTCGCCGGCGAGTCGGCGCGGGTGGGGCTCGCCCAGGGCTACACGATCCCGAAGTTCAACGGCGAGACCGCGGAGAAGTGGGCGGACAGCACCTCGCGTGCGACGTGGCAGGCGCTCGACGCCATGCTGACGCCGAAGAGCGCGGGTGGCCGCAACTGGAAGGCCTCGATGGCCCAGGACGTTCACAAGGGCCGTCCGACCGAGATCGACTACATGAACGGCCACGTGGTCGCGAAGGGGAAGGAAAAGGGCGTGCCGACGACCAGAAGGTGGGGTAGAGTGTCCGTGGGGCGCGAGATCGACGCGGGAGGGCGGAGGGTGGCGGCGGGGAGCG
>JBKPRI010000310.1:0-32450 GCA_046734515.1 Candidatus Methylomirabilota bacterium | reverse complement strand
GGCCAGAACCTGCCGCTGCTGGCGCGTGCCGCGATCATCGGGTATGGAGCCGCGCGCGAGCGCGCCGCCGATGGGGCGAGCCTCGACGCGCTGGCCGGCGCGGGCCGGGACCCCGGCGAGGCGGTGGCGATGTACGAGGCGCTGACGGCGCAGGCGGTGCGCGGCGGTGAGCGCGAGGTCTTCTATTTCGGCAACCCGACGCGACTGGCCGAGCGTCTTGCCTCGGCTCGCGCGCTGCTCGCCTCGCGCGCAGCGTCCGGGCAAAGCGCCGCGATGGCCCGCGCGGCGCGGCCGGAGGAGTTCGAGCGCCGGCTGCGGCCGGTCGTGCTGGAGAACGCGTACGAGGAAGCCCGCCAGGGGCGCTTCGACCTCGCCCGGCGCGGGCTCGAGCGTGTGGCCGCCACGGCGCCGGACGACGCCCGTCTACATCTCTACCGCGGCGAGCTGTACCGCCTGGAGGCCCAGCGTGCGGGTACGGCGGCCGAGCGCGCCGTCGAGCTGGTCCAGGCCCGGGCGGCGTACGAGCGCGCGCTGGCGCTGGATCCGGCGCTGGGCGAGACGCACCGGCAGCTCGGTCTGCTCTACTACGCGATGCTCGACGTCGCGCGCGCGCGCGGAGCTCGAGCAATACCTGACGCTGGCGCCGTCGGCGGCGGACCGCGCGCGCGTCGAGGAGTACGTGCAGGAGCTGGCGCGATGACATCCGCGAAGCGCTGGTCGCTCTCCGTCCCGGTGGATGGGTTCTCGCTGGCCGACCTCGCCGATCTCGCGCGCGAGGGCGAGCGGCTCGGCTACACGGACGCCTGGTCCTACGAGGCGGACGGCCTGGACTGCTTCGCGCCGCTGGCCGTGGTGGCGACCGCCACGACGCTGCGCCTGGGCACGGCCATCGCCAACGTCTTCACGCGCGGACCCGCCACGCTGGCCATGTCGGCGGCCTCCATCGCCGACCTCGCGCCCGGGCGCTTCTGCCTCGGCATCGGCGCGGGCTCCCAGCCGATCGTGGAAGCGTGGAACGGCGGCCGCTTCGCGCTGCCGGCCACACGCGTGCGCGAGATGACCCGGGTGCTGCGCATGGCGTTGGCCGGCGAGCGCGTCGTCTTCAAGGGCAAGACGCTGAGCGTGGACGGCTTCCGCCTGGCCCGGCCGCCCGCGCGCGCGGTGCCGATCTACATCGCCGCGCTGCGCGCCGGCATGCTGCAGGTCGCGGGCGAGGTGGGTGACGGTGTCATCCTCAACTGGCTGTCCGCCGCCGATGTCCCGCGCGTGGTCGCGGTGGTCCGCGAGGCCGCCGCGCGCACGGGGCGCGACCCGAATGCAGTGGAGATCACCGCGCGGCTGCTCGTCAACGTGGACCCGCCGGGAGGCGACGCGGATGTCGGCGTGCGACGCCACGTGACCGCGTACCTCAACGTGCCGGTCTACCGCGCCTACCAGGACTGGCTCGGCCGCGGGCCCGCGCTCGCGCCGATGTGGGAGGCGTGGGAGCGCGGCGACCGCAAGGCTGCGGTGGCCGCGGTGCCCGAGACCGTCATGGGCGACCTGATCCTGCGCGGCTCCATGGCCGACATCCGCGCCCACGTGCGGCGTTATCTCGACGCGGGCATCGACACCGCGTTCCTGCAGGTCTCCACGCTGGAGACCGATCCCGCGCGACGACGGCAGGTGCTGGGCGACGCCCTGCGCGCGCTGGCGCCCTCGGCGTGACGCGCGCCCTCTTCTTCGAGGACTTCAAGCCGGGCGATCGCTTCGAGTCGGCCACGCTCACGCTGACCGAGGCGCTGATCATGGAGTACGCGCGGTTCTACGACCCGCAGCCCTTCCACACCGATCCCGAGGCGGCCCGGGCGACGGTGTTCGGCGGGCTCATCGCCAGCGGGCTGCAGACGATCGGCATCGGCTTCAAGCTCTTCTTTGAGACCGGTGTGCTGTCGGCGTGCAGCCTCGGCTCTCCGGGCCTGGACGAGATCCGCTGGAAGGCGCCGGTGCGGCCGGGCGACACGCTGCGCGTGGTCGCCGAGGTGCTGGAGGCGCGGCCGTCGTCGTCCAAGCCCGACCGAGGCCTCGTGAGGATCCTGTTCTCGACGTTGAACCAGCGGGGCGAGACGGTGAGCACGTTCATCGGCAATCAGCTCTGTCGCCGTCGGCCGTCGGGCCGGGGGATAATCACGCCATGAGCGACGGCCGCCGGTACGGCACGTTCCACGACTTCTATCCGTTCTACCTCACCGAGCACAGCCGCAGTGGCACCCGCCGGCTGCACTTCGCGGGCACGCTGCTGGTGCTCCTGACGCTGGTGGCCGCGCTGGCTAGCGGACGCTGGGCGCTGCTGTGGCTGGTGCCGCTGTTCGGCTACGGTTTCGCGTGGGTCGGCCACTTCTTCGTCGAGCGCAATCGCCCGGCCACGTTCCAGTACCCGTTCTACAGCCTGGCGGGCGACTTCCGGATGTTCGCCGACATGCTTCGCGGGCGCGTCTCGTTCTGATCTGACAATGTCACGACGCACGCCCGAGGAGACATTCGCCGAGGCGCGCGAGGCGATGGAGCCCGGCGACTGGGAGGGCGTCTTCCTGCGCGATCTGCGGGAGAGGGGCCACGCCCTCACCGAGTCCGCGCGGCTGCCGATGCCGCCCCCGGGCCCCGCCATGCTCGAGCAGTCGAAGCGCCACCAGCAGCTCGTCAAGGCCTAGCAGCAGGCGCAGAGGACGCGCTCGGTGGCGTGGACGCTGTTCGTCGGCGAGACGCTGGAGCAGGTCTCGATCGAGGGCGCCAGCGCGGGGCACGCGCCGGATGGCGGCCGCCGCGACCGAGGACGTCGGCTCGTCCGGCGCAAAGCTCCTGGTATATCCGGCTGTTCGCCAGGCGGCGCTGAGACGGCGCCTAAGGGCCGGGTGACTTCCAGCCGCCTTGTCTCAGGCGACGCTGCTCGTTATGCTGCCGGGCAACGGAGGCCGTCGATGAGAGTCACACCCATGCATCCCAATCTCGGGGCGCGGGTCGAGGGCGTCGAGCTCGCGACGATGGACGAGGCCACGCGCAAGCAGGTGTTCGACGCCTTCCAGGAATACTCCGTGCTCGTCTTCAACGAGCAGCGGCTCGACGACGAACGCCAGATGGCGTTCAGCGAGCGGCTGTTCGGGCCGCTCGAGACCACGCTGAAGGCGACCGGCAAGGAAGACCGCCTGCATCCCAAGCTCGTGGACCTCTCCAACATCGATCCCGACCACGACACCCAGCTCATGGGCTGGGACGACCGCCGCATGATCTACCAGTCGGGCAACCAGCTCTGGCACACCGACAGCTCGTTCAAGCCCGTGCCGGCCATGGCCTCGCTCCTCTCGGGCCGCGAAGTGCCGCCGGCCGGCGGCGAAACGGAGTTCGTGAGCATGCGTCATGCGTGGGCGACGCTGCCCGAGGCCACGCGGCGGCAGCTCGAAGGGCGCGTGGTCGTGCACAGCATCCTCTATTCGCGCTCCACCATCGCCAGGGGCCTGTTCGATCCCGAGCACGAGCGCGAGCTCCTGCCGGTGCGCCAGGCGCTGGTGCGCGCCAACCCGGTCAACGGGCGCAAAGGGATCTACATCGGCTCGCACGCCTGGTACATCGAAGGCATGGACCACGCCGAGTCGCGCCGGCTGCTGGACGACCTGCTCGCGCACACGACGCGCCCGGAGTGCGTGTTCCAGCACCGCTGGCGCCAGTGGGATCTCGTGATGTGGGACAACCGCTGCGTGCTCCACCGCGGCCGCCCGTGGGACGCCAAGGCGCACAAGCGCGTGATGCGCCGGACGACGATTGCCGGCGAGGGCCCCACGGCCGAGCCGCCGCTCGCGATGCGCACGCCCGCCTGGGACGGCATCATCGCCCAGGGCGTGGGTGTTCAGGGGGTGTCGTGATGAAGAAGCTTCTGCTCGCCACCGTGGTCCTGCTGCTCGCCGCGCCCGCGTACGGGGCGAAGCCGTGCGAGGAGCTCAAGTCCGAGATCGACGCCAAGCTCAAGGAGAAGAAGGTCGAGGGCTACACGCTCGAGATCGTCGCGAGCGCCGACGTCAAGGACCAGCAGGTCGTCGGCTCCTGCGAGGGCGGGACGAAGAAAATCGTGTACACGCGGGAGAAGAAATAAGCGGCCTAGGTCAGCCGAGCATCACACCACCAGCTTCGCCTTGAGCACCTTGCCCGTCGCGCTGCGCGGCAGCGCATCGATCAGAGTCACGCGGCGGGGATACTTGAAGGCGGCCAGGCGGTCGCGACACCAGGCGATGAGCGTCTCCGCGTCGGCCGCGGCGCCCGGCCGCAGCGCGACGAACGCGGCCACCTCCTCGCCGAGCGTCGGGTCCGGCATCGCCACCACCGCCGCTTCCGCCACGGCGGGGTGGGCCAGGAGCACGGTCTCCACCTCGGCGGGGAAGATCGAGTAACCGCCGCGCTTGATGCGCTCGCGCACGCGCCCCACGATGGTCACGTAGCCCTCGGCGTCGATCCGCGCGATGTCGCCGGTGCGGAACCAGCCGTCGACGAGCACGGCGGCGGTCTCGGCCGGGTTGTCGAGGTACCCGTCCATGACGGCCGGCGTGCGGATCCACAGCTCGCCGGAATCGCCCGCGACCGTCGTCCCGGTCTCGTCCGTCAGCTTCAGCTCCACGCCCGGCACCGCGCGACCGATGGACTCCGGGCGCTCGGCGGGATCGGCGGCCAGATAGGAGACGGGACGAAAGAGCTCGGTGGAGCCGTAGCCGCGCACGATCCGCGTCCGCGTGCGCGCGCGCCACGCCTCGGCGACCTCCCACGGGCAGGGTGCCGCGCCGGAGACGCCGAGCCGCAGCTTGCCGCCGCCCGCGAAGCCGGGCACATCCAGCAGCCGCTGGAACATCGTGGCCACGCCCGGTAGCACGGTGATGGGCTCGCGCGCGAGGATCTCGGCCACACGCTCGGGTACGAACCGCTCCACCAGGCGCACGGTGGCGCCGGTCAGCAGCGGCGCGAACAGCGCCCCGTTGATGCCGAAGGCGTGGGCCAGCGGCAGCGCGGCCAGCAGCACGTCGGCCTCTTCGAGACCGATGATCGGGCCGGCCCACATGCGATTGGCCCACTCGAGCGCGGCATGGGAGAGCACGGCGCCCTTGGGCCGCCCGGTGCTGCCGGACGTGTAGAGGACCAGCGCGGGCGCGTACGGATCCGACGGCGCTGGGCTCGGCAGCCGGTCGATGCGCGTGCCGTCCACGATGAGCGCGGCGCGCAGGTCGGCGAGGATGTCGCCTCGCTCCTCCTCCTTCAGCAGGACGTCGAGGGGCGCCACCGTGGCGTCGAGCATGAAGCCCGCGAGCACGGCGATCACGAACTCCGGCCGGTTGGTGATCGACAGGGCCAGGCGCTGTCCGGGGATGAAGCCGTGGCGGCGCTCGAGCTGCTGGGCGAGATCGACGGCGCCGCTCATCAGGGCGCGATAGGTCATCGCGCCGCCGTCCCAGCGGAGCGCATGGTGCGTGGGGCGGCGGGCCGCGACCTCCTGGATGAGGTCGATGAACTTGCGGCTCACGGCCCGGTCAGCCGAGATAGTCCTCGAGGCGCAGCCGCTGCCACACGTCCGGCGGCACGCGATGGCGCGGCGTGAAGTCCGCGAGCGAGGGCTTGGCGGTGGCGTCGACGCCCCACTTGGCCGTGTACCCGTCCTCCCGCGTGGAGGGATCGAGGTCCGAGCCGCGCGCGTGCGTGACGATGGTGATGTCGCGGTCGGGCTGGCAGCGCGTGGCGAGCGCCCAGTTCACCTGGCGATCGTCGAAGACGTCCACGTCGTGATCGACCACGACCACGCGCTTCATGTAGAGGTCGGCGCCGAGCACGGCCATGATGGCGTTCTTGGCCTGGCCGACCAGCCGCTGCTCGATCGACACGTAGCAGGTGAACGGTGACGGCACGCGCACGGCCTTGACCGAGGGGACCATGGCGCGCACGGCCCGGTAGAGGTTGGCCTCCATCGGGATCGTCGACAGCAGCATGTGGTCCAGATGCGCGACCGTGATGTCCTGAAACATCGCGTCGCGCCGGTGCGTCATCGCCGTGTAGCGCACGATCTCGCGCTGCCGTTCGCCCAGGCTGTAGCCGGTGAACTCGCCGAACGGTCCCTCGGGCGTGCGCGCGGCCGGCAGGATCTCGCCCTCCAGCACGAGCTCGGCGTGGGCGGGCACCAGCACGTCGGAGGTCTCGCACTTCACCAGCTCCAGCGGCTCGCCCAGCAGCGCGCCCATGATGGCGCGCTCGTCCTCGTCGATGGAGCCGATGGCCAGCGCGCCCAGCGCGATGGCCGGGTGCACGCCGATGGCGAAGGCCACCGGCAGCGGCTCGCCGCGCGCCTCGGCGATCTTGTGGAACTCCCACAGGTGCTTGCCGAGCGTGAGGTGGATCGACGTCCGGTCGCGGCCCTGGATCATCAGCCGGTTGTAGGCGCAGTTCCAGGTCTCGCTGGCCGGATCCTTGGCGAACGAGATGGCGGCGGTGACGTAGGGGCCGGCGTCGCGCTCGTGGTGGACGATCTGCGGCAGCGAGTAGAGGTCGACCTCTGCGCCGCGGCGCACCACTTCCTTGACCGGGCCGGTCTTCACGACCCGGGGCGCGATGGGCTTGTCCATCGCCCGCAGGTAGGTCGGCAGCATCTGATCGGGGGCCGCGTTGATGGCGGCGGCCAGCCGGCTGCGGCTCGCGTGCAGGTTGGTGATCACCGGAAAGGCCGTCCCCGACACGTTCTCGAACAGCAGCACCGGGCGGCGGCGGCCTTCCTTCTCGAGCTTGGCGACCAGGCCGGTGATCTCGTACCGCGCGTCGACCGGCTTGCCGATGACCTGGAAGTCGGCGGCCCGGCTACGCTTGACGACGTCGAGAAAGCTTCGCAGATCCTGCGCCATGCGTCCTCCCCGGGGATCTCGATGGGGGACGATGGTACACGATCCGTCCCGGCGCTACACCCGCGACAGCGCGGCGCGCCCCTTCTGCGCCCACCAGCCGAGCGCGGCGATGACGACCGCCGGGATGGCCGGGGCGACGTGCGACCAGCCGTTCGCCTCGCCGAGCCAGCGGTGGACGACCTCGCGCACGATCATCTCGCCCGCGACCCATCCGAGCACGCCGCCCCCCAGCCAGATGATGGCCGGCCAGCGGTTCATCAGCTTGGCCAGGAGCCCGCTGCCCCAGACGACGAGCGGCAGCGACAGCGCGATGCCGAAGGTGACCAGCACGAAATCGCCGTGGGCGGCCGCAGCCACGGCCAGCACGTTGTCGAGGCTCATGGCCGCGTCGGCCAGCATGATGATCCAGACCGCCTCGCGCAGCGAGGTCCCGTGGCGCACCTTGTGATCGCCGCCGTCGCCCATGAGGACGAGCTTGGCGGCGATCCAGATCAGCAGGAGGCCACCGGCGAGCTGCACGAAGGGCAGCGCCAGCAGCCACGTGGCGACCGCGATGAACGCCAGCCGCAGGCCGACCGCGCCGCCGGTACCCCACATGCGCCCGAGGAATTGCTGGCGGGCGGGCAGGCTGCGGACGGCCAGCGCGATGACGAGTGCGTTGTCGCCGGCCAGCGTGAGATCGATCAGGACGATACCGGCCAGGCGCAGCCAGAACTCCGGGTCAGCCAGGAACGTCATTGCCCGGCTCCCGTCACGATGCGGAACAGAATCATCAACGCCTGCGCGGCGACCACGCACGCGATGGCAAAGGCCAGCGCTTGATAGCGATTGCTGGGCATCTCGCATCTCCCCCGTTGCGAAAATGGAAATGACCCGCCGGGCGCGGAGGCGCGCGTGCGCAGACCGGCGGCGGCGGGACGGACCTGAGCGGTCGGGAGAGCGAGAGCTAGTGCGCTTCGGGTGAGGCGGGCGGCGGCGACGAGGAGGTATCAGCCCGGGCGAGCCGGGTCACCGGCACGTCGGCCTGACGGGATGCCTGGCGGCCGGCCGTGGTGGCGGGCCGGGAACGACTCACGCGCGCGGCGCCGGTGGAGGGCTGGGCCGCGGTGGCGCGCGGCCGCTCCAGGCGGCGTCCTTCGGGGTGGACCGATTCCTCTTCGTCCTCGAACTCCTGCCAGCCGCGGGCAGTCGGCTCGTAGGGGACCGCGAAGTCCAGCGAGACGAACAGGAGCAGGAGAAGGAGAAGCCGGCGCGATCTCACCCCGCCATTGTACCGCGCGCCTCGATGGCGGCGCGGACGGCACGGCGGAGGGCTTCGATGTCGAGGGGCTTGCGGAGGATGGTGAACCCCAGGCGGCGGCCATCGGATTCGAGGTCGCCGGTGAAGGCCGTGAACATGATCACGCTCACCTCGGTGTCGCGGTCGCGGACGCCGGTGACCACGTCGAGCCCCGACAGGCCCGGCATGCCGAGGTCGGTCATCACCATGTCGTAGCGCCCGGCGTTGAAGCGCGCCAGCCCCTCGCGCCCGTCGGCGGCGCCGTCGGGCGCGTAGCCCCACGCCTCCAGCAGGTCGCAGAGGAGCATGCGAACGTAGCGGTCATCGTCGATCACCAGGATCCGGGACGGGCGCGCGGGGGAAATTTCGGTCGAGGGCGCCGCGGCGGTGCTGTTGTAAGTGTCCATTGGCGACAAGACGGTAGTGCCTCGCGTGTTGCAGCGCAACGACGATGTCAGCCGCATTTCATGCGGGTCACACGCATGCATGGCGCATCGCGCCCCCTGTCCATGCGCTCACGCGAATGCAACACGTTCGCAGAGGCTCACGACGCGGCAAGCGCTCACGCCCCCCGCGCGAGCCCGCACTCCACCGGTAGAATTTCATTTTGTGGATACTCGTGGATAAGTGGATAAACGCGAACGGAACGAACAACCATCGAGTGCGTCGCGACGACGTCGAGCGCGTCGCGACAGCTTCGAGCGTGTCGCGACAGCCCTGGCGGGTTCCCGTTGGGGGGATCTAAGGGGGGAGCGGCGGTCGCTCCCCCCTTTTACAAAATCCAGAATTCGCGCTAACGCGTGAGGTCGCGCGAAGAAGTACGCGTGTTCGCGCGTTACTTCAGCTTGTAGAGGCGCTTGGCGTTGTCGGAGAGGATCTTGCGCTTCTGGGTGTCGTTGATATCGCCGCGCTCGCGGATCTCGTTGATCGAGGCGGGCCACGAATGATCCCAGTGCGGGAAGTCGGAGGCGTAGACGATCTGGTTCTCGCCCACGAGCTTCACGGCCTGGGGCAGCAGCCACTCGTCGGCCTCGCACGAGAAGTAGATGTTGCCGTTGCGCACGTACTCGCTCGGCTTCTTCTTGAGCACGGGCGCCTCCGGCGCGCGCTTGGCGTACTCGTCGTCCATGCGCTCCATCCAGTAGGGCGCCCAGCCGCAGCCAGCCTCCAGGAACGCGATGCGGACGTCCGGGAACCGCTCGGGGATGCCTTCCAGGATGATCGAGGTGATCTGTCGCATCTGCCCGAAGGCGTGCGAGCAGGTGTGCGCCTGGATGAAGGCCGGGAACATGTCGACGCCGGCGCCGCCCAGGTGCGAGCCGGAGGCGTGGATGCCGAGCATCACGTCCAGCTGCTGGGCGGTCTCGTACACGTCCGAGTAGCGTGAGTCGCCGAGCAGGTGGCCGCCGTCGGCCGGCAGCATGGCGCCGCAGAGTCCCAGCTCGCGCACGGCGCGGCGCAGCTCGGGCGCGCAGGCCTCGGGCGCCTGCACGGGCAGGAGCGCCACGGCCTGCAGGCGCTTGCTCTTCTTGATGAACTCCTCGTGCAGGAACGTGTTGTAGGCGCGGCAGATGGCCACCGCCCACTGGCGGTCCTTGAGGAAGCTCATGAACAGGCCGAGCGTGGGATAGAGCACGGCCTGCTCCATGCCGCCCTTGTCGCACGCCTTCTCCCACGCCTCGCAGGTGCCGGCGAGGTCGCTGAAGGTATTCAGCAGCCGGCGGTCCCAGCCGTCCCATGGGTAGAAGAGCTGGTTGACCGGCCGCTTTTTGTACGGATCGTCGAGGTACTTCGCGATCTGTTCCTGGCTCTCGGTGACGTGGCCGTCGGCGTCGATGACGTTCATCGCTTCATCCTCCAGCTCGGGATCGCCTCGGGGTTGATCACGTGCGCGGGCGGCTCGCCGCGCCCCACGGCGAGGATCTGCTCGAGGGCCAGTGCGAGGTTGGCGCGGCGTCCGGCCTCGCTGTGACCGACGTTGTGGGGCGTGAGGATCAGCCGCTCGGGGTCGGCGTTGCGATAGGGGTGCGCGGCGGGCAGCGGCTCCTTGGCGAAGGCATCCACCGCGGCGCCGGCGATCCAGCGCTCGTCGACGGCCCGGGCCACGGCCGCCTCGTCCACGAGCTCCCCGCGTGCGGTGTTCAGGAAGAGCGCCGTCGGCTTCATCCGGCGCAGCTCCTTCTCGCCGATGAAGCCGCGCGTCTCGTCGGTCAGCGTGGCATGCACGCTCACGATATCGGCTTCGGCCAGCAGCGTGGGCAGGTCCACCAGTGTGGCGCCGACGGCGTCGGCCTTGTCACGGCCGACGTAGGGATCGGCCGCGATCAGCTTCACGTCCCAGTTGGCGAGCCGGCGCGCCACGTGGGTGCCGATGCGGCCCAGGCCGATGAGGCCGACCGTCTTGCCGAAGAGGAAGTCGCCGCGGTCCTCGCGCCGGGCCCAGTCGCCGCTGCGCAGGCGGGACTCGCCTCGCTTGATGCGCTTGAGGAGCATGAGGATCAGGCCGACCGTCGCCTCGGCCACCGCGATGAAGTTCTCCTTCGTGGGGCTGTTGGCGACGAGTACCCCCAGGCGGGTGGCGGCGGGCACGTCGATCTTGTCCACGCCGATGAACGGCACGATGACGAGCCCGAGGTGCTCGGCATGCTCCATCACGCTCGGCGTGATGCGCTCGAGGTGCGAGGCCAGCACCACGTCGGCCACGCGGCACTGCTCGATCAGGTCGGACTCGCTGTACGCGCGCCGGTCCTTCATGTCGAGCGGCCGGCCGATGACCACCTCGTGGCCGGCGGCGCGCAGCGGGTCGAGCTCCTCGGGCGGGCCGCTGGGGCCGGTGGCGATGACGGTGAGGCGCCGCGCGCTCACGGTGTCGGCTTCTTGCAGATCACGTTCAGCAGGGCGGGGCGCTTGTCCTCGCGCACCACGCGCAGCGCCTGGCGCAGCATCTCCGGCAGGACCGAGGGGTCCTCGACGCGCTCGGCCCAGTTGCCGCAGGCCCGCGCGATCCCCTCGTAGTCCGGCGCCGGATCGAGCTCACTCAGTGGCATGGCGCCCGAGCGCATCGCCCAGCCCTTCGGGGCGTGAGAGGACACCGAGCGCTTCACGGCGTTCCACGCGCGGTTGTTGAAGATCACCGTGAGGACGGGCAGGTTGTGGGCGCGCGCCGTCCAGTGCGCGGAGGTCGGCGTGCCGAAGAGGTACGCGCCGTCGCCCACGCAGCACACGACGGTCTTCTCCGGCGCGGCCAGCTTGGCGCCCAGCGCGGCGCCGAGGCCCCAGCCGAGCCCGGAGGCCGGTGACTGGCTGAAGTACGAGCCGGGCCTGGTCAGCCGCGTGTGCGCGATGTCGAGGTCGTACTCGTTGACCACGATCGTGTCGTCGTCGATGGCGTCGCCCACGCACCGCGAGAGCCACGCCATGTCGATCGGCGAGTCCGTCTTGAGCGACGCAGCCCGGGTGGCTGCCGCCTCGCGGGTCTTCTTGCACTCGGCCTCCCAGCGCCTGCGACGCGTCTCCACGGCGCCGGCGTCGAGCCCCCGACGCTGCAGGGCGGCGGTGAGCGCGGCGATGGTGAGGCGCGGGGCGCCGCCGAGACCGAGATCCACGGCGAAGCCGCGGATCGGGTAGCGCGAGAAGAGCGGGTCGTGGGCGATCTGGATGACCGTGGTGTCCGGCCCCGGCGAGCGCAGGGCGGGGAACCACGGCGCGTCAGCCTCGACCACCACGATGCGGTCGGCGTCGGTGAGATACGCGGTCGGGTCGCCGCCGCCGTAGAGCGCATGGGTCTGCGGGAAGTTCAGGTGCGTGGCGGCCTGGTCGAAGACCGGCATGCCCAGCGTCTCGGCCAGCGCGACCAGCGGCGCCACCGAGGCGGGATCGCGGCCGTTCGACTTCACGATGGCGATCGGATTGCGGGCGCCGGCCAGGATCTCGGCGGCGCGCTCGATGGCGGCGGGGTCGGCCACGCTGGGCGCCGGCGGCGTCACCCGGGCCGGATCCGAGTACTCGACGTTCTGCATCGCCTCGGCCAGCACCTCGCGCGGCAGCGTCAGGTACACGGGCCCCTGCGGCTCGGTACGCGCGATGGAGAGCGCGCGATCGACGACGGTCTCGACCTGCGCGCCCAGGCGCAGCTCGTAGTCCCACTTCACGAACTCGCGGACCATGGCGCCCTGGTCGAACGATTCCTGCGCCCAGTGGATGTGGCGGTTGCGCGCGCCCGGCAGCTTGTCCTCGGTGATGGGCGTGCGGCCCGCGGTGACCAGGATCGGCGCGTGGGCGCGGGCGGCGTTGATGATGCCGCCGAGTGCGTTGGCGGTGCCGACGATCACGTGGACCATCACCACCTGCGGCCGGCCGGTGAGCATCGCGTAGCCGTGGGCCATGCCGACCGCGGTGATCTCGTGCGGCACCGTCAGCGGCCGCGGCAGCGTCTTGCCCTCGGCCTGGCGCTTGGAATACGCCTCGATGAGCGGGGCGAAGTCGGTCCCGGCGTTCGCGAAGAAGTACTCGACGCCGCGTGCCGCGAGCAGCTCCAGATAGGCCTCCGCCGCGCTCTCCACCGCCACTTTCTTCAGCATGGCCACGTCTCCACCTACGTGAGTTTGAGCTTCAGCAGCCGTTTCGCATTGCCCGCGTAAATCGCGGCCTTCTCCTCCGGCGTCGCGCGCATGCGCTCCATGGCCTCGATGGTGTCGCGGATGAAGCCGGGGCCGAGCTCGGGGTCGAAGGGCATGTCGGTGCCGAACAGGATATGGTCGGCGCCGAAGAACGCCAAGCCGCTTTCCATGGCGTGCCAGGCCCCGAACAGCGCGGTGTCGCCGTAGAACATCTTGAAGTAGTCGATGGGGCGCTTCGAGAGGCGCCCGAGCGCCGCCATGTCGTCGGGGTCGTCGGTGCGGCTGCCGAGCTGGTCGAGGCCGCCACCCACGCGCCCGGCGCAGAACGGGATCATGGCGCCCATGTGGTGCGTGATGATCTTGAGGCCCGGATGGCGGTCGAAGATTCCCGAGAAGACCAGCCGGGCCATCGCCGCTGACGTCTCGTAGGGCCAGCCGAACGCCCACCAGATGTCGAACTTCGAGCGCGCTTCGCCGGCGTAATCGGCGAAGCCGGCGGGCCGCGCGGGGTGCATCCAGATCGGCAGGTCGCGCTCGGCCATGCGCGCGAAGATCGGCCGGTACTCCGGCAGGTCGAGGGGGCGGCCGGCCACGTTGGTATAGATCTGCACGCCGGTGGCGCCGAGCGTGTCGATCGCGCGGTCGATCTCGGCCACGGCTGCGTCGGGGTTGTTCATCGGCAGCGAGGCGACGAAGCCCGGGAAGCGGTCGGGATGCTTGGCGGCGATCTCCGCCATCTCGTCGTTGGCGAGCCGGATCAGCTCGGGCGACGTGCGCGCATCCGCGATGACCTCGACCGGCGGGTTGGCCAGCGTGAGGATCTGCACGTAGCCGTCGTAGCGGTCCATGATCTTCAAGCGCAGCTCGACGTCCACCAGCACGGGGATGCCGGTCATGCGCTTCTGCAGGGTGGCGCCGGCCGGCGAGGCCTGGATTGCGCGCTCGAAGTAGCGCCGCGGCAGGCAATGCGGAAAGACGTCGATCTTCACGCGCGCGTCACGGGTTGGCGCCGAGCAGCTTCTGCTGGACGGTGCCCATCTCGGCGGTCCACACCTTGCGCTCCTTGTAGAAGCGGATGGCACCGGGATGGTACGGGATCGTCGCCTCCGGGTCGACCACGCGCTCGCGCGTCCATTCCGCGAACAGCGGGTGGATGGGACCCAGCTTGTCGATGTTGTCCCAGATGGCCTTGACGGCGGCCTCGACCACCGCATCGGGCACGCCCTTGCCGGCGGCGAGGTAGGTGTCGTACGCGATGAAGCACGTGTCCTCGACGACGGCGGTGCCGCCGCCGGCCTTGATGACACGCCCGTAGTAGCCGGGCACCGCCTGCTTGAGCCGCTTCTCGCCGGCCGGCGTGCAGTCGATCGACACGTGGCGCACGCCCACGGAGGCGTCGGCTTCCTTGATCTTGGCGGAGTTGAGCGCGTGCTCGGTGACGTCGGCGCGGCCCTGGATGAGCGCGTCGACACCCTCGTTGACGGCCGGCACGGGGATCACCTTGACGTCGCTCCACGTGAGCCCGGCGCTGGCGAGGTGGCCGAACATGTTGTACCAGACGGCCAGGTGCGCCGGGTACTCGCCGGTCATGCGCTTGCCCTTCACGTCGTGCACGGTCTTGATGGGCGAGTCCTTGCGCACGAGCAGGCCGACCAGCAGCGGCGAGCCGCGCATCACCAGACGCACGTTCGGCGCGTGCGGGAATGGATTGCGGCCGCCGATCTGGAACTTGGGCCCGCGATAGGACAGCCCCATGTCCACCGCGTTCACGATCCCGAGCTCGACCTCGCCGGTGTTGAGCAGCGGCAGGAACGTGCTGCTGCCCGCATAGGGCTGGATCGCCACCTGGAACGGCCCACCGCTGATGATCTTGGCCAGTCCGCTGCCGAACGTGTAATACACGGTGCCCGGCGGGTTGGTGGCCAGCGTGACCGAGCGCGGCAGCTGGGCGGCGGCCGCGGAGGCCAGCGCGACGATGAGGCTCACGACGACGGCGCAACGGACGACAGGCCGCATGCGACCTCCCCCGCGCGGCGTCACGGCTTCCAGGCTTTGGCCTCGGCCGTGACTTTCGCCGCGTCGAACTTGTTGATCTCGTCGATCAGCTCGTTGGTGATGAGATCCTTCGCGGTCACCTTGTCCTTGACGATGTGCCACTTCAGCAGGAACTCTGCGTAGGCTTGGTAGTTCGCCTCGGAGTTCTCGCCCCAGCGCTTGACGCCGGCCTTGTCGAGCTTCCAGTTGGTGATGCGCGCCTGGATCACCTTGGTGTCGTCCTTGACCGCCGTCGCCTCGTCCTTGCCGGTCGGCTTCGTCTGCGGGAAGACGTCGTAGAGGATGCGCACGGCGGCCTCGGGGTTGGCGATGGCGAACACGGTGCCCATGGCATACCCGCGGGCCACCGCGACCGCCTCCTTCCGCTTGCTCTTCAGCGTCTCCTCGAGCGCGAGCAGGCCGTTGGACGGATAGCGGTCGATCTCCTTGGTGTCGAGCAGACGGAGCTTGACGCCGGCGTTGTCGACCATCGCGTACTGCGTGTCGAACTGGCTGAGCGCGTCCACCGCCTTGTTGCGCACCATGGCCGCGGTCTGGGCGCCCTCGCCGGCCGCCACGATGGTCACGTCCTTCTCCGGATCGAGCCCGGCCGCGGCGACCAGCGCCTTGGCGACGGGCACGCCGGCCGAGCCCATCGAGATCACGCCGATCGTCTTGCCCTTGAGGTCGGTGATCTTCTGCACCGGGCTGTCCTGCGGCACCGCGATGCCGTAGATGTTGCCCTGGTAGGCGGTGTAGTAGATCTTCGCCTTCACGCCCTGCGCGCGGGCGGCGGCCAGCGGCTCCACGCTCGGCAGCGCGAACATGATTTCCCGGGTGACCACGGTCTTGGTGCAGTCGGCCGAGCCCGCCAGCGGGACCAGCTCGACGTCGATGCCGTCCTTCTTGAACCAGCCCATCTTCATGGCGATCGCGAACGGGGCCGCCGCCGAGCTGACGGTCTTGGCACACCAGCCGACCTTGACGGGCGTCGGCGCCTGCGCGGCAGCCGGCCAGACGCCGGCCAGCAGCGCTAGGGCGAGCAGCATCACGAGCGAGCGGGACTTCATCGGGCGACTCCCTCCTTGGCTTCCACGACCCGGCCGATGCGCGGCGTCGGCGCCACGTCATCGGTCGCGGGCTCGATCAGGTTCTTCTCGGACGGGTCCCAGAACATGACCCGCCGGCGGATGAGCATGATGATCCGGTTCAGGATCAGGCCGACCAGCGACAGGATGATGAGGATCGAGAACTGGCCGGAGACGTCCATGTTGAAGTTCATGGACTGGATGAGCATGCCGAGACCGCGCTGGGCGCCGACGAACTCGGCCACGATGGCGCCGATGAGCGCGAAGATCATGGCCACGTCGAGGCCGGCCATGACGAAGGGCAGCGCGTTGGGCAGGCGCAGCATCCAGAAGATCTGCTGGTTGCTGGCCGCCAGCGAGCGCATGAGACTCACGCGGTCCTCGTCGGCCGACTTGAGCCCCACCATCGTGTTCACCAGCAGCGGGAAGAACGCCACCAGCGCGGCGTTGATCACCTTGGAGGTGAGCCCGAGCCCGAACCACACCACGATGAGCGGAGCCAGCGCCACCTTGGGCAGCGACTGGAACATGACGATGTAGGGATAGAAGAAGAACTCCACGTAGCGGTTCATCGCCACCGCGGTGCCCAGGAAGAAGCCGAGCGCCGAGCCGACGATGAAGCCGAGCAGCGTCTCCAGCAGCGTGTACTTGAGGTGATCGAGATAGACGCCGCTGGCCAGCCCACGGTAGAGCGCCATCCCCACCTGAGTAGGCGACGGCAGGATGAAGACGGGGATCTGGAAGATCCGTACGACCGATTCCCAGGCCGCGATGGTCGCCACGAACAGCAGCGCGGTGAGCCCCACGTTGCGCGACGTCCATTTCATGCGTCCACTCCACCCTTGACGTTGAACAGGCTGCGGATGTGATGCACGTAGCGGCCGAACTCGGGCGTGTTCATGACGTCGAGGCTGCGCGGGCGCGGGATGTCGACGCGCACGTCGTCCATCAGGCGGCCGGGGCGCGGCGTCATCACCAGCACGCGGTCGCCCAAGAACACCGCCTCGGGGATCGAGTGCGTGATGAAGAGCACCGTCTTCTTGCGCTCCAGCCAGATGCGCTGCAGCTCCACGTTCATGTGCTCACGCGTCATGGCGTCGAGGGCGCCGAACGGCTCGTCCATCAGCAGCATGGCGGGGTCGTGCACGAGGGCGCGCGTGATGGCCACGCGCTGCTGCATGCCGCCGGAGAGCTCCCACGGATAGCGATGATCGAAGCCGCGCAGGCCGACCAGGTTGAGCAGGTCGAGGCCCACGCGCGCGTAGCGCGAGCGGTCGAGGCGCTGCACGTCCACCGGCAGCAGGACGTTGTCGAGCACGGTGCGCCACGGGAAGAGCACCGGCGACTGGAACACCACGCCGATGTCGCGCCGTGGCCCGTCGATGAGCGTGCCGCGCAGGCGAGCGTCGCCGCTCGAGGCCGGCAGGATGCCGGCGAGGATCTTCAGCAGCGTGGACTTGCCGCACCCCGAGGGGCCGACGACGGCGACGAACTCGCCCTCGTCGATGTTGAACGTCGTGCGGTCGAGGGCGACGACACCGCCGTCGCGTGTGGCGTACGACTTGGACAAATCATGTACGGCGATCGCTTCGGTGGCAACCGGGGCCATGCGACTCCTTCACGAACGGCCGGGGCCGGGATGGGCCAGAGTGTACATCAGGATCGCGCCGGCGAGCGGCGCGGCGGGGTAGAGTAGGGGCCATGACGACAGGACGGGTCCGCGGCGGCTTCAACCAGTTCGGTTTCACCGTCGGCATCCTGATGCTCGACACGCGCTTCCCGCGCATCCCTGGCGACATGGGCAACGCGATCACATTTCCGTTCCCCGTGCGCTATCACCGGGTCACGGGCGCCAGCCCCGACCTCGTGGTGCGTCGCGGCGCCGAGGGGCTGCTGCCGAACTTCGTCGAGGGCGCGCGCGCGCTCGAGCGCGAGGGCGTGGGGGCCATCACCACCAACTGCGGCTTCCTGGTGAAGTACCAGCGTGAGATGGCGGCGGCAGTGACGATTCCCGTCTTCACCTCCAGCCTGCTGCTGGTCCCGCTCGTGCACCGCATGCTGCCGGCCGGCCGCCGCGTCGGCCTCATGACGGTGAACTCCGCCTCGCTTGGCCCTGAGCACCTGGCGGGCGCGGGCATCGGGCCGGACATCCCGCTGGCAGTGGCCGGACTCGAAGGAGAGAAGGAGTTTACGCGCGTGCTGCTCGGCGACGAGCTGGACCTCGATCCCGAGCTCTGCCGCGAGGAGCACGTGCGCGTCGCGCGCCGGCTGGTCGCCGAGCATCCCGACATCGGCGCCATCGTGCTCGAGTGCACGAACATGCCGCCCTACACGGCCGACATCCAGCGCGAGACGGGCCGGCCGGTCTTCGACATCACCACGCTCGTGCGCATGGCTCACGACGCCCTGGCGCACGCCGGTGGGCCGCGGCCGATGTAGTCAGCCGCGCGCGGCGAGGCGGCGGATGAGCTCCTGGTCGGCCGGCGGGAAATCGTAGTCGCGCAGCTCGTTCGGGGGCACCCACGTCATCGCCTGGTTCTCGGTCGGGACGATGGGGCCCGTCTCCAGGCGGCAATCGAAGAAGTGCAGCACCACCACGCGGTCGGGATACTCCCAGCGCACGGTCTCCACGAGCTCGCCGACGGTGAACGTGGCCGACAGCTCTTCTGTGAGCTCGCGCCGCAGCGCGGTGGCGGGCGCCTCGCCGGCCTCCAGCTTGCCCCCGGGAAATTCCCACAGTCCGGCCAGGTGCGATCCCCGCCGCCGCTGCGTCACGAGATAGCGCCCGCGCTCGTCGCGGATGAGCCCGGCCGCGACCTCGAGGGAGAGCGGCATGGGCTCAGCGCTCCGGGTACGTGGCGCAGAAGCCGCGCATCGGACACCCCGTGCAGCGAGGCCGGCGCGGCGTGCACCACGTGGCGCCAAAATCCATGAGGGCCTGGTTGAAGTCGTAGCCCCGCCCGGCCGGCACCAGCGCCTCGGCCATGTCCCACAGCCGGCGGTCGCCGCGCAGGCGCGCCGTGCGCCGCGCCCCCAGGAACACACGCGTGAGCACGCGGCGCACGTTGGTGTCGAGCACGGCGACGTCGCGCCCGAACGCGAACGACAGCACGGCGCCCGCGGTGTAGCGGCCGATGCCGGGCAGCGCGCGCAGCGCCTCGGCGTCGTCGGGCAGGCGGCCGCGATAGCGCGCCACCGTCTCGCGCGCGATGGCGTGCAGGCGCACCGGCCGGATGTTGTAGCCGAGCGGGTACCAGAGCTCGCGCACGTGCTCCACCGGGGCCTGCGCCAGCGCGCGCAGGGTCGGATAGCGCCGGAGGAACTGCCGGTATTTCGGGATCACGCGGTCCACCTGCGTCTGCTGCAGCATGATCTCGGACACCAGCACACGGTAGGGCACGCGCGTGCGCCGCCAGGGTAGATCGCGGCCGTGGCGCGCGTACCACGCGAGGAGCTGGCGCTGGAAGCGGCGGGCGACGACGCGCGACGGTGCGGCCACGCGCGGCAGTCTAGCGCAGCGGCTGGTGGCGCCGAAGCATCTCCACGGTCCGCCTCCAGGCGTCCGCCTCGTCGCCGCCGCGATAGTTGCCGCTACCGGGCAAGTTGAAGCCATGGTCGGCGTAGGGATAGACGACGAGCTCGAACTCCTTCGACCGCTCGCGCGCGCCCCGCTCAATGGCGCGCATGGACTCGATCGGGCAGCAGTGGTGATACCTGTCGCGCTGGCCCGCCAGGATCAGTACTGGCACCTGGAAGTGCTCGGCGATGAGCGAGGCGTCGGAGACGAAGCTCGTCGACGGATAGTACGCGACGACCGCCGAGACCTGCTCCGGCATGTCGGCGGCGACCACGAGCGAGCCACCACCGCCGCGCGAGAAGCCGACGACCGCGGCCTTGCCGGACACAGCGTGGGGCGATGTCTGCGCGCGCTCGATCGCCCGCGCGAGGTTGGCGCGCCCATCCTGCCCGCGCGTCAGGATGTCCTTGCCGTCCAGGAGGACGGCGTAGTAGCCGAGCTTGGCGATCGCGCCGGCGATCGGCTGATAGTGGCCCGGACCCGAGTGGCCGGAGAGCAGGACGACGATCGGTCCCTTGCCGGACGGCGGTGCATAGGCGGTCTGCGCGGGACCGTCACCCCCGGCGCTCGTCATCGCGCCCGAGCAGCCGGCGAGGGTGAGCAGCGAGAGCGCGAGCCACGTGCGCACGGCGGGATGCTAGCGGCGGCCGCGCGGGGTGTCAACGCGGCCGTCATGTAGAATGACCGCATGACCACGGGCGACGCGCGGGCGGAGTACGCGGCGGTGCGCTCGGGCGCCGGCGTGATCGATCGGCGCGATGCCGGCGTGCTCGAGGCGACCGGACGCGACCGCGCGAGCTTCCTGCACGCGCTGCTCAGCAACGAGATCAAGGCGCTCGCGCCCGGCCGGGGCTGCGCGGCTACGCTGCTCGACATCCACGGCAAGGTGCAGGTGCTGCTCCTCGTCTGGGTGCTCGACGATCGGATCCTGCTCGTCACGCCGCCCGGCATGGCGGCGGAGACGCTGGAGGCGCTCGACAAGTATCTCTTCTCCGAGAAGGTGGTGCTGCGCGACGCCAGCGAGGACTGGGCGCTGTTCCTCCTGGCCGGGCCCGAGACGCCGTCGCTCCTGCAGCGGCTGGCCGGCGCGGCGCCGGACGAGAGCCCGTGGTCGAGCCTCGTCGCCACGATCGAGGGCGTCGGTGTCCGCCTCGTGCGCGGCGGCGGCGAGACGGGCGAGCCCGAGGTGTGGATCGCCGCGCCGCGCGGCGAGGCCGAGCGCGTGCTCAAGACGCTGGTGACCGCCGGGGCGGGGCCCGTGGGCGCCGCCGCCCTCGAGTCGCTGCGCATCGAGGCAGGCGCGCTGCGCTTTCCGGCGGACATCGGACCCGCCGTCCTGCTGCCCGAGGTGCCGTTCGCCGATCTCGTGTCGCAGACGAAGGGCTGCTATCCCGGCCAGGAAGTCGTCGTGCGCATCCGCGACCGTGGTCACGTCAACCGGCACCTGCGCGGCCTCGTGCTCGACGGCGACGCCGTGCCGCCGCCCGGCAGCGAGATCGTGGCCGGTGACGCGCCGATCGGCGCGATCACCAGTGCCACGCTCTCGCTCGGGCTCGGCCGGCCGCTCGCGCTCGGCATGGTGCGACGCCAGCACGCCGAGCCCGGGACCGCCGTCGGCGTGCGCATCGGCGAGCGCGTCGTGCCCGCCACCGTCAGCGAGCTGCCCTTCAAGCGCTGAGGTACGCGCCACCCATGAGCGAAAATCGACTGGCCCGCGAGACGAGCCCCTACCTGCTGCAGCACGCGCACAACCCGGTGGACTGGTATCCGTGGGGCGAGGAGGCCTTCGCGCGGGCACGCGCCGAGGACAAGCCCATTCTCCTCTCGGTCGGATACTCGGCGTGCCACTGGTGTCACGTGATGGAGCGCGAGTCGTTCGAGAACCCCGAGATCGCCGGGATCATGAACGAGGGCTTCGTCAGCGTGAAGGTCGATCGCGAGGAGCGGCCGGACGTCGACCACATCTACATGCAGGCCGTGCAGTCGATGACGGGGCAGGGCGGCTGGCCGATGACGGTGTTCCTCACGCCCGACGGCACGCCGTTCTACGGCGGCACCTACTTTCCGCCCCAGGACCGTCACGGGCTGCCGGGATTTCCCAAGCTCCTGGCCGCGATCGGGGACGCCTGGCGCTCGCGGCGGGGTGAGGTCGAGCAGTCCGCGCGCGAGCTGACCGCCTCCCTCAACCAGACGGAGCGCCTGCGGCGGGCCAGCACGCCGCTGGGCGAGGAGATCCTGTTCGCGGCGTTCCAGGGCGTGTCGGCGCAGTTCGACGAGGAGTGGGGCGGCTTCGGCGGCGCCCCGAAGTTCCCGCAGCCGATGATCTGGGAGTTCGTCCTCCGCTTCTGGAAGCGCTCGAAGAATCCCTACGCCCAGAAGATGGTGCACACGACGCTCGTCCGCATGACGCGCGGCGGGATGTACGACCACCTCGGCGGCGGCTTCGCGCGCTACTCGGTGGACGCGTACTGGATGGTGCCGCACTTCGAGAAGATGCTCTACGACAACGCCCAGCTCGCCTCGCTCTACCTGCACGCCTGGCTCGCCTTCGGCGATCCCGAGTGCCGTCGCGTGTGCGAGGAGACGCTCGACTACATCCTGCGCGACATGACCGATCCGGCCGGCGGCTTCTACTCCGCCGAGGACGCCGACTCCGAGGGCCACGAGGGCAAGTTCTACGTGTGGACGGCGGAGGAGATCCGCGCGGTGCTCGGCGCCGACGCCGAGCGGGCGCTGGCCTACTGGGGCGTCGATCGCGGTCCGAACTTCGAGGGCAAGTCCATCCTGTACGGCGCCGGCGAGCCGGACCCCGAGTCGATCGCGCCTCTGCGCCGGCGCTTGCTGGAGGCGCGCTCGCGCCGCGTGCGGCCGGGCCGTGACGACAAGGTGCTGGCCGGCTGGAACGGCCTGGCCTGCCGAGCCTTCGCCGAGGCCGGCCGCGCCCTCGGCCGCGCTGACTACGTGGCCGCCGCCGTGCGCAATGCCGAGTTCCTGCTGACCCAGATGCGCAAGGACGGGCGGCTGCTGCGGACGTGGAAGGATGGGCGCGCCCACCTCAAGGGCTACCTCGAGGACTACGCCATGGTGGCGGCGGCCCTCGTGGACGTCTACGAGGCGACGTTCGATCGGCGCTGGCTCGACGAAGCCCGCACGCTGGCCGACGAGATGCTGCGCCTGTTCTGGGACGAGTCCGTCAGCGGCTTCTATGACACCGGCGACGACCACGAGCGCCTGATCGTGCGCCCGCGCAATCTCTTCGACAACGCGGTGCCCTGCGGCTCGTCGGTGGCAATCGAGACGCTGCTGCGCCTTTCGGAGCTGACGGGTGAGTCCACCTTCGAGGCGCGCGCGACCGCCGCGCTCCGGCCGATGGCCGATCTCCTCGGCCGTCACCCGAGCGGCTTCGGCCGCTTCCTCTGCGCGCTCGATTTCCACGTGGGCCCGCGGATCGAGGTGGCGCTGGTGGGCGCGGCAGGGGACGGGCTGCAGCCGCTCGTCGAGGAAGTATTTGGCCGCTTCCTGCCGAACCGCGTGGTGGCCGGCCTGCCCGGTGGCGCCGTGGACGGCGCCGTGCTGCCGCTGCTCGCCTCGCGCGAGGCGGTGGGCGGCCGGGCGACGGCCTACGTCTGCCGCAACTTCACGTGCGACCTGCCGGCCACCGACCGCGCGACACTCGCGCGCCAGCTGGACGGGCTATGAAGGCCGTCATCCTGACCCTCGTGTTCGCCCTCGCGATGGCCGCGGTCGCTCAGGCCCAGCTCGACGAGCTGCTCAAGCAGCTGCCGCAGATTCCCGGCACCAGCCGGACTCCGGCGCCCGGCTCGCTCGGCGACGTCAAGATCGGGCAGGGGCTCAAGCAGGCGCTCCAGATCGGTACCGAGAACGCCGTCAAGCTGACCGGCAAGACGGACGGCTACTTCGCCAACCAGGCGATCAAGATCCTGCTGCCCGAACGGCTCAAGAGCTTGGAGTCCGGGCTGCGGCTGGTGGGCTACGGCCCGCAGGTCGACGAGCTGGTGCTCGGGATGAACCGGGCGGCCGAGCACGCCGCGCCCGCCGCCAAGCAGATCTTCTGGGACGCCATCGGGGAGATGACGATCGACGACGCGCGCAAGATCCTCGATGGCGCGCCGACGGCCGCCACCGACTACTTCAAAGCCAAGACGACCGGGCAGCTGACGACGGCGTTCAAGCCGATCGTCGACAAGTCGATGAGCCAGGTCGGCGTGACCCGCCAGTACGACGAGCTGCTCGGCCGCGCCAAGGCGATCCCGTTCCTGAACGTCGAGCAGTACGACCTCGACAACTACGTCGTCGGCAAGTCGCTCGACGGCCTCTTCCACGTGGTCGGCGAGCAGGAGAAGAGCATCCGCGCCAATCCCTCCGCTCGCGTCACCGACCTGCTGAAAGAGGTGTTCGGCCACCGCTGACCCGCGGCCACGCTAGCGGTACGCGCAGGGCGGCACGGGCGTGCGGAACGGCGCCTGCGTGAGGTGCTCGCCGGGCGCGAAGAGGCGGAGCTGGTGCGGCGCCGGGGCAGTGGCCAGCCGGCGGCCGTGCAGTGTCAGATAGAAGCCCGCCCGGACGGTGTCCACGCCCACGCGCTTGAGATCACGCAGATCGCGCAGCGCCGACTGCCGTCGCGCGCTCACGATGGTGCGCGCGGCCTTGGGCCCGATGCCCGGCACGCGCAGCAAGAGCTCGAGCGGCGCGCGCGTGACGTCGAGCGGGAAGCGCTCGGGATTGGCGAGCGCCCACGACGTCTTCGGATCGTGCTCGAGCGGCAGGTTGCCATCGGCGCCAAAGGCCAGCTCGGCAAAGCCGAAGCCGTACTCGCGCAGCAGGTGCTCGGCCTGGTAGAGGCGCGCCTCCCGCGCCGCGGGCGTGGGCGCCAGGTTCTCGAACGGCGTGCCGGCCACGGGCTGGAACGCGCTGAAGTGGGCGTGGTGCAGCAGGCGCTCGCGCTCGAGCCGTGCGACCAGGCCCAGGACCTCGCGATCGCGCTCCCCGGTGGCGCCGACCACGAACTGCGTGGTGGTGCTGCCGCGCGGTCCGGGGCCACCTTCCTCCCGAGCCTGACGATAGAGCCGCCCGGCCAGCTCCAGCTTGGGCAGCAGATCGCCCGAGAGGTCCTTCTCCTTGGCCAGCGTGCGCACGGCGCTGTCCGAGGGGCCTTCGAGGTTGACGGACACGCGCGTGGCCAGCGCCGCGGCGGCCTCCACCTGCGCGGTCTCCGCGCCGGGCAGCAGCTTCACGTGGATGTATCCCTGGAAGCCTTCGCGGCGGCGCAGCAGCTCGAGCGTGGCCAGCATGCGGTCGGTAGCGCGGGTCGGCCGCCCGGGCACGCCCGAGGTCAGGAAGAGCCCCTGGGCCAGACCCTTGCGATTGACGTCCATGAACGTCGTGGCGACTTCCTCGGGCGTGACCGTGGCGCGCGGCACCTTGCCGCCGCAGAAGGTCGGGCAGTAGCCGCACGAGAGCGAGCACGCGTTGGTCTGCATGACCCGCATGAGATTGATGGAGCCGCCGCCTGGGATGCGCGCCTGGGCGATGCCCATGGAGGTGATCGGCCGATTGCCGACGGGCACCGAGCGGCGGTACTTCGGCATGCCCTGCTCGCGGTCAGGCAGAGCGGCCTCGGTCAGAAGCTCCATCCGTCGGCGCAGGTCCACGCCAACGGTATACCAAACAACTGTAGAGTAGTCTAGTCTGACGTTGCGACTGCGCCGAGACCGGACAACCGCTCGATCTCACTGGGCTCGATACCAAGCTCGGTGAGCACCTCGCGGGTGTGCTCGCCCAGCCTGGGCGCCGGGCGGCGGAAGGCTGGGCGCGCGCCGCCGACCGCGAACGGAAAGCCGAGCATGCGAACGGTGCCGAGGCCCGGTTGATCGACCTCGCGCACCATGCCGCTGTGCTTCACCTGCGGGTCCTCGAAGACCTGGTCGAACTCGTAGATGGGACCGGCGGCGAGCCCGGCGCCAACCATGCGCTCGACCCAGTCCTTCACGTTGCGCTTGGCCAGCGCCGCCTCCACGCGCGCCTTGAAGGCGGCGTGGTTTTCGATCCGTGCCGCATTCGTCGCGAAGCGGCCCTCGCTGATGAGTCCCTCGTCGCCCAGCACGCGGCAGAACTTCTCGTACTGGTCGGGATTGAGGATGACCACGTTCATGAAGCCGTCGGCGCACTGCAGCGCCTCGGCCGGCGTCACATTCTCGTTGCGATTGCCCACGCGCCGCGGCCGCACGCCCGACGAGAAGTAGTACGCAGAGGGATCGGGCAGCAGGCCGACGCTGGAGGCGAGCAGGCTCACGTCCACGTGCTGGCCGCGGCCCGTGCGATAGCGCTGCACCAGCGCCGCGTTGATGGCGCCGAAGGCCATGTAGGAGGCGGCCACGTCGGAAATGGAGCCTCCTGGGCGCGTCGGCGGATCACCGGGCTGGCCGGTGAGCGCCATCAGCCCGCTCATGCCCATCGCGATCGTGTTGTAGCCGGGCCAGCGCGCGTACGGGCCGTCCTGGCCGTAGCCGCTGACCGAAGCGTAGACGACCGCCGGGTTCGTGGCGCTCAGCGCCGTGTACCCGAGGCCCAGCTTGTCGGCGACGCCGGGCACGAAGTTCTCCAGCACCACGTCCGCGCGCCGGGCGAGCTCGAGGACGATCTTGAGGCCCTCGGGGTGCTGCAGGTCGACCGCAATCGCGCGCTTGTTGCGATTGATGGTGGCAAAGCCGAGCGTCATGCCGTCCTTGCTGGCGCCGCCGAGATAGCGCATGTCGTCGCCGCGCCCGGGCCGCTCCACCTTCACGACGTCGGCGCCGAGGTCGGCGAGCATCATCGCGCAGTAGGGGCCGGCGATGACGCGCGAGAGGTCGAGGACGCGGATGCCGTCCAGCATCACGCGCGATCCAGGAAGCCCTCGGTCATCGCGTTGACCTCGGGGATGCCCGTGCGGGCGATGGCGTTGATGCGCGCCTTCATCTCGGCCAGCGCCTTGAAGGGCTTCGCCGCCATGAAGTCCGCGTACTCGCGGGCGGCCTTCAGGAGATCGCGGCCGGGCACGACCTTGTGCACGAGCCCCCACTGCCGCGCCTCGTCGGCCGAGTAGCGGCGGCAGTCCATGATGATCTCCTTGGCGCGTGCCGGGCCCACCATGCGCACGAAGCGCGTGGTCGACGCCACGCCGAGCGGCACCCCGAGGTCGACCTCGGGGATCCAGAGCTGGGCCTCGGCGGCCGCGATGCGGAAGTCGCAGGCCAGCGTGAGGCCCCAGCCGCCGCCGACCGCGTGGCCGTTGATGGCGCAGATGGTCGTTTGCTCCAGGCCCTCGAGCACGGTGTTGGCGCGCTCGAAGAGGCGGCGGAACTGGCTCTTGCGCGTGGCGAACGCCTGGCGCTTCTCCTCGGCCGACATGCTGCTCTTGAGGCCGGCATCCGCGCCGGCTGAGAAGACCGGCGGGGCGCCCGTCACGATGACCACGCGCGTGGTGTGGTCGTCGCGCAGCTCGGTGAAGACGGCGCCCAGGTCGGTCAGCATGGGGTCGCTGAGCGCGTTGCGCCGGTCGGGGCGGTTCAGGGTGACCGTGGCGATGAGGCCGTCGCGCGCGAGGGTGACGTTGTCTGGCATGGCGGAACGTTTATCACAATCGGGCTGGACAGGCACGTCCGCGGCGATTATCATCCCCGCTCACATGATTCGCGGGTGCCACCGAGCTACCGAGAAGTCGCGGCTGGGATCCCCCATGGGATGCCCAGCGCCGGCGGTGGTGCGCGGCCCGCGAGACCTGTAACCGACTCGAACAGTCCCTCGACAGCACGAGGCCCGCGATCACCCCCGGTGGTCGCGGGCTTTTTTGTTTTCAGGGACGGCAAGGAGGGACGTGATGAGCATCAGGGGAGCACCGCTGCCGATCTCGCGCGATCTTCATGGCGAGGTGCTGGCGCTGAACAACGCGCACGCGACCGAGCTGTCGTGGCTGGGCCCCGGCGAGCTGTTCGCGCTCCTGGGCCAGGCGTTCTATGCGCGGCGCGTGGGCAAGCTGGACGCGTTCCTGCTGGCGTTCGACCAGGCTGCCAGCTACGACAGCCCGAACTATCAGTGGTTCCGCGCGCACTACCCGCGCTTCGTGTACGTCGATCGCGTGGTGGTGGCGGCCGGCGCGCGCGGTCACGGGCTCGCGCGGCTGCTGTACGAGGACCTGTTCCGCTGCGCACGGGTCGCCGGCCACGATCTCGTGGTGTGCGAGGTCAACGTCGAGCCGCCGAACCCCGCGTCGGATGCCCTCCACGCCGCGCTCGGCTTCGCCGAGGTCGGCCGCGCCAGCATTCACGAGGGCACGAAGACGGTGCGATATCTGAGCCTGTCGCTCGGCGCCGAGGCCCGGCGCGCGCCGGCGCCGGGGCGCAGGTGACGACCGGCCGTGGCTTAGAATAGGGCGCCATGAGCACGGAGAGCATCGTCTGGCGGCCGAGCAAGAAGCACCTGGAGCAGTCCCGTATCGCGCGATTCATGAAGGCGCACGGCATCGCGACGCTGGAGGAGCTGCAGCGGCGCTCGATGGCCGACCTGGAGTGGTACTGGGACGCCGTCGTCAAGGACCTCGGCGTGCGCTGGAGCGCGCCGTACGCGCGTGTGCTGGACGACTCGCGGGGGATCGAGTGGCCGACGTGGTTTCCCGGCGGCCGCCTGAACTTCACCGACAACTGCGTCGATCGCCACCTGGACGCCGGCCGCGGCGCCAAGCCCGCCATCATCTGGGAGGGCGATGACGGCCAGAGCCGCACGCTCACATACGCGGAGCTGGCCGCCGAGGTGAACCGGCTGGCCAACGCGCTGAAGGCGCTCGGCGTGGGCGAGGGTGACCGCGTCGGCATCTTCCTGCCGATGTCGCCGGAGGCGGCCATCGCCACGCTGGCCGTCGTGAAGATCGGCGCCATCTACACGCCGTGCTTCTCGGGCTTTGGTTCGGGCGCCGTCGCCTCGCGCCTGTCGGACTGCGAGGCCAGGGCGCTCATCACCGCCGACGGCTTCCAGCGGCGCGGCCAGATCGTGAAGATGAAGGAGGTCGCCGACGAGGCCGTCGCGCAGTGCCCGTCGGTGAAGATCGTGCTCGTCTACCGCCGGCTCGGCCGGGACATCCCGTGGACCCAGGGCCGCGATCGCTGGTGGCACGAGGCCGTGGCCACTCAGAGCGATCGCGCGCCGGCGCTGCCCGTGGAGGCCGATCGCCCCTGCCTCATCATCTACACGTCGGGGACCACGGGGAAGCCCAAGGGCGCGGTGCTCACGCACGGCGGCTTTCTGATCAAGACCGCGCACGACTTCGGCTACTGCATGGATGTGGGCCAGGAGGATCGCCTGTTCTGGCTGACGGACCTCGGCTGGCTGATGGGCCCCATGGCATTCACCGCCGCACTCTTTCACGGCGCCACGGCCGTGGTGTTCGAGGGCGTGCCGGACTATCCGAAGCCCGATCGCCTGTGGGCGCTGTTCGAGCGCCATCGCGTGACGATCGCCGGCATGTCGCCGACCGCGGTGCGCGCGCTCATGCCCCACGGCCCCGAGCACGTGCATGCGCACGATCTCTCGTCGCTGCGCATCATCGGCTCGACCGGGGAGCCGTGGAACCCCGAGCCCTACAAGTGGCTCTTCGAGAACGCCGGCAAGGCGCAGGTACCGATCATCAACTACACCGGCGGCACGGAGATCTCCGGCGGCATTCTGAGCTGCTTCCCTATCGTGCCGATCAAGCCGTGCTCGTTCGCGGGCCCGATCCCCGGCATGGCGGCGGAGTGCTTCGGCGACGATGGCCGGCCCGTGCGCGGCGAGGTGGGCGAGCTCGTCATCACCAAGCCCTGGCCCGGCATGACGGCCGGATTCTGGAAGGACCCGCAGCGCTACGAGGAGACCTACTGGTCTCGCTGGCCTCACGTCTGGGTCCACGGCGACTGGGCGTTCGTGGACGAGGACGGCTTCTGGTTCATCCAGGGGCGTTCCGACGACACGCTGAAGATCGCCGGCAAGCGGCTGGGGCCGGCGGAGGTCGAGTCGGTGCTGGTTGGCCATCCCGCGGTCGCCGAGGCGGGAGTGATCGGCGTGCCCCACGAGGTGAAGGGAGAATCCGTCGTGTGCTTCGTCGTGCTCCGCCCGGGGAACAACGCGTCCGAGCCGCTCCGGCGTGAGCTGTCGGATCGTGTGGCGAGCGAGATGGGCAAGGCGCTGAAGCCGGAGAAGGTCCTGTTCACGCGCGACCTGCCGAAGACCCGCAGCGCGAAGATCATGCGCCGCGTGATTCGCGCGACGTATCTGGGGAAGCCGGCGGGGGACGTGTCGTCGCTGGAGAACCCCGACGCCGTGAAGGCGATCGGCGAGGCCAAGTAGACCGCTGGGGAGCGGGGGGCCGCAGGTGAAAGAGCGGAAAGTGAAGGTGTATACTTCACCCCGTCGTCGTGGGGGGAGGAATCCTGAGAACCGGGTGCGGCCCGGGACCCCTCGAACCTGATCCGGGTAATGCCGGCGAAGGGAACATGGCGGCGGATGGATTGACGGCCGCACCCTAGTAAAGGGGAGCGGCCGTTTGTGTCTGTGAAGATCAACGTCAACGGCAAGCCGATGGATGTCGAGCCCGGGCTCACCGTCGAGGGCCTGCTCACCCTGCTAAACGTCAAGCGCGAGTACACGGCCGTCGCCGTCAACCGCGAGATCACGCCGAAGGCGACATACGCGGCGGTGACGCTGTCAGAAGGCGACAAGGTCGAGATCGTTCGACCGATGGGTGGCGGTGCGAGGTGAACGGCGTCGAGCCGTGAGCCGAGCCTGTGATCTAGGAGGGTAGGGGTATGTACGACACGAACCTGGTCCTGGGCGGCAAGGAGTTCACGTCGCGGCTGATCGTGGGCACCGGCAAGTACGCCACGATGGACGTCATGCGCGATGCGCACGAGGCGTCGGGCACCGAGATCATCACGGTTGCCGTGCGGCGCGTGAGCCTGCCGAGCGGCGAGTCGATCCTCGATTACATCGACACCAAGCGCTACACGCTGCTGCCGAACACGGCCGGCTGCTACTCGGCCGACGAGGCGATCCGCACCTGCTACCTCGCGCGTGAAGCCGGCCTCGGCGAGATGGTGAAGCTCGAAGTCATCGGTGATCAGCGCACGCTGTTTCCCGACGTGATGGGGTTGCTCGAGGCCACACGCACGCTGGCGCGCGAGGGCTTCACGGTGATGCCCTACACGAACGACGATCCCATCATGGCCAAGAAGCTGCAGGACGCCGGCGCGGCGTGCGTGATGCCGCTGGGGGCGCCGATCGGCTCGGGGCTCGGCATTCGCAACCCGTACAACATCAAGATCATCCTCGAGTCGGTCACGGTGCCCGTCATCGTCGACGCGGGCGTGGGCACGGCCTCCGATGCGGCCATCGCGATGGAGCTGGGCTGCGACGGCGTGCTGATGAACACGGCCATCGCCGGCTCGCGCGATGCCGTCTCCATGGCCAAGGCCATGAAGCTCGCCGTCGAGGCGGGCCGGCTGGCCTACAAGGCCGGGCGCATCGGCAAGAAGCTCTATGCGACAGCGTCCTCGCCGATCGAGGGCCTGCCCGATTGGACCAGCTAAGCCTCACGCTGGTCACGGACCGCACGCAGACCGGCGGCCGGGATCTCGTGACCGTGATCAGCGAGTGCCTGGCCGTCGGACTTCCCGCCGTGCAGGTGCGCGAGAAGGACCTCTCCGGCAAGGACCTCGCCGTACTCTGCCGCCAGCTTCGCAACCTCACGCGCGACACCGGCGCGATGCTGATCGTCAACGACCGCGTCGACGTCGCCCTCGCCGTCAACGCCGATGCCGTGCAGCGCACCGGCACCTCGCTCGACGTGAAGGACATGCGCGACATCGCGGGGCGGAATCTGCGCATCGGCGCCTCCGTGCACTCGCTCGAGGATGCGCTGGAGGCGGAATCGCAAGGGGCCGACTGGGTCGTCTTCGGGCCCGTCTACGACACCCCGAGCAAGCGCGCGTACGGCGAACCTCAGGGCCTCGAGCGGCTGGGCGCCGTCGCGCGCAAGCTGAGGGTTCCGGTGCTGGCCATCGGGGGCATCACGCCCGAGCGCGTGCCCGAGGTCATCGCGGTGGGCGCGCGCGGCGTCGGCGTGATCTCGGGGATCATGTCGGCCGAGTGGCCGTCGGAGGCGACGCAGCTCTACTTGAAGGCGCTCGGCGGCCGCGGCCGCCGCACGCCGCGGCGGCTCAGGAAGAAGAGCTCGACTTCCTGATGTCGAGCATGTCGGGCAGGGGCCCCGCGGAGGGGACTTCCTCGATGGACGTGATCCGGTTCATCCGCTTGACGATGTCGCGGATGTCCTCGGCGGCATCCTTGGCGTGGCCCAGCCACTTCGCTTCCTGGCTGTCGGGCTTCATCTTGCGGTTGACGAGCGCCAGGCCGCCCAGCACGGCGGTGAGAGGATTGTTGATCTCGTGCGCCGCCGCCCGCGCCAGCGAGGCCACCGCGCGCAGCTGAGCGGCATCGCGCCGCGAGGCCTCCGCCGCCTGTCCGGCCGCCACGTCGTGGAATAGCCGCGCGCCCACGCCGAGCCCGACCGCGATCATCGCCAGCAGCGGCAGCCATACCGGCTCGAACATCGCGAGCCCGCGCGCGCCGAGCACCACGAACGAGCCCGCGGTCACCGCCCACACCGTGACCACCAGCACCACGCCGTGATGCAACCGCAGGCCGCCGTCACGCCGCGCCCAGGCGCGCACGGCCGCGGCCGCCAGCGTCGTGGCCACGATGCCGAGCACGCCGGCCACCGCGCCGCTGCCGCCGAGCCAGATGCGGTAGCCGACGGCGATCGCCGCGGTGACCGCGCCGGCGATCGGCCCCTCGATCAGGGTGGCCAGCGCGATCGGGATCACGCGCGTGTCCACGAAGCGGTCGCCGCCGACGTCGATGCGGAAG
>JBKPRI010000309.1:0-6316 GCA_046734515.1 Candidatus Methylomirabilota bacterium | reverse complement strand
GGGCCACTCCCATCGTGACCAGCACGAGCAGCGCTGCCAGGGCGCAGGTGAACCGTCTCACGTTGGTCCTCCTCACAGGGCGGCCTGGTCTCGCTCGCCCGTCCGGATCCGGATCGCCGCCTCGACGGGCGACACGAAGATCTTGCCGTCGCCGATGTTGCCGGTCTTCGCCGCCGCCGCGACCACCTCGGCCACCTTGTCCACGAAGTGGTCGGGCACGACCACCTCGACCTTGATCTTCGGCAGGAAGTCGACCGTGTACTCGCCGCCCCGGTAGAGCTCGGTGTGGCCCTTCTGACGTCCGAATCCGCGAACCTCGGAGACCGTCATGCCGACGATGCCGATGCCGGTGAGGGCTTCCTTGACGTCGTCGAGCTTGAAAGGCTTGATGATCGCCTCGATCTTTTTCATGCACGAACCTCCCCGGCGTGGAGCGTCCAAGCAACGGCCATGCCCGGACTGAATCCAGCGAAATTGGAATCTTACGTCGAGCGCGGCGCGAGGCGTTGCCCGTTTGTTAGGCAGGCGACGGCGGGTGCACGCCTTTCAGGCGGCCGAGCACCTCGCGGCCGAACAGCTCGACGGTTCGGACGGGGTCGGAGGCGAGGCTCACGGTGAACATGAGGTTGCGCGCCCCGGCCGCGTGCGCGGCGCGCACCTGGGTCAGACAATCCTCGGGCGTGCCGGCGATCGCCAGGCGCCCGCGCAGGTAGTCGAAGACGCCCAGCTGGCGCGTGAGGGCCGGGTCCATCTCCGCGCGCCTGGTGGTGTAGCGCCGGCGTAGCTCGCGCAGCGGCTCCACCAGCGCCGGCGGCACGTCCCGCCGCTCCGGCGCCGGCCCGGCGACGTAGGCGCCCACGAAGCCGAGAATATTGCCGAGCTTCTCGAGCGCCACCTCGCGTGAGTCGCTGACGTCCAGGCAGGCGATCCACCAGACGTCGACGTCCTCCGGCGCGCGGCCCGCCTCGCGTGCCCCCTCGGCGATGAGGCTCCGCGCGCGCGCAACGTGCTCGGCGCCGAGCCCATAGTTCACGAAGACGCCGTCGGCCACGGCGCCCGCAGTCCTCAATGCTCTCGGCCCCGACGCCGCGGCGTACACGGGCACGCGCCGGCCCGGCGCGGCCGCGGCGGTGTGCTCGCGCAGCCGGGCGAGCTCGAGGCGGAAATCCGCCGGCGTGGACGCCGCCGCGCCCACGTTGGTGACGCCGCTGTGCCCGGTGCCGACGCCGAGGATCAGCCGCCCGCCGGAGAGCGCATCGACGGACGCGGCTGCGCCCGCGGTGATCACCGGATGGCGCGTCACGAGATTGGTCACGCACGCTGCCAGCGGCACCCGCCGCGTCCGTTCCGCCGCCAGCGCCAGCGCGACCCACACATCCATCGCGTTCCCCGGCGTATCCGCGATCCCCACCACATCCCACCCCTCCCGCTCCCCCAGCCCCACCATCCGCACGGTGTACTCCGGCGTATAAGGCCAAAAAAAGAACCCGAACCGCGGCGCGTTCATGATGTCACTTTCGAGCGGCGGCTTTGCCGCCGCAATCCTGATCTGGGGGGAGGCAGCCCCGAGTACGCCGTGAGGCGTGCGAGGGGCGTCGGAAGGGGGGCAAAGCCCCCCTCCGAGTTCAGGGTCGCCGTTGCGGGATGTTGTGCTTGCGCATCTTGGAGTAGAGCGTCGGGCGGCGCAGGCCCAGCAGCGCCGCGGCAGCCTGCTTGTTCCAGCGCGTGGAGTCGAGCGCCTTGAGGATCGAGGCGCGCTCGATCTCCTCCAGCGAGCCCGACGGCACTTCGGACGGCGCGATGCCGCCGCCGACGGCCCCCTCGCCCGACGCCGCGCTGTGATGCAGCGATTCCGGCAGGTCGGCCACCGTGATCTCGCGGCCGTGCGCCACCAGCACCGCGCGCTCGAGCGCGTGCTGCAGCTCGCGCACGTTGCCGGGCCACGCGTAGGCGAGCAGACGGCGGTAGGCTTCGGGCTCGATCGCATCGACCGGGCGCTGGTGCTTGGCGCGATAGCGCTCGAGGAACGCGCGCACCAGGACCGGCAGGTCGTCGCGCCGCTCGCGCAGCGGCGGCACCCCGATGGTCACGGTGTTGATGCGGAAGTAGAGGTCCTGGCGCAGCCCGCCTTCCTTCACGGCCTGCTCGGGGCTGCGGTTCGTCGAGGACACCAGCCGGAAGTCGACGGGGATCGACTTCGCGCCGCCGAGGCGCCGCACCACCCGCTCCTCGAGCACGCGCAGGAGCTTGGCCTGCAGGTCCGGCGGCATCTCGGTGATCTCGTCGAGCAGCAGCGAGCCCTTGTGCGCCTCTTCCAGCAGGCCGACCTTCTCGGTGGTGGCACCGGTGAACGAGCCCTTGGTGTGGCCGAACAGCTCGGACTCGATCAGGTCCTTGGGCAGCGCCGCGCAGTTGATCTTCACGAACGGGCCCTCGCGGCGGCTCGACTTCTCGTGCAGCGCGTTCGCGATGAGCTCCTTGCCGGTGCCGCTCTCGCCGATGATCAGCACGTTGGCGTCGGTGTCGGCCACCGAGGCGATCGTCTCCAGCACGCGCTGGATGCCGGGAGCCGAGCCGAGGATCTCGCTGTCCGCGGTCTGTTCCAGGAGCCGGCGGCGCAGCTCGGTGTTCTCGACGAGCAGCTTGCGGTGCTCGAGCGCGTTCTTGACGAGGCCCAGCACCTCCTCGGGCTCGAACGGCTTCTCGACGACGTAGAAGGCGCCGGCGCCCTTGGTGGCCTCCATCGCCTTGCGCACGGAGCCGTAGGCGGTGATGACCACGACCTCCAGCGCGGGGTCGCGCTGCTTCAGCTCGCGCGTGAGCGCGAGGCCATCACCGTCCGGCAGCATCAGGTCCACGATCGCCACGTGCGGATCCGACTGGGCCACCGAGGCCAGCGCCGTGCGGACCGAGCCGGCGATGCGCACGGAGTACCCCTCGGCTTCAAGGGTCAGGCGCAGGCCGTCGGCGATCGACGCCTCGTCGTCGACCACCAGGATGGTGTGCCTCACGCGCGCGCTCCCTCCGGCGGCGCCAGCGGCAACCGGATGGTCACGCGGGTCCCCTTGCCGAGCGCGCTGTGGACCATGAGCTCGCCGCCGTGCAGGTCGATCACGGAGCGGGCCAGCGCCATGCCGAGCCCGGTCCCTTGCGGCTTCGTCGTGAAGAAGAGATCGAAGATGCGCGAGAGCGTCTCCTCGCTCATGCCGTGGCCGGTATCCTCGATCACGATCGTCAGCGTCCGCGTCTCCGGCGCATAGGACGTCGAGACGCTGAGCCGGCCACCCTCGCGGAGCGACTCCAGCCCGTTGATGACGAGGTTCAGGAACGCCTTGCGGAGCTCGCGGGCGTCGAGCGGCGCGTCGGTGGGACAGGCCGTGTCGTACGAGCGAAGGACCTCGATGCCCGGCGTCTCGCACTTGGCCTGGGCGAAGCCCAGACACTCGTCGAGCAGGGCATGCAGCGCGGTCGGCACGCGATGCAGCTCGGGCGGGCGGCCGAACGCGGTGATCTCCTGCACCACCGCGGCGAGATGATCGACGGTGGAGGTGATCTTCTGGGCGAGCCCGGCCCCGTCCGCGTCGCCGGACTTGCCCAGACGCTGCTCGAGGTGGCGCGCGTAGAGGCGGAGGCCGGCCAGCGGGTTCTTCAGCTCGTGGGCGACCTCGGTGGCCATGCGGCCGAGCGCGGCGAGGGCGCCGCTGCGCAGCCGCTCCAGCTCGTGCGTGGTGCGCACCGCCGAGGCGGCCTGCGAGGAGAACAGCGCGAGCAGCTCGAGGTCGTCCTCGGTCGGCTCCACCCCGCGCGCGGTCTCGATGACGAGCGCGCCGGTCGGCCCCTTCTGCACGACGAGCGGGGCGGCCACGATACTGCCCGTCTCGCTGCCGGGGAACGTCACCGGGATCCCTTTGGTCATCGCGGCCACCGCCGCCGACTCGAGCGCCGGCCACGACGGCGGCGGCGTCCCCGCGCTCGCCATCGGTACCAGCTTGCCGTGCTCCTGCTGGAACACCACGCAGCGATCGGCCTCGATCGTCTCCACCGCGCCCTGGGCCACCGCGTCCAGCACGCGGGCCATCACGCCGGTGGAGGCCAGCGTCTGCCCCACCGTGAGCAGCCGCTCGCGGTCGCGCGCCCAGCGCCGGCTGGTCACCGCGCGGCCGATCTTGGCGCGCAGCTCGTCGCGCAGGAACGGCTTGGTCAGGTAGTCGAAGGCGCCGCGCTGCACGGCGTCCACCGCGGTCTCGATCGTGCCGTGCGCGGTCATGATCAGCACGGGCAGCCGCGGCTGGCGCGTGTGCACCGCTTCCATCAGCGCGATGCCATCGGTGGGCTCCATACGCAAGTCGATCAAGGCCAGATCGAAGCGCGTGCGCTCGGCGGCGACGATGGCCGCCTCGGTATCGGCGGTGGCGGTGACGTCGAAGCCCATGGCCGTCAGTCGCATCTCCAGCACTTCCACGATGGCGGCGTCGTCGTCGACCACGAGAACCTTGCGCTTCATCGGGTACGCTCCAGGCGAAGGTCGATCTGCTTGAGCCGCTCGAGGTCGGTGCGCAGGCGGTCCGCTTCCTGCCGCACGCGGACCAGGTCGAGCTCGCGCCGCGCCAGCTCCTCGCGCAGGCGCGCGACTTCCTGGCGCAGCCGCGCGGCCTCACCCCGCGCGGCCAGCGTGGCGGCCAGCGTGTCGCGGCTCTCCTGCGCGCGCGGCGCGCTCCAGCCCTCGGGATAGCGCGCCAGATACTCGTCGTACTTCGCCACCGCGCCGGCGAAGTCCCCGTCGCGCGCCATCCGGTCGGCGTCCGACACGATGGCGGTGCCGCGCCCGAACGGCCACGACGCGCAGCCGGTCAGCGCCGTCGCCAGCAGGAGCACGCCGAGGGCGCGCCTCATGCCGCGCGGCCCTCGCGCGGCAGCAGCACGCTGAAGCGGCTGCCCTTGCCCTCGTGCGACTCCACGGTGACGCGGCCGCCGTGCGCCTGCACGAGCCCGCGCACGATCGACAGCCCGAGCCCGGTCCCGCCCTTGCCGAGATGGGCCTGGCGATACGTGTCGAAGATGTGCGGCAGCTCGGCGGCGGGAATGCCGAGGCCGGTGTCCTCCACCTGCACCTCGCACTCCTGGCCCGCGTCCACCACCCGCGCCACCACGCGGCCGCCGGCCGGCGTGAAGCGGATGGCGTTCGCCAGCAGGTTCACGACCACTTGCACGAGCCGGTCCTCGTCGCCGTTGATGATGAAGCGCGTGCCCACGCGCTCGCGGTCGAGCGTGACCTTCGCTTCCTCCGCCTGCGGCCGCAGCTCCTCGGCCGCGCGCGCGACCAGCCGATCGAGATCGACGAGGTTGTGCTGCAGCGGCAGCAGGCCGGCGCGCAGCCGCGAGATGTCGAGGATCTGGTTGACGAGGCGCAGCAGCCGGTCGGACGAGCGCTGGATGATCTCCACCAGACGCGCCTGCTTGGGCGACAGCGGGCCGGCCACGTGGTCGGCCAGCAGGTGCGAGGCCTCGCGCACCGACGTCAGCGGCGAGCGCAATTCGTGCGAAAGCGTGGCGAAGAATTCCTCCTTCATCTCGTCGAGCTGCCGCAGCCGCGCGGCCATCGCGTTGAACGACTGGGCCAGCACGCCCACCTCGTCCTTGCCGCCGGTGGGGATTGGCTCGCGGAACGCCCCCGCGGCCAGCGCGCTGGTGGCGGCCGAGAGCTGCCGCACCGAGCGCGTGATGCGCAGCGCGATCACGGCCGTGGCCACCAGCGCCAGCGCCACCGCGGTGGCCAGCGCCACCACCACACCGGTCCAGGTTCGCTCCTCCAGCCGCGCCACCTCGGCCTGCGCGCGGAACACGCGCGCATGCGTGGCGATCTGCAGCGCCTCGAGGCTGCCCTCGACGCGCTCGGCCAGCGCGCGGCCCGCCGGCTCGCCGATGGCGGCCGGCCGCGTCCCCGCTGCCAGCAGACGCCGCTGCTCGCCCACCACCGCCTCACGATACCGCTCGAAGGCCGCCGTGGCGTCCGCCAGGTGCCGCGCCTCGTCCTCCGTGCCGGCCAGATCGCGAAGCCGCTTCAGGTCCGCGCCCACGGCGTCCGCGCGCTCGCGCCACACCTCGGCGTAGCGCGGATCGCGCAGGATCGTGAACCGCGCGTCCAGGCGGGCCAGCGCCAGCATGGCGTCGCGCACGTCGGCGGTCAACCGGAGGGCGGGCAGCGTCTCGCTGGCCACCTCGCGGTTGAGTGACACCAGACGGCCGACCGCGCGCAGGCTCAGGACGCCGACGGCCGCCAGCACCACGATGACGAGTGAGAACCCGAGGAAGATCT
>JBKPRI010000308.1:0-14161 GCA_046734515.1 Candidatus Methylomirabilota bacterium | reverse complement strand
GTCGTACACCGAGATCTCCTCGTCGCTCTTCTTGTCGAGACCGTACGCGAGCGCCGCCGCCGTGGGCTCGTTGATGATGCGCAGCACCTCGAGGCCGGCGATCTGGCCAGCGTCCTTGGTGGCCTGGCGCTGGCTGTCGTTGAAGTAGGCGGGCACGGTGACGACCGCCTGGGTGACCTTGCCGCCCAGATGGGACTCGGCCGCCTCCTTCAGCTTGCGCAGGATCATGGCGGAGATCTCGGGCGGCGAGTACTGCTTGCCGCGGATCTCGACACGCACGTCGCCGTTGGCCGCCTTCACGACCTTGTAGGGCACCTTCTTGATCTCTTCCTGCACCTCGTCGAAGCGCCGCCCCATGAAGCGCTTGATCGAGAACACCGTGTTCTCGGGGTTGGTGATGGCCTGCCGCTTGGCCACCTGGCCCACGAGCACCTCGCCGTCCTTGGCGAAGGCCACCACCGAGGGGGTGAGCCGGCTGCCCTCCTGGTTGGGGATCACGGTGGGCGCGCCGCCTTCCATGACGGACACGACCGAGTTCGTGGTGCCGAGATCGATGCCGATCACCTTCGCCATACGCTCACTCCTCTCGTGGCCGCGCCGGTCGGTGCGTGTGCGGTCCTCAGGCGATTGCCCGCTCGAGCCGGCGCGCGATTTCGGCCTTGGGCTGCACGCCCACGATGCGGTCGACCTCGCGGCCGCCCCGCAGCACGAGCAGCGTGGGAATGCTGCGCGCGTTGAAGCGCGCGGCGGTGGACGGGTTCTCGTCGACGTTCAGCTTGCCGACCTTCACGCGGCCGGCGAGCTCACCGGCCAGCTCCTCGACCATCGGGGCGATTATCCGGCAGGGCCCGCACCACGGCGCCCACAGGTCGAGCAGCACGGGGAGCGGCGAGGCCTCGACCTCACCGGCGAAGTTGGCATCGGTGACGGTGACGGGCGCGGCGTCGAGCGGCAAGGGCCGCTTGCAGCGCCCGCACACGGGGCGCTTACCGGCGCGGATGGCCGCCGCCGGCACGCGGTTGGTCGCCCCGCACGAGGGGCAGCGGACGAGGGTGATCTCAGCCGTCGAGGCCATCGAGCAATGCCTCCAGCGTGATGGGCAGCCTGCGGACGCGGCGGCCGGTGGCGTGGTACACCGCATTGGCGATCGCCGGCGCCACTCCGCACATCGCGATCTCCGCGAGCCCCTTGACGCCCAGCGGGTTGATCCGCGCGTCCTCGCACGGCACGAACAGCGCCTCCAGCTCGACGACGTCGGCGTTCACCGGCACGAGGTATTCGGCGAGGTTGGCGTTCATCACGCGGCCGAAGCGCTGATCCCAGTCGGCCTGTTCCAGCAGCGCCATGCCGAGCCCGCCGGCCATGCCGCCGATGCACTGGCTGCGCGCGGTCTTGGGATTGATCACGCGCCCGACGTCATAGGCGCCGACGATGCGCGGCACGCGTACGATGCCGAGGTCGGCATCCACGCGGGCCTCGACGAACACGGCGCCGAACGCATAGCCCGCGTACCGCTCGGACTCCTGGCCGGGCTCGACGTCGGCGGAGGCTTCCATGCGGTCGACGCCGTGATCGCGCAGCGCGTCGATGACCGAGCGGCCGTCGCCGGCGCCGAGCTTGGCCCGTAGCGACTCGCACGCGGCCTGCACTGCGCAGCCAACGCTGGCCATCGTCTGCGACCCGCCGTGCGAGGGGGCCGGCGGGAACGCGCTGTCGCCCAGCTCGAAGCGCACGCGCTCGAGCGGCAGCCCGAGCGTATCGGCGGCCACCTGGGTCATCGCCGTGTACGTCCCCGGCCCCATGTCGGAGGCGGCGCTCCGCACGACCGCCGAGCCATCGGCGAAGACGGTCGCCGACGCCGACGCCCCCGAGCGATAGGCGGGATAGAGCGTGGTGGCCATGCCGTAGCCGACCAGCCAGGGTCCGTCGCGCATCGAGCGCGGTTGCGGCGCGCGGCGGCTCCAGCCGAACCGCTCCGCGGCCGTCCGGTAGCAGGCGCGCAGCTCCTTGCTCGACCACGGCAGGTCGTCGGCCTCGTTACGCTCGGCATAGTTCGCCAGCCGCAGCTCGAGCGGGTCCATGTCGAGGGCGACGGCCAGCTCGTCCATGGCGCACTCGAGCGCGAACAGGCCGCTGACCTCGCCCGGCGCCCGCATGTGCGTCGGCGTGTTGGTGTCCATCTCGACGACCCGCGCGCGCGTGAGCACGTTCGGGCACGCGTAGGCCACCCGGGACGGCGTCAGCGTCTCCTCGCTGTACTCCTCGTAGGTCGACGTCTGCCAGGTGGCCTCGTGGACCAGCGCGGTCAGCCGCCCGTCGCGCCGCGCTCCGAGGGCGACGCGCTGCTCGGTGTGCGGACGGAAGCCGACCGAGGTGTAGAGCTCGCGGCGCGTGAGCTCGAGACGCACCGGCCGGCCGGTGAGCCGCGCGGCGAGGGCGGCGATCGTCACGTGGGGCCACGTGCGCAGGCCCGAGCCGAAGGCGCCGCCGACGTAGGGCGAGATGACGCGCACGTGGTCCTCGGGAATGCCGAACACGTGAGCGATCTCGGCACGGTCGTTGCGCACCCACTGCGTCTTGTCGTGCAGCGTGAGCCGATCGCCGTCCCATGCGGCCACGGTCGCGTGCGCCTCGATCGCGTTGTGGTGCTCGCGCGGGTGCACGTAGACGGCGTCCACCGTGACGGGGGCCTTGCCCAGCGCGCGCACCGCGGCGCCCCGCCGCGTCTGGGCGTCCTCCTCGGTGGGACGCGCGCGGCTCGCGTCGAACGTCGTCGTCGACTCCGCCAGGGCGTAGGTGACGCGCACGAGTGCGGCGGCGTGGCGCGCCTGCTCGAGCGTATCCGCCACCACCACGCCGATGGGCTGGCCGTTGAACAGCTCGTCCGGCCCCTGGAAGGCGCGCAGCTGCGAGCCGTGGCTCGGATCGACCTCCGGCGGCTCGTCGAACGGCACGTAGGGCAGCCGCGGGGCGTTGAGATGGGTGATCACCGCGCGCACGCCGGGCGCCTTCTCGGCGGCGCGCGTCTCGAGCAGCGCGATACGGCCGTTGGCCACGGTGCTCGACACGAGCGCGGCGTGGGCAAGGTCCGGGAGCACGAGCTCCGCGGCGTAGCGGGCCGCGCCCGTCACCTTCGCCGGGCCGTCGACGCGGCTGACGGGGCGGCCGATGCTGGCGCTCATGCGAGGCCTCCGGCCGTGCGCAGCGCACGCTCCACGGTGCGCGGCAGCAGCATCACCTTGAAGGCGTTCTTCCCGCGCGGTTCGGCACCCTCGGCCGAGTGGGCAGCGGCCTCGCGCAGGACGCCGGCGTCGAGCGGCCGCCCCGCCAGCGCCTCTTCCACGTGGCGCAGGCGCCACGGCGTCGTCGCCACGCCGCCCACGGCCACCCGCGCCTGGCGGATGGTGCCGGCCTCGATCTCGAGCGCAACGGCCGCCGAGGCCAGCGCGAACACGAAGCTCGCGCGGTCGCGGACCTTGAGGTAGTGCGAGCGGCGGGCGGGCGCGGAGGCCGGAATCGTCACCGCGGTGATGAGGTCGCCGGGCTCGAGCACGGTCTCGACGTGCGGGGTGTCGCCTGGCACACGATGCAGGCGCTCGACCGGGATGGTGCGCTCGCCACCGGCGCCCTGCACGAGCACCGCGGCGTCCAGCGCGACGAGCGCGACGGCGAGATCGCCGGGATACACGGCGATGCACTGGGGACTGCCGCCGAGGATCGCGTTGAGCCGATTCTCGCCCTCCTGCGCCGGGCAGCCGCTGCCCGGCTCCCGCCGGTTGCACGGCGTGGCCACGTCGCGGAAGTAGAGGCAGCGCGTGCGCTGGAGCAGGTTGCCGCCGATCGTGGCCATGTTGCGCACCTGCGGCGAGGCGCTGGCCAGCAGCGCTTCCGACACGGCCGCGAAGTGCTGGCGGATCCCGGGATCGTCGGCGACGTCCGCCATGCGGGCCAGCGCGCCGATGCGCGCGCCGTGCGGCCCAGCCGCGATCTCCGCCATCGGCAGGCGGGTGATGTCGATCAGCTCGGACGGCTCGCGCACACGCTCTTGAAGAAGCTGCAGCATGTCGGTGCCGCCGGCGATGAACTCCGCCCCCCGGACGCGCGCGACGCGCGCGATGGCCGTCTGCGCGCTCGGCGCCGCCGCGTAAGCGAAGGGCACCATGGCTCAAGCGGCGCGGCCGGCCGCGGTCCTCACGGCGTCCACGATGTTGGGGTAGGCGCCACAGCGGCAGAGATTGCCGCTCATGAACTCGCGGATCTCGGCGTCCGAGCCCGCGCGGCCCTCGCGGAGCAGGCCCACCGCCGAGAGGATCTGGCCCGGCGTGCAGTAGCCGCACTGGAAGCCGTCGTGCTCGACGAAGGCCGCCTGCACGGGATGGAGTGCGCCGTCCGCGGCCAGGCCCTCGATGGTGACGATCTCCGTGTCCTCGGCCATCGCGGCGAGCGTCAGGCACGACTTGATCCGGCGCCCGTCCCGCAGCACCGTGCAGGCGCCACACTGGCCGAGGTCGCAGCCCTTCTTGGTGCCGGCCAGGTGCAGGCCGTCCCGCAGCGCGTCCAGCAGCGTGGTGCGCGCATCCAGCGTGAGGCGCCGCTCCGCGCCGTTGACGCGCAGGCTGACGGTCAGCTCCCGCCGGGGCGCCAGCTCGTCCATCACGCCGAGCGCCGCGCGGCCGTCACCAGCGCCCCGAGGAGCGACTCGACGTCCCAGGCGCCGTCGTGGCGGACCCCGTTGACGAAGAACGTCGGCGTGCCGTTGACGCCGGCCCGCACGCCGCTCAGGAAATCCTCGCGTACGCGCGGCTCCCAGGCGTGCTCGGCCAGCTCCCGCGCGAAGCGCGCGGCGTCGAGGTCGAGCAGGTCGGCGTAACGGATGAGGTCCGCGTCCTCGAGCGCGTGCTGATTCTCGAAGAGCACGGCGTGCATCTCCCAGAACCGACCCTGCGCGCCGGCCGCCTCGGCCGCTTCGGCGGCGCGGGCGGCGTGCGGATGGATCTGGCTCAGCGGGAAGTGCCGGTACGCGAACTGCAGCCGCGGACCGAGGGCCTCCTTCACCGCCTCGACGACCGGATAGGCCGCCCGGCAGTGAGGGCACTCGAAGTCGCCATACTCCACGAGCGCCGCGGGCGCGTCGGGCGCACCGGCGATGTGGTCGCGCTCGGGAAGCGGCAGGGTCAGGCGAGAACGATGGGTGCTCATCGGCGGCCCCTCCTCGAGCTCAGGCCGCGCGGGTCGCCCCGGCGAGCGACTCCAGCGCGTCCAGGATGCCGTCGGCGCCGGGGTTCACCCCGATCGGCGACAGGTAGCTCCAGTGAATCGTTCCCTTGCCGTCGAGCACGAACAGGGCACGCTCGGCCACGCCCTCCTTGGCGCGATAGGCGCCGTACGAGCGGGCCACCGCGCCCTTGGGCTCGAAGTCGGCCAGCAGCGAAAAGCGCAGCTTGCGCTGCTGGACGAACGCAGCGTGACACCACGCCCCATCCACCGAGATCCCGAGCAGGGTCGCGTTGTGGCGCCGGAACTCCGGTAGGACCTCGTTGTAGAGCGTCATCTGGTCGCCGCACACCGGACTCCAGTCGGCCGGATAGAACGCCAGCACCACCGGGTGCCCGCGAAAATCCGTGAGCGACACGGTCTGGTCAGGCGTGGTGTGCAGGGTGAAATCGGGTGCCGGTGTTCCGGTGTTCAGCATGTTGGCCTCTCAACGCGCGGAGTGATTCGAGCCATGCACGCAGTATGGAACCGCCGCCGTCTCCGGCTGTCTGGAAGTGGTGCCCCGGCGTCCGCGGTAGCCACGGGTCTGCGTGCCGCCGCCCGGAAGGCCGCGGGTCCCAGGCCGTGCGCGCCGACGAACGCGCGGGTGAAGGAGCTCCGGCTGATGTAGCCGACCCGCCGCGCGATGCCCTTGACAGGGAGATCGGTCCCGGTGAGCAGGCGCGCGGCGCGGTCGAGCCGGATCGTTTTCAAAAATTCCATCGGCGGGTGGCCGGTCGCCTCGACGAAGTGCTCCACAAATACCGATCGGCTCATCCCCGCGGTGTCAGCGAGCCAGGGAACGCTGAACGCCTCCTGGGGCCGCTCCTGCATGGCCGCGATCACCCGCCCGAGCCGACAGTCCTCCAGCCCGGCCAGCCAGAACGGCTGCGCTCCCGCGGGCCACCATCGGCGGAACAGCAAGACCAGCCAGCGGCGGAGCAACGCTTCCGCCATGGCGCGCGCGCCGGGCCGCTGCGCGAGCAGCTCTTCCAGCGCCTCCTCGAAGGAGCACCGGATCTGATCGTCGGCCTCGAGCGGCTGCGCCAGCGGCTCGCGCAGCATGTCGAAGAGTCCGACCGATCCCCGATAGGTGGCGCGGATGAGGCCACGCGCCGCGCGGGCGCCGCGCTCTCCGCCGCGACGCCCGTGCGCGAGGTCGTGCCGCGCGCCGCGCGGCAGCACGACGACATTGGCCGGTGAGCAGCACACGCGCACGCCGCCGACCAGCTCGAGGATGCCGGTGTCGCCGCAGGCGCGGACGGTCGGCCCATCGGGTCCGGCCTGACCGGCGGGGCGCGGCTCGACGGTCACGGTGAGTCCGTCGAGCAGAACATCGAGCGAGATCACCTGAACGACTCCTCCGTGGCTGGTGCGCGGGTTGCACCACAGGTCGTCTTCGACACGCTCGGCAGGAGGGAGTGCATGAATGGGACCGTCATGATCGATGTTCGATCGCTCGCCGAGAACTGGTGGGCGGTGGCGCTGCGGGGAGTCGTCTCGATCCTGTTCGGGGTGCTGACGCTGGCGCTGCCGGCGCTCACGCTGGCCGCGCTGGTCATCATGTTTGGCGCCTACGCCCTGGTCGACGGCTTCTTCAACCTGATCGCCGCGATCCGCGGCGGCGGCGACGCGGCCCGCCCGCGATGGCTGATGGTGCTGGAGGGGCTCGTGAGCATCGGCGCCGGGATCGTGACGCTGGTGATGCCGGGGCTGACCACCCTCGTCCTCGCCTACGTCATCGCGGGCTGGGCGCTGGTGACAGGCGCGCTGGAGATTGCCGCCGCGTTCCGCCTGCGCAAGCACGTCCGCGGCGAATGGGCGCTGGCGCTGAGCGGCGTGCTGTCGATGCTCTTCGGCGTGCTGATGGCGGCGGCGCCGGCGGCCGGCGCGCTGGCCCTGGTGCTGTGGATCGGCGCCTACGCCGTCGTCTTCGGCGCGCTGCTGCTCGTGCTGGCCTTCCGCCTTCGGCGGTTTCGGGGCGAGCCGCGGGTGCCGCTGGCCCGCGCGGCCTGACCAAGGGCGCGCCGGCTCAGCCGGCGCGCTCGGTCCAGACGCTCAGGATGTCGGCGTGCGCCTTCGCCGCGTTGGCGCGGATGGCGAAGGAGATGGCCTCGCGCACTTCGTCCTCGGTCGCCCCGCTGTTCCTGGCACCTGCCAGGTCGCGCTTGGCTCAGTGGGTGTTGCCGACGGCGAGGTTGGCGGCCAGGTAGCAGAGGAACGCGGTCTTGGGATCGAGCGCGCCCTTCTTGTATTTCCAGGACGCGATCACCTTCTCTTCGAGCGCCATTATTTCATTTCCCCTTTGGGGTAGGGGCACCCTAGGAGGGTTCCCCTCTTCCCCTCCTGTTTCGCATTACGTACCCATCAGAATTTTTGCGACGTCGCCCGGCGCGGTCACCATGGCGTCGTGGCCGGTCTTGAGGTCGTGGAACGTCCACTTGCGATCGTCGCGTAGCCGCTCGGCGAACTGATCGAACGTGCCCATGGCGGGCTTCGAGCAGTACACGTACGTGCGCTTGAGCTTGTCGCCGCCGGCGGCGGGCAGCGGCTGCTCGAACGTCTTGAGCGGCTGCGGCACCAGGTGCCTGGTGAGCCACTCGGTATCGCGCTGGCTGGTGACGCCGAAGCGCTCGGGCGGAAACGACGGCAGCTTCCAGCCCTCGCCGTGCGCGCGCGCCGCCTCGCGCATGCCCGAGGCGCGATCGCCCAGGTAGTCGAGCAGCGACTTGCCGGCCTCGGGCACGAAGGCGTCGAGATAGACGAGCTGGCCGATGCGCCCCGCCGTCGCGCGCGCGGCCGCGCCGGTGATGACGAAGCCCGCGTAGGAGTGACCCACCAGCGTCACCCCGCGCAGCTCTTCCGCCTCGAGCATCGCGAGGAGATCCTGGATGTGCAGCTCGAGATCGACCTCCGGCCGCGCGAGATGCGCGCGCTCGCCGAGCCCGGTGAGCGTGGGCGTGTAGACCTCGTGGCCGGCGTCGCGCAGCAGCCGGGCCACCTTCGCCCAGCACCAGCCGCCGTGCCACGCGCCGTGGACGAGCACGTACTTCTCGATGGCCATGTCAGTGCCCCGCGGCGGCGGCGGCGCTGTACTGCTCGCAGCCGGCCTCCAGGCCGCGCGCGGTGACCCGGATCGCCACCGGCCGCGCGAAGTTCAGCGTGGAGTACGACTCTTCCTTGGGCACGACGACGTGCCCCTTCTTGGCCAGCCCCATCATGGCCTTGTCGCCGACGCGCGTGCTCACCAGCACCTCGGCGCCCTCCGTGTGCACGCGCGGCGCCTCGACGGCGGCCTGCGCCGTCGCCTTGCCGTCCACGAGGTTGGCGATGACCTGGGGAATGGCCGAGATGATGCCGCGTCCGCCGGGCGCGCCGACGGTGAAGGCAGGGCTGCCGCGGCGGAAGCCGAGCGCCGGGACCATGTTGACGAGGCCACGCTTGCCGGAGGCGACCGAGTTGGCCTTGCCGGGCTGAGGGTCGAACCAGATCATCCCGTTGTTGAGCAGGATCCCGGTGCCGGGGACGACCACGCGCGAGCCCCACAAGGACACCGCGGTGTTCGTGAGCGCCACCATGTTGCGCTGCTTGTCGATGACCGAGAGGTGCGTGGTGCACTCGTCGGCGGCGCGCGGCGCCCGGCGGCTCGCCGGCTTGCCGCGCCGGATCTCGGCGGCGGCGGCGCGCGCGTACTCGCGCGACACCAGGCGATCCCACGGCGCCTTGACCATCGCGGGATCGCCGAGGTGCTCGAACCGATCGCGGAAGGCCCGCCCGATGGCGCTGGCCCGCAGGTGGAGACCCTCCGACGTCTGCCAGCCGACGCGGGCCGAGGGGAACTCGCCCAGGATGTTCAGGATCTCGAGCGCGGTGACGCCGCCGGTCGGCCCCGGCGAGAGCGCCAGCTCGACGTCGCGATACTTCCCGCGCAGCGCCGGCTCGACGATCACGCGATAGTTGGCGAGATCCTCGCGGCGGATCAGCCCGCCGTTGGCGGCCATGTCATCCACGATGGCCTGCGCGAGGGCGCCGCGATAGAACGCGTCAGGGCCGTCCTTGGCGATCAGCTCGAGGCTCCGAGCGAGATCGGGGAAGCTCATGCGATCGCCGGGCAGCATGCCCGCGGGTCGATAGCTCCAGCGCCCGTCGCGCAGGTAGTTCTTCGCCGTGGCCGGATACGCCTGCAGCTCCTGCTCGAACTTCGCCTGGTTCTGCGTCAGATACCAGTCGGTCTCGAAGCCGTCGCGCGCCAGCGCGATGGCCGGCGCCAGCACGTCGCGCAGGGTCATGGTGCCGTAGCGCTCGAGCGCCAGCGCGAGGCCGGCCACCGAGCCGGGCACGGCGACCGAGCGATGTCCGTGCTCGTTCGCGGCGTTCTCCGTGCGCGGCCACGAGAAGAGGCCGTCCGACACACCGCCGACGACCTTGTAGATCGACTCGTGGGCGGCCAGCGGCGCGATGCCGTTGAAGTTCAGCGCCAGCGTCTCACCGCGCTTGGCCAGGTGCACGAGCATGGTGCCGGAGCCGGCGATGGTGGACATGAACGGCTCGACGACGGTCATGGCGAACGCGGTGGCCACGGCCGCGTCCACGGCGTTGCCGCCGCGGGCCAGGATGGAAGCGCCGACGGCGGCGCCGCGGGGATGCTCGGCCGCCACCATGCCGTGCGGGGCGAGCGGGGTCTGCTTGGTGACGACGAGACGGGAGCGAATCATGGAACCCTCCGGGATTAGCGGGGCGGCGCGACGTACTGGGTGATGTCCACCAGCCGCTGGCCGGCAAAGAACATGCTCCAGCCGAGCGGATAGATCCACACCTCGGTCGCGTTGCCCTCGATGAGTGGCCAGTAACGGCGGGCGAGCTTCGCCATGTGGTTCTGGTCGGTGCTGACGGCCAGCGGCGGCCCGAGCAAGAGGAGGATCTGTTCCTTCTCCTGGCCGACGGAGGACTGGCGCAGGAAGCGGAACGTGGAGACGTCGAGCGCGTTGGCCTTCTCGGGATGCTCGCGCAGGTAGGCGGAGATCCGCGCCTCGATGTCCTCGTCCCAGCGGCGGCGCTCCTCGAACGTGGGCTCGCGCCCGGTCTCGTTCAGCACGCGCAGGTTGAACATCTGCTGGGCCGTGGGCCCCTGGGTGGTGCGCTGCTCGATCTCGCGCTGCTTGGCGAGGAACGCGCATCCCCCGATCAGGAGCACGCCGATGACGATGAGCGCCGGCCGGATCACGGCGCCAGCATAGCAGACGCCGATGGATTCACTGCACACTCGGCGGCGGCGCGGGGCCCCCGCGCGTGCGCAGGTAGAGGGCGACCGTCTCGCCGTGATCGAAGGCCAGCGCGGCGAGCGACGGCAGGCGCTCGATCGGGATCCACTCGACGGCGGTCTGCTCGTGATCGGGCTCGCCCACCCGCGCGAGCGCCGTCACCACGAAGTCGAAGGCGACGTTCTGGTCGTCGCCCGGCCGGTCCGGCCGCGAGTTCACCCGCAGCAGCGCGCGCACTTCACCCGTCCAGCCGGTCTCCTCGCGCAGCTCGCGCAGGACGCCCTCGACGAGGGTCTCGTCGCGATCCAGGAAGCCGCCGGGCAGGCCCCACTTGCCACCCTCGAGCATGTGCGGCGCGCGCCGGACCAGCAACAGCGCCCCGTCCCGCTCCACCACGGCGTGCACCACCGCGTGGCGCAGCAGGACCGGCGTGCCGTCCGCGTACGCGCAGCGGATCATCTAGATGAGGGCGCTCTCCAGCACGATGCCGCGGTCGACGACCTTGGCGGCCTGGGCCAGCAGGCGGCTCACGGCCACGGGGACCTCCGCACTGTCGGCGAGCTGGCGCAGCAGGTCGATCAGGCGGCGCATGGCGCGGATGAGATCGCCCTCGTGGCCGCCGAAGGACGCTTCCACGACACCTGACCAGTCGTCGTCCCCCGAGGCCCAGCGGTAGACCGCGGGCATGAAGCCGGGCTGCACGCTGATCGGCATCCCGAGGTGACGGGCACGCTGGGCCTGGAACACGGCGTCGGCGGTGGTGATGAGCGCGTCGATCTTGCGACGCAGCTTGTTGTTCCGTTTCAGGAAGCCGCGCGCGATCGTCGGCTCGCCCGAGCGCGACTCCTCCATCAGCGCCGAGCAGAGCGCGGCGGCCTCCGCCAGGGTGACATCGTCGAAGAGCCGCCGCCAGACGGCCTCGGCCACCAGCAGCTCGTTGTCGTGGCGCAGCCCGGCGATCAGCCGGCCCTTGGGCTGCAGCTCGCGCCCGTGCAGCGCGCCGAACTGCTCGAGCACCTCCACCACGGCCAGGAACTCCTGCCAGTACGCGCCGCGCACGGCCTCCAGGCCCTCGCGCTTCTGGCGCGCGCGCTCCTCCAGCCGCTCCAGCTCGCGCGAGGTCCGATCGCACGTGGAGGTCGCCCCCCACGGACAGCGGTGGCACTCGATCGACGACAGCGTGGCCTCCGGGCCGTGCGTGCGCTCCTGCTCCATGAGCTCCGCCACGTCGAGAGCCGCGAGCTGCTCGGCCAGCACACGCAGGCCGCGCCCCTCGTGACGGCCCTCGCGACCCGTCGTGCGCACGAGATCGCGCGGCACGTTGAGCGGCGGCGTGGCCCAGAAGATCCGCTTCAGCAAGCCGCTCTTGAGCCGGACGACGGCGCCGTGCGGCAGCAGCGCATCGAAGAGCACGCGATGGCCGCGAATGGCGTGCACGCGGAGGATCACGGCCAGGCTCGGCGCGCCCTTGCGGCGGACCAGCGCCAGCCGGCCGGGCTCCGCCTCCACCGCCGAGCGCTCGCCGCGGCGCCCTCCGCGACCCGCCGCGTGGCGGCGCGCGTCCAGCTCCTGTCGCGCGCGGCGATAGCGCCCGATGCGCGCGAAGTCACCACAGGGCGCCTCGTAGCGCCGCGCCTCGGCCAGCGCGGTGTCGAGCGCCTGCACCTCGTGCTCCATCTCGCGGATGCGCTTGAGGTTCTGGTACTGCCCGAACGACGACTCGATCCGCTTGCGGATCGTCTCGGGCTCGGCCCCGGTGGCGATGAGTGCGGCGGCCGAGCCGTAGCCCAGCTTGAAGCGGCTCTCGATCGGCTCGGGCGAGCCGTCCACCACCTTCATCAGGTCGTCCAGGCCGTCCCGCGCGTCGAGCGCGATCACGCACTGCCCCTCGGGATCGATCCCGCGGCGCCCGGCGCGGCCGGCCATCTGCGTCAGCTCGTTGTGCGTCAGCGAGCGGAAACCGCGATCGGTCCGCTTGGTGAGCCCCTGCAGCACGACCGCGCGCGCCGGCATGTGAATGCCGAGCGACATCGTCTCCGTCGCGAAGACCACCTTGCAGAGACCGCGCTCGAAGAGCGTCTCGATCAGACGCTTGAGGCCGGGCAGGATGCCGGCGTGGTGCAGCGCCACGCCCAGGCGCAGCCCGCGGAACACCGACTGGCTCAGGTTGGACTCGCCGAGCGCCGGCTGGTCCGCCAGCGCACCGGCGATGGACTCGTCCACCTCCTGCCGCTGCTCGCGCGTGATGAGCGGCTTGCCCTCGGTGAGCACGTCCTCCATCGCCCGCTCGCAGCCGGCGCGGCTGAAGATGAAATAGATGGCGGGCAGCCAGCGCTTCTGCTCGAGGGCCTCGATCAGCGTCACGGGATCGACGACGCGGCGCGTGTACCAGCGCGTGCGATCATTCGGCCCGTGCGGCTCGTCGCCCACCACGCGCGCGCGGCCGCGGCGCACCTCCGCGATGTCGTGCAGGTCGCCGGCGAGATCGGCGACGAAGTAGTGCAGCGGCACCGGGCGGTGCGGGTGGAAGATCGGCACGATCGGCCGGTGCACGATGGAGATCCAGTCGGCAATCTCCTTGACGTTGGCCACGGTGGCCGAGAGCGCCACCAGCTGGGCGTCGCGCGGCGCGGAGACGATGATCTCCTCCCACACGGTGCCGCGGCCCTCGTCGCCCATGTAATGGCACTCGTCGAGCACGATGTAGCCGAGGCCGGGAAAGCCGCTGCCGTAGAGCGCGTTGCGCAGGATCTCGGTCGTCATCACGAGCACCGGCGCGTGCGGGTTGACCTTGACGTCGCCGGTGAGGATACCGACCTTGTCCTCGCCGTAGGCGCGGGTGAAGTCGCCGAACTTCTGGTTGCTCAGCGCCTTGAGCGGCGTGGTGTACGCGATGCGGACGCCGCGCTCCAGCGCCTGCTGGATGGCGAACTCGGCCACCAGCGTCTTGCCGGCACCCGTCGGTGCCGAGACGATCACCGATTGGTCGTTGGCGATCGCGCGCACGGCCTCGACCTGGAAGTCGTCCAGCGGGAAGGTGTAGCGGGCGCGGAAGCGCTCGACGGCGTCCATCGACTTCACGGTATCACGCGCCCGACGTCGGAGTAGAATCACGCCCATGCAGGCGCACCCGGGCCCCCGGCCTCCGCGGTCATGATCGTCTATCACATCGGCGTCACCCCCGTGGAGAACTACGCGGCCAGGCGCGAGCCGCACCGCCGGAGCCACATCGAGCGGCTGCAGGGCCTGCGCGCCGCGGGCATCTGCCTGGGCGGCGGGCCGTCGCCCGACGGGCGCGCCGTCGATCTGATCTATCGCCTGCAGCAGCCGGGGCAGGTCAAGTTCGCGATGGAGGAAGATCCCTACTGGGTGGGCGGGGCGTGGACGCGCTACGAGCCGCGCTCGTTCACGCAGTTCGTGGAGCCGTGGGAGATGATTCCGGTCGTGCTCGACGGCTCGCGCAGCGCGACGATCGTGGAGGGCCCGGTGGACCAGCACGACATGGCGCAGTTCGCGCTCATCGAGATGCGCGGCGCCGGCCGCCTGCACCTCGGCGGCTTCTTCGAGAACGGCCAGACCTGGGCGCTCGTCAAGACCCCCGATGCCGCCGAGGCCCACGCCTGGTTCGCCGACACCGGCTTCTGGAA
>JBKPRI010000307.1:0-4836 GCA_046734515.1 Candidatus Methylomirabilota bacterium | reverse complement strand
GCGCTGCGGCGGCCTCGATCACGGCGATGTCGAGCCCCCGCGCCGCGGCCGCGTTACGGGCGGCGACCCAGTCGCGCAGCGCAGCCGCCGGATCGCCCCTGCGATCGGCCAGCGCCAGCGTGAGCGTCGTCGGCCGCGCGGGCAGCGAGTCCACCAGCGCGGCCAGCCGCGGATCGGCCAGGAATCCGGAGAGCGCGCCGCCGGCCACGAGGATGCGGTCGAGGTTCACCGCGGCTTCCTCAGCATGAAGTCGTTGAGCACGAGGACGTCGATGCCGGTGCCGCCGAAGCAGCGCAGCGCGTCGGCCGGCGTGCACACGATCGGCTCGCCCTGCACGTTGAACGAGGTGTTGATGAGGATCGGGTGCCCGGTCAGCCGGCCGAACGACTGCAGGAGCGCGTGGAAGCGCGGGTTCACCTCGCGGCGCACGGTCTGCGGGCGCGCGGTGCCGTCCACGTGTACGACGCCCGGCACCCGCGCGCGCTCGGATTCGCGCACGGGATAGGCCAGGATCATGTAGTCGCTCTCCATGCCCTCGGCGAAGTAGCGCCGGTAGTCCTCCACCGGCAGCGACGGGCAGAAGGGCCGCCAGTCCTCGCGATGCTTCACCTCGAGGTTGAGCCGGTCCTTCATGTCGGCGAACAGGGGGCTGGCCAGGATGGACCGGTTCCCGAGCGCGCGCGCCCCGATCTCCATCCGTCCCTGGAACCAGCCGATGATCTTGCCGCCGGCCAGCAGGCGCGCGACCTCGCCGATCGTGTCGCCGCACCGCTCGTAGGGCAGCTTGGACTCCTTGATCGCCGCCTCGATCTGCGCGTCGGAGAACTCCGGACCCCAGTAGGCGTGACCGAACGGGGCGAACGCGCTCACGCCGGCGCGCTGGGCCAGGGCGTAGGCGGCGCCCAGCGCGATGCCGTTGTCGGCCGAGGCCGGCTGCACGAAGATGCGCTCGACCTCGGGCAGCGACGAGAGCTTGCCGTTCATGCAGCAGTTCATCGCCACGCCGCCGGCCAGCGCGAGGTTGCGCGAACCGGTCAGGCCGATCACCGTCCTCACGAGCGCGGCGCCGATCTGCTCCAGACGCCACTGCACGTTGAACGCGAGATCGCGGTGCTGGTCCTCGATCGGCTGATGGCTCAGGCGCGGCCGTCCGAACAGCTCGACGAAGGCGTCGGTGAAGCGGCGCCCGTGCGTGCGCGCCCCCAGGTAGCGCATGTACGGGTTCGTCTGGAAGTCACCGGCCGCGTGGTCCCACGGCAGGACCTCGTCGAGCTTCTTCTGCAGCGCCTCCGAGTGGCGGCCGTAGGGCGCCAGGCCCATCAGCTTGCCCTCGTCCTGGTAGGCCTTGAAGCCGAGGAATTCGGTGAACGTCGCGTAGAAGCCGCCGAGGCTGTGCGGCAGCCGCAGGCTGCGCAGCTCCTTCAGCCCGTCGCCGCGCCCGTGCCAGAGAAACGTCGAGTATTCCTCGCCGCTGCCGTCGAGCGTGAGCACGCTGGCCTCGGGGAAGCCGGAGCAGTAGTACGCGCTGGCCGCGTGGCAAAGGTGATGCGGCAGGAAGCCGATGCGCTCGGGCGCCAGCCGGATGCCGCGCAGCGCCAGAGCCTGCACGAGATCGGTGCGGATGCGGGTCGGGTGATAGAGGTTGAGCAGGTAGTCTTCCTGCAGCGCGTTGTAGTCGTTGTCGTCGCTCGGGTACTTCGCGCGAAACTCCTCGTAGAAGCGCGGCATCGTCTCGACGTACCGCTCGCAGTCCCAGCCGAAGCCGATGGCCTGAACCTCGTCGATGGAGATCCCCGCCTGCTTGAGGCAATAGAGGAGCGCGCCGAGCGGCAGGCTGTTGGGCGCCGTCTTGATGCGGTTGAACCGCTCTTCCTCGGCGAACGCGACCAGCGCGCCGTCGCGCACGAGCGCGGCCGAGGGATTCGGTCCGTAGCCGAACAGGCCCAGGAAGTACGCCATTACCTGCTTTCCTCCAGCACGAGCGCGCGGGCGCCGTCGCGCTCCTGCGCGCCCACTTCGCGGAAGCCGCAGCGCCGGAACATGCGCAGCGACCGTTCGTTATGCGCCAGCACGTGGGCGCGCGGGCGGACGCCGTCGCCCCACTCGGCGCGCAGCCCGGCCAGCGCCTCGCGCAGCATGGCGGCGCCCAGGCCCTGCCCGCGCCGCTCGGGCGCGATGGCGATGTCGATCTCCGCCACGCCGTCGTCCACGTCGAAGCGCACCTGGCCGACCGGGCCCGCCTCGTCGCTGAAGATGAACAGACGCGTGGCCTCCGAGCCCAGGCGCCGCTCCAGCCAGCCCACGTGCCGGTCGTACGGGATCGGCGACGGATCGAACGCGTTGCGCCGCGTCTCGGCGTCGTTGGCCCAGCGCCAGAGCAGCGCGGCGTCGTCCATGCGCGCCCTACGCCAGCTCAGCGCCATCCTCCACCATGCCCGCCGTGATCGGGGCGTCGGCGGCGATGTCCCGCGCCGCTCGCCGGCCGAGCAGGCGCGGATACGCCGTGGGCGGCAGGCCGGGCGCGTTGACGCCGTTGCGCAGCACGCCGACGTTGTCGGCGGAGAACGCCTCGCCCTTCCGGATCGGCGTCATCGCGAAGACCGAGCGCAGGGCGAACTGGCGGAGCTCCTGCTCCACCGGCTGCAGCGTCTTGTCGCCGGTGCCCAGCACCGTCTCGGCGTCGCGCACGGACTTCACCAGCGCACGCAGCTCGTGAGGCTCGACGGCGAACTTCTGGTCGGGCCCGGGCAGCCGGTTGCTCAGCGTGAAGTGCTTCTCGATCACCGAGGCGCCGAGGGCGACGGCCACCACCGGCGCGATGACCGGATCGCGCGAGTGATCCGAGAGGCCGACCAGGCCGCCGGTGGCCTCACGCAGCGTCACGATCGCGCGCGCGTTCACCGCGGCCGGCGGGGTCGGATACGCCGCCGTGCACTGCAGGACGACCAGCGCGTCGTTGCCCACCGCGCGGGCGACGTCGAGCAGCGGCTTCACCTCCGCGAGCGTGTGGGCGCCGGTGGAGGCGAAGACGGGCTTCTTCCTGGCGAGCACCGCGCGGGCCAGCGGCAGGTGGCTCATCTCGTAGGAGGCCAGCTTGAAGGCCGGGACGTGGCGGTCCAGCAGCTCCACCCACTCCTCGTCGAACGGCGTGCACAGGAAGTGGACGGCGCGCTTGGCGCAGTGGGCGGCCAGCGTGGGCAGCCACGCCGGCGCCAGCTCCATCGCCTCGATGATGTCGTAGATCGAGCGCGGATCGCCGAGGTAGTCCGACTTCCCCGCGCTCTTCGGGTACAGCGTGCGCGCGCGGAAGCCCTGGAACTTGACGGCGTCCGCGCCGGCCTCGGCGGCCACGTCGATCAGGGCCAGCGCCGTCTCCAGGCTGCCGTTGTGGTTCGAGCCCGCCTCGGCGATGACGTAGCAGGGCTCGCCGGTGCCGATCCACCGCTCGCCGACCTTGATCCTCATCGGCCCGCCTCCGCCCGCGCAGCGGCGACGTCGAGCAGCCGATCGGACGCCTTGCCGTCGTCGGCGCCCACGAATTTCTCGAGATACTGGGCGCGCGCCGCGGTCTCCAGCGGGAAGTCGGCGAGCCGCCGGCGCGCGAAGCCGCCGGCCATGTCAGCCACGCTCAGCGGATACGTCACGCCCGGGAAGTTGAAGCTGGTGCCCGGCGCATCGGAGAGGAACCACTCGCGCCAGATCGGCGCGAAGCCCATATCGTCTCCAGCCGCGGTCACGCAGACCGACGGCACGCCGGCGTAGGCCGCTTCGTACGCGACCGTACTGAACGAGTGAATGCAGAGCGACGCTGTCTTCATCAGCTTGAGAATCGCCGGAGGGTAGTGCGTTCCGAAGTCGTCGACGATGCAGTCCGCGGCCCGCTTGAGGTAGCCGGGAATTCCCCGATGAACGAGACTGCGCCAGCCGATGGCGTGCTCTTTATCGCGCACTTTCACGACGAGCGCCGCCCCGTTCGCGTCGCAAAACGCTCGCACGGCGTTCACCACGCCCCGGTCGTCCCAGCCGCGCGCGACATGGGACGCATACTCGCGCCGGTACCAGGCGGCACCGAGCTGCTCGAGCCGGCCGCCCCATCGCGCGCCGTAGATGTGCTTGGCCCAGAATGTCCGCGGGTTGCTGCGGAAGGGGTACGGACAATAGATGACGATCGGCCGCCCGGGGTCGAGCCCGTACCGCTTCCGGACCTCGGCCGGATCGATGTGGTGAAACTCGTCCATCTCCGGGAAGCCGATGACGGAACCGCAGCGCCGCATGGTCGCTTCCACCGCGGCGCGGTCCACCTGGCGCGGCAGGCCCCCCTCCGCGCGCGCACGGTTGAACTCCAGGATGTCCCAGGCGTCGGCGGTGCGGTCCCGCCAGTGCTCCGTGTGCACGCCAATCGCGTCGAAGCGCGTGCGGCCCTGGGCGTCGACGACGTGGCCGATGTCGAGCGTGTACTGCAAGCCGATCCACGGCGCGGCATTCGCGCTCTGCGCGTCGGGCGGCCGCAGGCTGACGACGGCGTCGGGACGGGCCTCCTGGAGCAGCCGCAGCAGGCCATCGTTCCCGTCGTAGTCGCGAAAGCGTGGCGTACCCGACCGGAACGCCGGCGGCGGCTCGGCGCGCACGCGGCGGCGGCTCTTGCGGTCCTCGTTGGCAGCGTGCCAGCACTCGACGTCCCAGCCGCGGGCGAGCGCGCGGTCGATGACGGGGCCGAGCAGCCGGTAGTGATTGCGCCACCAGATCGGGAACGCGAGCTTCATCGCGCTGCTCCCACCGGACGCGCGCGGCGCGCGGCGAGCAGTCGGGCGATCTCGTCCGCGACGCGCTCGGCGC
>JBKPRI010000306.1:0-6401 GCA_046734515.1 Candidatus Methylomirabilota bacterium | reverse complement strand
GGACTTCGATCCCGACGAGATCAAGCGGAAGATATCGATCAACACCTCGGTGGCCCACTGTGACTGGAAGGGCCATCGCGTGAACCTCGTCGACACGCCGGGCTACGGCGATTTCATCGCGGACGCGCGCGCCGGCCTGCGCGTGGTGGAGGCCGCGGTCGTCGTCGTCGACGCGGTGGCCGGCGTGCAGGTGCAGACCGAGAAGGTCTGGAAGTTCGCCACCGAGTTCGACCTGCCCCGCGCCATCGTGGTCAACCGGCTCGATCGCGAGCGCTCGGACTTCTTCCGCACGCTGGAGTCGATGGGCCGCCGGCTCAAGGGCCGCATCGTGCCCGTGCACATCCCCGTCGGCGAGGAGTCCGGCTTCCGAGGCTACGTCGACCTCGTCACGCAGAAGGCCACGCTGTTCATCGACGGCAAGCCCACGGAGCAGGCGGTGCCCACCGAGGCCGCCGACCAGGTGAAGGAGTGGCGCGAAAAGCTGGTCGAGGCCGCCGCCGAGACCGACGACGACCTGCTGGCGAAGTACCTCGAGGAGGGCTCGCTGGCCGAGCCCGAGATGCTCAAGGCGCTGAAGGCCGGTATCACGCAGGGCAAGATCGTGCCGGTCCTGTGCGCCGCCGCCACGAAGTCCATCGGCGCCCACGCGCTGCTCGATCTCATCGTCCACGAGTTCCCGTCGCCGCTCGATCGCGGCGAGGTGAGCGGCACCGACCTCAAGGCCAAGCAGGCCGGCACGCGGACGCCCGACGCCAAGGCGCCGGTCACCGCGCTCGTCTTCAAGACGCTCTCCGATCCTCACATCGGCAAGCTGTCGCTCTTCCGCGTGTACTCCGGCACGCTCAAGGCCGATTCCACGCTGCTGAACCCGGCCCGCTCCTCGAGGGAGCGCATGGGGCACATCTCGTGGATCCAGGGCAAGGCGCAGAAGAACGTGGAGGCGCTCGGGCCCGGCGAGATCGGCGTGGTGCCGAAGCTCAAGGACACCGCCACCGGTGACACCCTCACCGAGGAGGCCCACCCGTTCGAGGTCCCGCGCATCACGTTCCCCGAGCCGGCCATCAACTTCGCGATCCAGCCGAAGTCGCGCGGCGACGAGGACAAGATCTCGAGCGCGCTGGCCCGGATCGCGGAAGAGGACCCGACCGTGCACCACCACTTCGATCCCGAGACCAAGCAGCTCCTGATCTCGGGCGTGGGCAGCATGCACGTCGAGATGACGGTCGAGCGCATGAAGCGCAAGTACAACGTGGACGTCTCGCTGCTGCCCCCGCGCATCCCCTACAAGGAGACGGTGAAGGGCCGCGCCGAGGGGCAGGGCAAGTACAAGAAGCAGACGGGCGGCCGCGGGCAGTACGGCGACACCTGGCTGCGCGTGGAGCCGATGCCGCGCGGCGCCGGCTTCGAGTTCGGGGACGAGGTCTTCGGTGGCGCGGTGCCTCGGAACTTCATCCCCTCGGTCGAGAAGGGCGTTCGCGAGTGCATGAAGAAGGGCATCCTGGCCGGCTACCCGGTCGTGGACATGAAGGTCACGCTCTACGACGGCTCGTACCACGACGTCGACTCCTCCGACATGGCGTTCCAGATCGCCGCGTCGATGGGGCTGCAGAAGGTCTTCATGGACGCCCGGCCGATCCTGCTGGAGCCCGTGATGAACGTGGAAGTCACCACGCCGGCCGACGTGGCCGGCGACATCATCGGCGACCTCAACTCGCGGCGCGGCCGCATCAACGGCATGGAGCCGGCCGGCGAGACGGCCACGGTGCGCGCCTCGGTCCCGATGGCCGAGATGCTCACCTACGAGTCCACGCTGCGCTCGATGACGGGCGGCCGCGGCGGCTACTCGATGGAGTTCTCCCACTACGAGGAAGTGCCGGCGCTGCAGGCCGACAAGATCGTCAAGGAGGCGAAGGCCGAGAAGGAGAAAGCGGCCGGGCACTGAGCCGGTTAGAATAGACGCCGTGATCTTCCAGCAGTTCCTCAACGAGGACTCGGGCTGCCTCAGCTACCTCATCGGCTGCGGGGACGCCGGGCAGGCGATCGTGGTCGACCCCGGGCGCGATCGCGTCAACGAGTACCTGCGGTTCGCCCGCAAGAAGGGCCTCAAGATCGCGCACGTCCTCGAGACGCACACCCACGCCGACCATATCTCCGGCAACCGCGACCTGGTCGCGGCCAGCAAGGCGGTCATCCACGTGCACGCCAGCGCCGGCGTGGCGTTCGAGCACGAGGCGGTGCGTGACGGCGACGCGCTGCGCGTCGGCCAGGTGGAGCTGAAGATCGCGCACACGCCCGGCCACACGCCGGACTCCATCTCGGTGTTCGTCATCGACCACTCGCGGGGGCCCGAGCCGTGGTTCGTGCTCACCGGCGACCTGCTCTTCGTCGGCTCGGTCGGCCGTCCCGATCTGGGCGGCGCGCGCGCGGCCGAGGACATCTACGACAGCCTGCGGCGCGTGCTGCTGCCCCTCGACGACCTCGTGGAGGTCTATCCCGCGCACGGCGGCGGCTCGTCGTGCGGCAAGGGGATGTCGTCCAAGGGCGGCTCCACGATCGGCTTCGAGCGCCGCTTCAACCCGGCCTTCCGCCACGACGACAAGCGCGCCTTCGTGGACTTCATCATGGCCGGCATTCCGCCGAAGCCCGCGGCCTTCGAGAAGATCGTGGCCAAGAACAAGGGCCTGCTCCCGCTGGTCTCGGCCAAGCCGCGGCCGTTCTCTGCGCGCGAGGCCCGCGAGGCGATCGCCCAGGGCGCGTGCGTGCTGGATCTGAGAGACGCGGCGGAGTTCGGCGACAGCCACGTCCAGGGCAGCCTGAACGTGTGGATCGACAGCCCGCAGTTTGCCGAGCGCGTGGCCGGCATGGCGCCGGCCGGCGTCCCGCTGCTGCTGATGGGCGCGCCCTCCGACCTCGATCGCGCCGTGATGGCGCTCTCGCGCGTGGGCGTCGACGAGGTCGCGGGCTTCCTGCAGTGGGGCATGGTGGAGTGGCGCAGCGACGGCCTCCCCATCGAGTCCGCGCCGCAGATCACCGTGCACGACCTTGCCGCGTGGCGCGAGCAAGGCCGCGACGTGGCGGTGGTGGACGTGCGCGAGCCCTCCGAGTGGGACGACGGCCACATCGAGGGCGCGCTGCACCTGCCGATGTTCGAGGCGGCGGCGCGGCGCGGCGAGATTCCCGCCGGCCGGCCGGTCGCGCTCGTGTGCGCCGGCGGCCTGCGCTCGAGCACGGTGCTGAGCGCGCTCCAGCGCCACGGCGTGGCCAATCTCCACAACGTCACCGGCGGCATGGCCGCCTGGGTGAAGGCCGGCTACGGCGTCACGCGCCAGCGCTCGACGCCCGCGCCGGCCCAGGAGGCCGCGGAGCCGAACGGGCCTCGCACGGTGGACTGCCGCGGACTGTCGTGCCCGTGGCCGAGCATGAAGCTGGCGAAGGCCATCACCGAGGTCCCGCCGGGCGGGCTGGTCGAGGTGCTGGCGACCGATCCCGGCTCGCCCAGCGACCTCGATGCCTTCACCAAGCGCACGGGCCACCGCGTGGTCGAGCGCTCCGAGTCCGGCGGCGTCCAGCGCTTCGTCGTCCAGCGCGCCCAGTGACCGGAGCGTGACCTGCGGCTGATGGGCCCGGCCCTCTCGGCCCAGTACGCCGCCGTGTTCGGCCGCCCCTGGCCCGTGTGGGGCGCGGCCATCCTCGTCGCCACCGTCAACGTCTTCCTCTTCGCGTTCGACAGGCCGTGGACGGCGTCCGACGGCCTGCGCAACTGGGGCGACTGGGTGCTCACCGGCCTCGGCGTCGCGCACCGCACGGACCTCGTGGCGCCCTGGCTCTACTCCGGCTCCCTGCTGAACCTGGGCGTCCTGCTCGGCGGGCTCACGGCGGCGCTGCTGAGCCGCGAGTTCGCCGTGCGCGTACCGCCGCGCGGCGAGGCGATCAAGGGCCTCGGTGGCGGCCTTCTGATGGGGGTGGGCGCCATCCTGGCGTTCGGCTGCAACATCGGCGGCTTCTTCTCGGCGGTGAGCGCGTTGAGCCTGGCGGGCTTCGGGATGATGCTCGGGCTCGGCCTCGGCGCCTTTCTCGGACTGCGCTACCTGCTGTGGGAGATGGAGCGGCGGCCGCACTGGTCGACCGGGCGCGCCCGCGTGTACGGCGCGCCGGCCGACGGCGCCGCGAGCCGCCAGCCGCTCGCCGGTCTCGTGCTGGCCGCCGCGCTGCTGCTGGCGCCGTTCCTCTACGCGCGCACGGGCTATCACGCGCAGGGGATCTTCCTGCTCTTCGGCGTCGTCTTCGGCGTGATCTTCCAGCGCTCGCGCTTCTGCCTCGTGCGCGCCTTCCGCGAGCCGTTCATGACCGGCGACGCCGAGCACACGCGCGCCGCGGCGCTCGCGCTGGCGGTCAGTACGCTCGGCTTCGCCGTGCTGAAGTTCACCGACCTCAAGGACAAGGGCGACTGGGTGTTCGCCGCCGCGGGCGTCGGCGCGCTGGCCGGCGGCACGCTGTTCGGCGTCGGCATGACGCTGGCGGGCGGCTGCGGCGCGGGCTCGATCTGGCGGGCGGGCGAAGGGCAGGTCAAGCTCTGGCTGGCGCTCGCCGGCTTCGCGCTGGGGGCGGCCGTCACGCGCCTGGTCCTCGCCGGGGCCGGAGCGCTGCAGAAGCTCGGCTGGGCCGTGTTCCTCCCGGGCGCGCTCGGCTGGGGGCTGGCGCTCGTCCTGACGCTGGCCGTCCTGGCCGCCTGGGCCCTGCTGGCCACCTGGAACGAGGACGCCCGGGTCATCAGCGCCCTGGACTGACGCAGAATCGACGCAAGGATTGACGCAAGATTGACGCGAGGTTTGTTACTTTACCCCCGGCGTCCTTCGGGGAGGGACGCTCACATGACACGAATGACGCGCAGGCAGTTCCTGAGAGCTTCGGGGACCGGTGTCGGCGCGCTGGCGGTGTCCGGCCTGGCCGGGTGCGCGTCCACGAGCGGCGAGATCGAGCCGAAGGCGAGCCGCCGCGTCGTCGTGGTGGGCGGCGGCTGGGGCGGCGCCACGGCCGCCAAGTACGTGCGTACGACCGATCCCTCCATCGAGGTCGTCCTGCTCGAGCCCAACCGCAAGTTCGTCTCCTGCCCGTTCAGCAACCTCGTCCTGAGTGGCGTGCGCGGGCTCGGCAGCCTGACCTTCGGCTACGGCGGTCTGCGCGAGTACGGCGTGAAGGTGCGCCACGAGACCGCCACGGCGATCGAGCCCGACGCCCGGCGCGTGCGGATCGGTGACGGCTACCTCGTCTACGACCGCGTCATCGTCGCCCCCGGCGTCGACTTCCTGCTCGACCAGGTCGAGGGGCTCGCCGGCGCCCAGGACAAGGTGCTCCACGCCTGGAAAGCGGGCCCGCAGACGACGGAGCTGGCCAAGCAGCTCCGCGCGATGCCGGACGGCGGCGTGTTCGTGCTCACGGTGCCGCCCATCGCCTATCGCTGCCCGCCCGGGCCCTACGAGCGGATCTGCCAGGTGGCGTGGTATCTCAAGACGAACAAGCCGAAGGCCAAGCTGATCGTGCTCGACGCCAACCAGAACATCGTGTCCAAGACCGCGCTGTTCCGCGCGGCGTGGCAGGCGTACCCGAACATCGAGTACCGCGCCTCCAACAAGGTCGTGAAGGTGGACGCGGGCGCGCGCGCGGTCACCACCGACTTCGGCGACACGGTGAAGTACGACGTCATCAACCTGATCCCGCCCCAGCGGGCGGGTGCCATCACCGTCCAGGCCGACCTCGTCGGTGCCGACAAGCGCTGGTGCGAGGTAGACCACGTCACCTACGAGTCGCTCAAGCACCGCAGTGCGCACGTCATCGGCGATTCGACCACCGGCCTGCCGGTGCCGAAGTCGGGCACGATCGCCAACGCGATGGGCAAGATCTGCGCGACCGCCGTCGTGCAGCTGCTGAATGGCCAGCCCGCGCCGGCGATCCCGCCGGTCAACACCTGCTACTCGTGGGTGAGCGACCGCGAGGCGATGGCCGTGGTCAACGCCTACAAGATCGAGAATGGCAAGGTGGTGCAGGTCGAGCAGAAGCTGACGCCGGGCCACTCCGCGCTCTATGCGCAGCACGCCGAGGGATGGGCCAGAAGCATCTGGGCCGACATGCTGGGCAGTGGAGGTGCCGCATGAGTCGCCGGCTCGCCGCCGTCGTGGTGCTCGCCACCTTCATGCTGCTCGGCACTGCCGCGCGCTCCGAGGCCGCCGGACCGCTCGATCAGCCCGGCTACGCGAAGGCCATGACGTGCTCGGCGTGCCACGGCGCGTCCGGCAACAGCCGCTCGGAGGCGGTCCCGATCCTGGCCGGCCTGTCGCCCGCGTATTTCAAGAAGGCGATCGAGGATTACGCGACGGGCAAGCGCGTGTCGGCCGACATGGAGC
>JBKPRI010000305.1:0-12004 GCA_046734515.1 Candidatus Methylomirabilota bacterium | reverse complement strand
GCCTCTCGCGCGCCGCCCGCGTGCGCTCGGCGTCCGGCCCCCGTCGCCCAGCACGACGCCGTAGACCGCCTCGGCCGCGGTCGGCGTGACGTAGCCCTCGGCCACGTCGGCGGCGACCTGCGCGGGATCGCGCACGAGCGGATCGCCGAAGCCGCCGCCGCCCGAGCTCTCCATCATCAGGACATCGTCGCGCTGGATCGGGAACGCGCTGACCTTGCCCGGCAGCGCCGAGGGCGCCACCTCGCGGCCATCACGCTTCAGGTAGAAGCGGTTGGTGGCGCCGGCGCCGCCGCCGCACACGCCGAAGGGCGGCAGCACGGCCTTCTCCGCCAGCACCGACAGCCGCGTGTCGCCGGCCAGGATGCGCACCGCGCGCGTGAGACCGAGGCCGCCGCGCCAGCGGCCGGGCCCGCCGGAATTCTCGCGCAGCGCCGTCGCCTCCACCCGGACGGGGTAGCGCTGCTCGATGGCCTCGATCGGCTGCAGCGTGGTCATGTCGCTCTCGGTCCACGCGCGCACGGTGTTGCTGCCGTCGCCGCCCTCGAAGCCTCCGGTACCGCCGGCCGGATACTCGTAGAAGATGAACGTCTCGCCCGGGTGGCGCGGGTCGGCCCCGCCGACGTAGCAGTGATTGCCGCCGCCTTTCAGATCGCCGGCCACGCGGCCGTCGAGCGCCTGGGCCAGCGCGCCCATCACCGCGGTTTCCACGCAGTACTTCACCTCGACCATGCCGCCGCACGGCGCCGGCGGATCGGCGTTGACGATGGTGCCGGGCGGGGTGAGCACGGTGAGCGGACGGAACGCGCCGGAGTTCACGTCGCTGCCGGGATCGAGGAACGCCTTCACGATGGTGAAGGCGCCGGTCGGCGCCATCGCCGGTCCGACGTTGGTGGGTCCCGCCGTCTGCGGCGAGGTGCCGGCCAGATCGACGGTGATCGCGTCGCCAACGATCGCCACACGCGCGCGCACCGTGAGGGGCTCCAGGCGCTCGCGGCCGGACTCCAGGTGCGCCTCGTAGGTGTACGCACCGTCCGGGAGCGCGGCGATCGCGCGGCGCATGCGGCCCTCGGCGCGATCGAGCAGCTCGGCCACGGCGGCGCGCACGGTGGTGGCGCCGTATTTCGCGGCCAGTCCCTCCACGCGCTCGGCCGCCTTGCGGCAGGTGCCGATCATGGCGTGATAATCGCCGCGCCGCTCGCGCGGTCCGCGCATGTTGGCGAAGATGAGCTCCAGCGCGGCCTCGTTCGGCCGCCCGCGCTCGACGATGCGGATCGGCGGGATCCGCACGCCCTCCTGGAAGATCTCCGTGGCGCCGCCCGAAAGACTCCCAGGGCTCATGCCGCCGACATCCCCCCAGTGGGCGCGCACGACGGGGAAGATGAAGAGCGTGCCGTCGGCGAACATCGGCATGAGCAGCGCGACGTCGTTGAGGTGCGTGCCGCCCGTGTAGGGATCGTTGTGCAGGAACAGGTCGCCCGGATGGATGTCGCCGCCGAACTTGTCGCGCACGGCCTTCATGGACCAGCCGATCGGCACGATGTGCAGCGGGTGGTCCTGGCCCTTGGACATCGCCACGATGTTGGCGTCGCCGTCCATCAGCACGCACGAGAAGTCCTCACCCTCGTAGAGGATCGACGAGTACGCCGTGCGCACCAGCGTTACCCGCATCTCGCGCACGGTGGACACGAGCGTCTCGCGGATGACCTCGAGCGTGATGGGATCGATCATGCGCGGTCGAGTCGGAGATTGCCGTGCGCGTCGAGCACACCGCGCCAGCCGGGCGGCACCACGGTGGTCGCGCCGAACTCTTCCACGATCGCGGGGCCGGTGAGGGCGGCCTGCTCCGGCAGCCGCTCGCGCTCCCACACCGGGCAGTCGTGCGGGGCGCCCTCGAACCACACGCGCCGCCGCTCGATCAACGCGCTGGCGAGCGCGGCCTGCGGGGCGCGGTGGCGCTCGGACGCCGGCCGGGGCACGACGCCGTAGGCGGTCAGGCGGGCGTTCACCAGCTCGATCGTCGCGCTCGCATCGGCGTGGCCGTACATCGCGCGGTGGCGCTCGTGGAATGCCGCCGCCACCGCCGCCAGCGGCTCGGCATGCAGCTCGAGGTTCAGCTCGAAGGCCTGGCCGCGATAGCGCAGGTCGAGCGACCGGAGCATCCGCTGGTCCGGCGCCGTGAAGCCGTCGAGCTCGAGCTGGCGCCGCGCGGCGCTCTCCATCTCCGCGAAGAGCTCGTCCAGCAGCGGCCACCGCTCGGCCAGCGGGCCCACGCGGGTCCGCACGTCGTCGTGCTTGATGTCGGAGGCCAGCAGGCCGAGCGCCGAGAAGTTCCCCGGATGGCGCGGCACCAGCACGCGCGGGATGCCGATCTCGTCGGCCAGCGCCAGCGCGTGCATCGGGCCGGCGCCGCCGAAGGCGACCAGCGTGAAGTCACGCGGGTCGTGCCCGCGCTGGATGGAGATCTCCCGGATGGCGGAGGTCATGCGGGCGACCGCGATGCGCACGATGCCCTCGGCCAGCGCCTCGACGCCGAGCGTGTCCCCCATGCGGTGCGCGAGGTCCGCGACGGCGGCGCGTGCCTTACCCGCGTCGAGCCCGATGGTCCCGCCCAGCCGCCGCGTGGTGCCGATGCGCCCGAGCACGACGTTGGCGTCCGTGACCGTCGGCTCGGTCCCGCCGAGGCCATAGGCCGCCGGGCCGGGATTGGCGCCGGCGCTGCGCGGCCCGACCTGCAGGCTGCCGTCCAGGTCGAGCCAGGCCAGCGAGCCGCCGCCCGCGCCCACCGTGTGCATGTCGAGCTGGGGGACCTTCACCGGGAACGCGCCCACCATGCCGTCGGATGTGGTCAGCGGCGACAGATCGCGCACGAGACAGACGTCGGTCGACGTGCCGCCCATGTCGTAGGTGATGAGATCGTGAACCCCCGAGGCGGCGCCGATGAAGCAGGCCTGACTCACGCCGCCGGCCGGTCCGGAGAAGATCGTCTTGATCGGCAGCCGCCGCGCCGTCTCGGTCGTCATCATGCCGCCGCTCGAGGCCACGGTGAGCACGCCGTGCGCATAGCCCGTCGCCCGCAGCTGCTGTTCCAGTCCGGCCAGGTAGCCGTCCATCAGCGGCTGCAGGTAGGCGTTGAGCACCGTGGTCGAGAAGCGCTCGAACTCCCGGTACTCGGCGACGACGTCGGCCGAACACGAGACCGGCACGCCCGGGCAGCGCCCCTTGGCGGCATCCGCGATCATCCGCTCGTGCGCCGGGTTGAGATACGCGTGCAGCAGGCAGACCGCGATCGCCTCGGCGCCGGCCGCGCCGGCGGCGTCGAGCGCACGCTCGACGCTGGCCGCATCGAGCGGCGTCAGTACCGCGCCGTCGGCGGCCAGGCGTTCGAGGACCTCGAAGCGGTGCTTGCGCTCGACGACCGGCTTGGGCCGCACGAAGGTGGGCACGAACAGCGCCGGGATGTTGCGCTTGGTGCGCCCGATCTCGATGAGATCGCGGAAGCCCGCCGTGGTCAGGATGGCGACGCGCGCGCCGCGGCGCTCCAGCACCGCGTTGGTGCCCACGGTGGTGCCGTGGACCAACCGCCGCACGTCGCGCGCCGCGATGCCGAGAGCGTCCAGCCCCGCCAGCACGGCGGCCGCCTCGTGGCGCGGGCGCGACGGGACCTTGGTAACGACGACGCGCCCCGTGGCCTCGTCGACGGCGGTGAGATCCGTGAACGTGCCACCGACGTCGATTCCGACGATGAACATGGCGCGGATGATACATTACGCGGCGCAGGCGAAGGACATGTCCCCATCGAGCGCGCGCCCTGTGCTCGTCGTCGGAGCGGGGCCGACCGGGCTGGTGCTCGCACTCTCGCTCACCCGGCTCGGCATTCCTGTTCGCATCGTCGACAAGGTGGCCGAGCCGGGCACCACCTCGCGCGCGCTCGCCGTGCAGGCGCGCACGCTCGAGCTCTATCAGCCGCTCGGCCTGACTGCCGACGTCATCGAGCGCGGCGTCCGCATCGTCGCGGTCAACTTCTGGGTCCGTGCGCGCCGGATCGCGCGCGCGGTCTTCGGCGACGGCGGCGTTGGGCGGAGCCCCTTCCCCTACGCGGTGATCTTTGCGCAAGACGAGCATGAGCGCCTGCTGATCGACCATCTGCGCGCGGCCGGCGTGACCGTCGAGCGCCGCGTCGAGCTCGTCGGCTTCGAGGACGCTGGAGACCACGTGCGCGCGCGGCTGCGCCGCGCCGACGGGACCATGGAGGTCCACGGGGCCGCCTACCTCGCCGGCTGCGACGGCGCCTCGTCGACGGTCCGCCAGGGCCTCGGCATCGGCTTCCCGGGCGGCACCTACGAGCACCTCTTCTACGTCGCCGACGTGGAGGCGCGGGCACCGGCCGACGACGACCAGATCCACGGCTCGCTCGACCGGGCGGAGTTCCTGATCGTCTTTCCGTTGAAGGGTCAGCGGCGGGCCCGGCTCATCGGCGTCGTCCGCGACGACGCCGAGACGCGGAAGCACCGCCTGACCTGGAACGACGTCGGCAAGGACATCATCGTCCGCATGGGCATCGCGGTGGAGCGGGTGAACTGGTTCTCGACCTACCACGTGCATCACCGCGTCGCCGACCGATTCCGGAAGGGCCGCGCGTTCCTGCTCGGGGACGCCGCGCACGTCCATAGCCCGGTGGGCGGCCAGGGCATGAACACCGGCATCGGGGACGCGGTCAACCTCGCCTGGAAGCTCGCCGATGTGCTCCACGGTCGCGCGCCGGCCGCGCTCCTCGACAGCTACGAGCCGGAGCGCGTCGGTTTCGCCCGGCGGCTGGTCGCGACCACCGATCGCGCCTTCACCGTCGTCACCAGCCGCGGACCGATCGCGCGCTTCGTACGGACGCGGGTGGCCCCGGTGCTCGTCCCGCTCGTGTTCCGCGCCAGGGCCGCGCGCCGGCTGATGTTCCGGACGATCTCGCAGACGGGCGTGCGCTATCGCGACAGTCCGCTCAGCGAGGGGCGCGCCGGGTCCGTGCACGGTGGCGATCGGCTGCCGTGGGTAGAGGCCGCCGACAACTTCGCGCCGCTGGCAGCCCTGGCGTGGCAGGTCCACGTCTACGGCGCCGCCGCGCCGGAGATCCAGACGGTGTGCCGCGCGCGGGGTCTCGCCCTCCACGTCTTCCCATGGCAGCGCGCCATGCGCCGCGCCGGCCTGCGGCGCGACGCGCTCTACCTCGTGCGGCCCGACGGGTACCTCGCGCTGGTGGATCGGACCGCGCGCGCCTCGACCCTGACTCGCCACCTCGATGCACATCGAGTACAGTAGCCGGCATGACGACCAACCCCGACGCCATCAAGCACCTGTGGACGCACAAGACCCAGGATCACGGCTGGCTCGCCGACGAGGATCTCGTCGTCGATCGCGCCGAGGGCGTCTGGGTGTGGACCGAGAAGGGCACCAAGCTGCTCGACGGCTTCGCCGGCCTGGCGGTCGTCAACGTCGGCCATGGCCGGCGTGAGATCGCCGAGGCGATCGGCGAGCAGACCGTGCGCCTGGCCTACTACCCGACCACGCGTCAGTTCTCGAACCGGCCGGCCGCCGAGCTGGCCGCCAAGCTGGCCTCGCTCACGCCGGGCGATCTCGACTACACGATGTTCGCGGTCAGCGGCTCGGAGGCCAACGAGCGCGCGATGCAGATGGCGCGGCACTACTGGCTGGCCAGGGGCAAGGCGAACAAGCACAAGATCGTCTCGCTGGAGGGCGGCTATCACGGCGCCACGGCCGGCACGTTCGCCATCTGCGGCCTGCCGCACATGACGCAGGCCTACGCGCCGCTGCAGCCCACGGGCTTCGCCAAGGTGAAGCCGCCCTACCCCTTCCGCGACCGCGGCACCGGCACGGATGCCGACCTGGTGGAGCGCCGCGCGCGCGAGCTGCGCCAGGCGATCGAGAAGGAAGGGCCCGACACGGTGTCGGCGGTGATCATGGAGCCCGTCATCTCGTCCGGCGGCTTCGTCATGCCGCCCATCGGCTGGCTGAAGGCCGTGCGCAAGATCTGTGACGACCTCGAAGTCCTGCTCATCGCCGACGAGGTCATCACGGGCTTCGGCCGGACCGGCCGCTGGTTCGCCGTCGAGCACGACGGCGTGGTGCCGGACATCATGTCCGTGGCCAAGGGCATCACCTCCGGCTACATCCCGCTCTCGGCCGCCATCGCCCGACGCAAGCTGGCGGATGCGTTCCCCGAGGACGCCAAGCAGGAGAACGTCCACCCGAACACGTACGCCGCCCATCCGGTGGCGTGTGCGGCCGGGCTGGCCAATCTGAAGATCATGGAGAAGGACAACCTCGTCGCCAACGCCGAGGTGATGGGCCGGCGCCTGCTCGACGGGCTCACGCAGGCCATCGGCAAGAAGAAGATCGTCGGCGAGGTGCGCGGCCGCGGCCTCATGGTGTGCGCCGAGTTCGTGCAGCCCGACGGCTCCGGCAAGCCGCTCGACGGCGAGTCGGTCGCCAAGCTCGACCGCAAGGCGTGGGACCGCGGCGCCATCGTCTACGCGCGCGGCCAGGTCGTCCGGCTGGCGCCCCCGCTCTGCATCACGCGCGAGGAAGTCGACGCGCTGGTCGACATCGTGGCGGCCAGCATCGGCGATCTGGAAGCCGAGCTCACGCGCTAGCGACCGGCCGTCCCACCGTCAGGGCCTGCCGCAGCGCCGGGTCCAGATCGTTGAAGCTCGCGTCGGCCTGCACGCCGAGCGCGTCGAGCAGCTTGCTGAAGAAGCAGCGGGCGGCCGCCGCCGCGGCGACGTCGAAGATCTCCTCATCCAGGTAGCCGTGCCCGCGGAGCGCCTCGACGTCGGCCGCCGCGATGCGGTCGGCCTGGAGCGCGACCTTCTCGGCGAATGCCATCATCGCGCGCTCCCGCGGCTCGAGCGGGGAGTCGCGCGCGTCCTGCGCGATCGCCGTCACCTTCGGCGCATCGAGAATCTTCTCCGCCAGCACGCGGCCGTGCGCGAGCGAGCAATAGGAGCTTCGGAGCGCGCGGGCCGCGGCGAGCGTGACGAGCTCGTACGTCCGCGCCGGAAGGTTCGCCTGGATGGATTTCAGCAGCGCGACCCAGCCCTCTCGGACGCCCGGCCGCAGGCTGAAGGCCTGCGCCCAGTTCGGCACGTAGTCGAGCTTGCCCTGGGCCTGCTGGTACATCTCGCGCACCGGCCCCTCGGCCTCCGCGGGCGGAATCGTGCGAATGAACGCCATGCCGTCCCTCCTTGTGCCGTCCTCGAAAGCCAAGGGTACAATGGCCTTGTCACGGAGGCGCCCCATGCCCCGCACGGTTCTCGAGCCCAAGTTCCAGGTGGAGCACCTGTCGATCCTCGACAGCGACGGCAACCTGGATTCGTCCCTCGAACCCGACATTCCCGCAGCCGAGCTGAAGCGGCTGTACCGCGGCATGCTCCTCGGCCGGCGCCTGGACGAGCGGATGATCCGCCTGCAGCGTCAGGGCCGCATCGGCACCTTCGCGCCCATCAAGGGTCAGGAGGCCTCGCAGGTCGGCGCCGCCGCCACGCTGCGCAAGAGCGACTGGATGGTGCCGTCGTTCCGCGAGACGGCGGCGATGCTCTGGCGCGGGTGGCCCATCGAGAAGCTGCTGCTGCTCTTCGCGGGCTACCTGGAAGGTGGCCAACCGGACGACCATCAGCACGACCTGCCCATCACCATCCCCGTCGCCACCCAGATGCCCCACGCGGTCGGCCTCGCCTATGCCGCGCAGTACCGCGGTGACGACGCGATCGTCATGGCCTTCTGTGGTGACGGCGCCACGTCCGAGGGCGACTTCCACGAGGCGGTGAACTTCGCGGGCGTCTGGCACGTGCCGGCGGTGTTCGTCGTGCAGAACAACCAGTGGGCCATCTCGGTGCCGCTCAAGAAGCAGACGCACTCGCGCACGATCGCCCAGAAGGCGCTGGCCTACGGCATCCCGGGCCTCCAGGTGGACGGCAACGACGTGCTGGCGGTCTACGCCGCCTGCACGGAAGCCGCCGAACGTGCGCGCGCCGGCGACGGCCCCACGCTGATCGAGTGCGTGACGTACCGGCTCGGCGTGCACACCACCGCCGACGACCCGACCAAGTACCGGACGGCCGAGGAAGTCGCCGCCTGGGAGCAGAAGGACCCGCTGACCCGCTTCACGGCGTACCTCAAGAAGAAGCGGCTGCTCGAGAGCGGGCTCGAAGAGGAAGTCGACAAGGAGATTGCGGCGGCCATCCAGCGCTTCGAGGCCATGGGCGCGGCCGAGCCGCTCACGATGTTCGAGCACGTGTACGCCGAGCTGCCGCCGCACCTGAAGGCGCAGCGCGAGCAGCTCGCCGGCACGCTGGGCAACGGGCACGCGCCGGCGGAAGACGCGGATGGCCAGGCCTCGCCGCCCATGCGCGGCCAGCGGACGACGAGGCGCTGACCATGGCCAAGCTCAACATGGTCAAGGCCCTGAACCTGGCGCTGCTGCAGGAAATGGAGCGCGACGAGGACGTGCTGGTCATCGGCGAGGACGTCGGCGTGGACGGCGGCGTCTTCCGCGTGACGGAAGACCTGCACCGCAAGTTCGGCTCCAAGCGCGTGATCGACAGCCCGCTGGCCGAGGCCGCCATCATCGGCACCGGGGTGGGCATGGCGCTCTACGGCCTCAAGCCCGTGTGCGAGATCCAGTTCTCCGGCTTCGCCTTCCAGTGCTTCCACCAGATCGAGAACCACGTGGCGCGCTACCGCATGCGCTCGCAGGGCCGCTTCCACGTGCCCATGGTGATCCGCATGCCGTACGGGGGCGGCGTGCGCGCGCTCGAGCACCACTCGGAGTCCGAGGAGCAGTTCTACGCGCACATCCCCGGGCTCAAGATGGTGATCCCCTCTGCGCCGCGCAACGCGCGGGCGCTGCTGATCAGCGCGATCCGCGATCCCGACCCGGTGGTCTTCTTCGAGCACAAGGGCCTCTACCACGCAGCCAAGGAAGACGTGCCCGACGAGATCGAGACGCTGCCGATCGGGCGCGCTCAGGTCGTGCGCGAGGGTCGCGACCTCACGCTGATCGCTTACGGCGCCATGGTGCGGCTGGCCCGTGAGGCGGCCGACACGCTGGCCGAGGAGGACGGCGCCGAGTGCGAGGTCATCGACCTGCTCACGGTGGCGCCGCTCGACCGCGAGACGCTCATTGCCTCGGTGCAGAAGACCGGCCGCGCGGTGATCGTGCACGAGGCGCCGCGCAGCTTCGGCCCGGGGGCGGAGATCGCGACGTCGATCATGGACGGCGCGTTCCTGTCGCTGGAGGCGCCGATCGCGCGCGTGACCTCGTGGGATGTGCCGTTCCCCGGGTTCGCGCGCGAGAAGGGCAACGTGCCCGATCTCGCGCGCGTCCTCGGGGCGGCGCGCGACACGCTCGCGTTCTGAGCTAGCGCGTCAGGATCTTGTGGGCGGTGTCGTAGGCCTGGTTGAAGCCCTGCACGGCCTGCTGATAGTTCCCGCCGTTCAGGTCGGCCAGGCCCGAGTCGAACGCCTTCTGGGCATCCTTGAGCTTCTTGTCGTTCGGGGCCGCGGCCTTCGCCGCGGTCAGCTCCGCCTGGGCCATGTCCCGCGCGGCCAGCGCCACCGCGGCGGTCGGCTTTCCGCCGAAGATATCGCTGACCAGCGCGTTGATGGTCACCGCGGCGGCGGCCACCTGCTGGCGTAGCTGCTGGTTGTCGGCCGTCAGGGCGGCGTTCTGCGACGTCAGCGTGCTCACCTGACCCTGCAGCGCGGTGTTCTGCGACGTGAGCGTGCTCACCTGGCCCTGCAGCGCAGTGTTCTGCGACGTGAGCGTACTCACCTGGCCCTGCAGCGCGGTGTTCTGCGCGGTCAGCGTGCTCACCTGGCCCTGCAGCGCCGCCTTGTCCGCGGTCAGCGCGTTGACCCGAGCCTGCAGCGCCGCCTTGTCCGCAGTCAGCGTGTTGACCTGGGCCTGCAGCGCCGCCTTGTCCGCGGTCAGCGTGTTGACCTGGGCCTGCAGCGCCGCCTTGTCCGCGGTCAGCGTGTCGACCTGACCCTGCAGCGTGGTAATGCGCGTGTTCAGGTCGCCGACCTGCGTATTCAGCCGGCCGATCTCGGCGTTCAGACCGTCGATTTGCCCGCGCAGCGTCACGATCTGACCGTTGAGCCGGGCGATCTCCGCGTCGCGGTCGGCCACCTGGCCCTGCAGCGTGAGGATCTGCGAGTCGCGCGAGCTGAGATCGGCCTGGCACTGGTTGTAGCGCGCGGTCGCCGTCGCGAGGTCGCCCTGACACGACAGCAGGGCCGCCTGGGCGCTGGCGAGCTGCGCCTCGAGATCCGAGGTGTCGCACGAGCCCGCGGCCTCGCCCACCACGAACGTGCCGAAGGCGGCCGGACCGTCGCCCACCACCACGCTGCTGCTCACCGCGTTGGTCACGGTGTCGAGCAGAAAGAGGGCGTTGTTGTCCTCGCTGGCGACGTACGCGTGATCGCCGGCCGTCGAGATCCCGATCCCGAACAGGCCGAAGGCGACGAGCGGCGAGGCCACCACCGCGTTGGTCGCCGCGTTCACCACCGTGACGGTGCCGGAGCTGGCGTTGGCCACGTAGACCCGGGCGCCGTTGGGATGGACCACGACGCCTTGCGGGAAGCTACCGGTCGTGACGGTCGCCGTCACCGTGTTCGTCGCCGCATTGATGACCGACATCGAGCGCGAGTTCGAGTTGGTGACGTAGACACGGGCGCCGGCCGGATCCACCGCGACGCCGAACGGCCCGTTGCCGACGGTCACCGTGGCCACGACCCCGTTCGTCGCGGTATCGATCACCGACACCGACGCGGAGCCCTGGTTGGTCACGTACACGCGCGTGCCCGCGGGGTTCACGGTGACACCGATCGGCCGGCTACCCACGGCGATCGTGGTCAGGACGGCATTCGTCGCCGTGTCGATGACGGCGACCGAGTCGGCGAACTGATGGGCCACGTACACGCGCGAGCCGTTCGGGTGCACGGCCAGGCCGAACGGCCCGTCCAGCACCGGCACCGTCGCGATCACCGTGCGCGTGGCGGTATCGATCACCGACACGCTGTCGGAGCCCCAGTTGGCGACGTACACGCGCGTGCCGCTCGGGTGCACGGCCACGCCGAACGGGCTGTCGCCGACGGGAATCGTGCTGACGACGGTGTTGGAGCCCAGGTCCACGACGGACACCGCGTCGGTGAACGACGTCGTCACGTACGCGAACGGCGCCGCCTGCGCGGCCGTCGTGACACCGAGGAGAAGAGCGAAAAGGGTTACGAGAAATCCACGCGTAGTCATGGGTGCCAGCCCTTGCGACGACTCGCACGCTCGCAGGAAGCGGGACGGCTGCAGCTGGGCCTGCGAGGCTTTCCCGGTGAGCACCGGGGCCCAGTCTTGGCCGTGGATACTGCGAATCGAATGCCACGGCAAAACGCTCGTGGAATCGGGCAGGTACGCCTCCCCCCATGGGGGTCGTGCCGCCGCGTCCCGGCGTGTTGACAGAAACCGTCATCCGCCCGACGGCCCTGGAAGAGGTGCGTACAATGGAGGACGTCATGGCCCGCCCCTTCGTCCTGCCCGATCTCGGTGAAGGACTGACAGAGGCCGAGATCCGTCAGGTGCACGTGCGCGAGGGTGACGTCGTCGCCGAGGATGCGCCGCTGCTCGAGGTGGAGACCGACAAGGCCACGGTCGAGATCCCCTCGCCGATGGCCGGCCGCATCGAGAAGATCCACGTCCAGCCGGGTCAGAGTGTGAAGGTGGGTCAGGTGCTCGTCGAATTCGGCGAGGCCGGCGCGCCGGCGGGCAAGCAGGCCGCCGACACGCTCGATCCCACGCGCAAGCTCGCGCCGGAGCCGAAGACGGTGATCGACGGTGGCCGCGCGCGGCAGGCGGCCGGCGAGCCCGCGTCAGCGACCCAGCGCACCGCCGCATCTGCCGTCCCGGCCGCTCCGGCCGCACGCACTGGGCCGGTCCCCGCGACGC
>JBKPRI010000304.1:0-6318 GCA_046734515.1 Candidatus Methylomirabilota bacterium | reverse complement strand
AGTCGGCCGAGCGCTCGAGCCGTACGGCCGCGCCGCTGAAGCCCTCGGCGGCGAGCTGGGCCCGCGCCTCGTCCTCGAGCCGCCCGAACGCCTCGGCCAGCTCGGCCGCGTCCAGTCCCCGCGTGCGCCGGCGCCACGTCCTGACGTAGTGATGCTCGATCTCGGAGTAGAGCAGCCCGAAGGCCGAGAACAGTCCGGGCGCCGGGGGGATCACCACGCGGGTCATCTCGAGCTCTCGGGCCATCCGGGCGGCGAAGAGCGGACCGTTGCCGCCGAAGGCGAAGAGCGCGTACTCGCGCGGGTCGCGCCCGCGCTCGCTGGAGACCGCGCGGATCGCGCGCATCATGTTCGAGGCGGCGATGAGGTGGGCGCCATAGGCGGCCTCGGCCAGCGGCAGGCCCATCGGCTCGGCGACGCGTTCCTGGAAGACCTCGTGCGCGCGCGCCGCGTTGAGCTTGACGGCGCCGCCGGCCAGCGCGGCTGGGTTCAGATAGCCGAGGATGACGTTGGCGTCGGTGACCGTCGGCTCACTGCCGCCGAGGTCGTAGCAGAGCGGTCCGGGTGAGGCGCCGGCGCTCCGCGGCCCGACCTGCAGTGCGCCGCCGGCGTCGCGCCAGACGATCGACCCCCCGCCCGCCCCGACCTCGGCCAGGTCGATGGCAGGAACGCGCAGCAGGTACCCCGCGCCGGTGAGCAGCCGCGAGCCGTGCATGATGCCGCCGCCGACCTGGTACTCCGTGGCCCGGCTGATCGCGCCGTCCTCGACGAGCGAGGCCTTGGCCGTCGTGCCGCCCATGTCGAACGTGATCAGCTTGGCGAGCCCGATCCGTTTCGCCAGCGCCTGGGCGCCGACCACGCCGGCCGCCGGACCCGACTCGATGATGTGCATCGGGCGCTCGGCCGCCGCGGCGTCGGTCATCAGGCCGCCGTTCGACTGCATGATCAGCAGCGGCCCCCGCACGCCGATCCCATCGAGACCGGTCCGCAGGGTCTTGAGGTAGCGCTGCACGATCGGCAGCACGTAGGTGTTGATGACCGTGGTCGACGTCCGCTCGTACTCCTTGATCTCGGGCAGCACCTCGCTGCTGAGGCAGAGCGGCAGCCCGGGGGCGCGCCGCTGCACGATCGCCTTGATGCGCGCCTCGTGCGCGGGATTCGCCCAGCTGTTGAGCAGGCAGACCGCGAGGGCCTCGATCTTCTGGGCGAGCAGCCCGTCGAGCACGCGCTCGACCTCGCCGTCGTCGAGGGGCCGCTGCACGGCGCCCCGCACGTCGATGCGCTCGTCCACTTCCTGTCGCAGGCGGCGCTCGACCAGCGTGGGCGGCTTCTCCCACGTGAGGTCGTAGAGCCGCGGCATGCGCAGGCGCCGGATCTCCAGCACGTCCCGAAAACCGCGCGTGGTGATGAGTCCGGTCCGCACGCCGCGCAGCTCGAGCAGCGCGTTGGAGGCGACCGTGGTCCCGTGCAGGACCTCGATTACGTCGCTCCCGCCGAGGCCGTTCTCCTCGAACACCTCGCGCAGGCCGTCGACGATGGCGCGCGCGTAGTCCTCGACGCTGGAGGAGACCTTCTTGACGTGCCGGTGTCCGTCGGCGTCGAGGAACACGATGTCGGTGAACGTACCGCCGATGTCGACGGCCACTCGAAAGCGCTGCATGGGTCCCTCCGGTGCACTATCCTACTCGCTCAGCAAAGCTCGAGGAGGATCGTCATGACGGTCTACGAGATGCGCACGTACACGCTGCACGTCGGCAAGATGGGCGAGGCGGTCAAGCTCTACACCGAGTTCGGCTACCCCGCGCTCGAGAAGGGCGGCCAGGCCAAGAAGCTGATCGGCTACTTCCAGGCCGACACGGGGATGATCAACCAGCTCGTGCACCTGTGGAAGTTCAACGACGACGCCGACCGCCGCGCGCACTGGGCGTCGGTCTTCGCCAACAAGGATTTCGTCGAGGGCTTCGCCGTGAAGTTCCGTCCGCTGCTAGCGTCCCAGGAGGTCAAGCTGCTGACCGCGGCGCCGTGGGGCCCACACCCTTGAGCACGGAGGCCCGGTGATGAACATCGGCCTGCAGATGGTGTTCGCCAGTTACGGCTGGAGCAACGTGTCCGACGCGGAGGTCTGGGACGAGGAGCTTCGCCTGGCGCGCCTGGCCGCCGACCTCGGCTTCGACGTGCTGTGGTCGGTGGAGCACCACTTCAACGACTACTCGTTTTGCCCGGACAACCTGCAGCTCATGTCCTATCTCGCGGCGGCGTGCCCCGACGTCGGTCTCGGTACCGCCGCGGTGATCCTGCCCTGGCACGATCCGCTCCGCGTGGCCGAGCAGGTGTCCGTGCTCGATCACCTGAGCCGCGGCCGGCTCCGCCTGGGCATCGGCCGCGGTTTGGCCCGGCGCGAGTTCGCGGCCTTTCGCGGCACGATGGACGAATCGCGCGAACGCTTCGACGAGGCGTCCGGGATGATCCTGCGCGCGCTGCGCACGGGCGTCATGGAGGGCGACGGTCCCTTCTACCGCCAGCCGCGGACGGAGATCCGGCCGCGGCCGGCGCGCAGCTTCGACGGCCGCGTTTATGCGGTGGCGTCGTCCGATGACTCCGTGGTGTCGGCCGCCCGGCTCGACGCCGCCATGGTGATGTTCGCCGACCGGCCGTGGCCGATCCGCATGCCGGCCATTCAGAAGCACCGCGAGCTCGTCCGCGAGATGCACGGCCGCGAGGCCCGTCCGCCGCTGCTGGCCGATTTCTGCGTGTGCACGCCGACCATGGACGGCGCGGGGGCGACGGCGCGCCGGTACATGGGCAAGTTCGTGGAGAGCAACTTCTATCACTACGAGCTGCTGGGCGACCACTTCAGCACGGTGAAGGGCTACGACGCCTACGCGCAGAAGATCGCGATGGCCCGCGAGATCGGCATGGACGGCATCGTCTCCGCGTTCATGGAGGCCGCGGTCTGGGGCACGCCGGACCGCATCTTGAAGAAGCTCGACGAGCGGCGCAGCCTCGTGGGCGACTTCGAGCTGGCGACGTCGTTCCGCTTCGGCGGCACGCCGTACGAGGTGGCCGAGACCGGCCTGCGCCTCTACGCCAAGGAGGTGCTGCCGGTGGTGCGCTCCTGGAAGTGACGGAGCCGATTTCGGTACCATGACCCGCGCCGTGGGAGGCGATCAACGATGAGTGACAACTGCCAGGACCTGGAATGTCTCGCCGGTATCCGCGTGGTCGACTTCACCCAGTTCGAGGCGGGGCCGTCCTGCACGGAGACGCTCGCCTGGCTCGGCGCCGAGGTGGTCAAGATCGAGAACCCGAAGACGGGCGATCCGGCCCGCCGGGTGCTTCCGGGCAAGGCCCCCGATGACCCGTGGTACTTCCACATGTTCAACGCGAACAAGAAATCGCTGACGCTCGATCTCAAATCGCCGCGGGGGCTCGAGCTCGTCAGGGAGCTGCTGAAGAAGGCCGACGTCACCGTCGAGAACATGGCGCCCGGCACGATCGAGCGTCTGGGGCTCGGCTACGACGCGGTGAAGACGCTCAATCCCCGCATCATCTATTGCTCGATCCAGGGCTTCGGGACCGGCAGCCCGTACGAGAAGGGCCTCGCGTTCGACATGATCGCGCAGGCCGCCGGCGGCATGATCAGCGTGACCGGCCAGCCCGATGGGCCGCCGGTCAAGCCCGGCCCGAGCTTCGGCGACACCGGCACCGGGATGCTGATGGCGATCACGATCCTGGGCGCGCTGATGGAGCGTCAGCGCACCGGTAAGGGACGGCGGCTGCAGGTCGCGATGCAGGACGCGATGCTGCACTACATGCGCACCTGCTTCGCGGTACAGGCGCGCACGGGGAAAGCGGCGGCGCGGCGGGGCGGGAAGACCGTGATGGGCGCCAACGCGCCGTCGGGGCTCTATCAGTGCAAACCCTACGGCGCCAACGACTGGATCTACGTGATGACGAGCCGCGCCAATCCCGAGCACTGGGCCCGGCTGATGAAGCTGTTCGGGCGCGAGGAGCTGATCGACGATCCGCGCTACGCCACCGGAGCGGCACGGATCGAGCGCGAGGCCGAGGTCGACGCGATCGTCACCGAGTGGACCCGCCAACACACCAAGGAAGACGCCATGACGCTGATCAGCGGCGTCGGTGTGCCGGCGGGCGCGGTCTTCGACACGATGGAGCTGCAGAACGACCCGAGCTTCGAGAAGCGCGGGATCATGCAGGTGATGGAGCACCCGAGCGGGCCGTTCAAGATGCCGGCGTGGCCCGTGCGGGTCGACGGCAGGCCGCCGCGAATCAAGCCCTCGCCGCTGCTGGGCCAGCACGGCGCCGACGTGCTGAGCGCCTGGCTCGACATGAGCGCCGACGAGATCGCCGCCCTGAAGCGCGAGGGCGTGATGTGAAGGCTAGCCGCGGCCGGCAGCGAGGGGCGGCGGCCCGAAGGCGCCGCCAGCGGTGGCCGGCATGTCCAGCAGCGCGGTGACGAGATCAGCAAGCGCCGCTCGCGACGGCGGATCGGCGAGCGCGCCGTCGCGAAAGTGCGCGCTCTCCAGATAGACGCTGGTCGGCACCACGCGCGCCCCGAACCAGGCCAGCACCGCCCGAAGCTGCCAGTCCACACCCAGATAATGATGCGCCGTCGCGCCCATGGCCACGATGCCGACCGGCTTGGATCGCAGGGCCTCGATGGGCGTGAGGTCGAGCAGGTTCTTGAGCGCGCCCGTGAACGTGCCGCGATAGACGGGGCTGGCCAGCAGCACGCAGTCGGCGCCGGTCACGCGCGCCACGACCGCGCCGGTGTCGTCGTCGAACTTCTCGGGCGGGCGCCCGTCGGCGAACGACACGCGATGGTCGGCCAGGTTCAGCAGCGAGGCCGACACGCCGGCCCGCGCCGCGGCCATCTCCACCGCGGTGGCGATCGCCGCGTTCAGGCGGCCGGGTGGCGTCACGCTGCCGACGACCGCGAGGAACGTGCTCACGCGGTGACGGTGGCGGCGCGATCGCGGCGCGCCACCTCGGCGCGCACGAGCGGGATCAGCTCGCGGCCGTACTCGAGCGCGTCGTTGAGTGGATCGAAGCCGCGGATGAGCAGCGTGGTGCAGCCGATGTCGTAGTAGTCGAGCAGCGACTCGGCCACCTGCTCCGGCGTGCCGACCAGCGCGGTCGTGTTGCCCGCGCCGCCCATCGCCGCCGCGATCGGCGTCCACAGGCGCTTGTCGTGCACCTCGGACTCCCGCGCGAACTCCACGAGCCGCCGGGCGCCCACCGCCTGCGGCCGCATGCCCGCCCCCTCGCCCACCACGCTCGGGCGCGCCTCCATCACCTTGGCGAGGATGCGGCGCGCGCGCTCCCACGCCTGCGCTTCCGTCGGCGCGATGATCGGCCGCAGCGACACGCTGATCCGCGGGCGGCGCCCGAAGGCCGCAGCCTGCTCGTGGATGTCGGCGATACGCTGCTTGACGGCGGCCAGCGGCTCGCCCCAGAGCGCGTACACGTCGCAGTGCCGGGCCGCCACCGTGGCGGCGGCGCCGGACGCGCCCCCGAAGTAGAGGGGGATCCCGCCCGGCTGCAGCGGCTTGACCTCCGAGAACGCCTTGGCGAACCGGTAGAACTCACCCTCGTGATCGAACGGCTCGGCCGCGGTCCACATCCGGCGCAGCACGTCCAGGTACTCGCTGGTGCGGCGATAGCGCGTGTCGTGGTCGAGCCAGTCGCCGTCCCGGGTCTGCTCGGCGTCGCTGCCGCCCGTGATGATGTGCAGCGCCACACGGCCGTCCGTGACGTGGTCGAGCGTGGCCGCAGCCCGCGCGGTCAGCGTCGGCGCGACGAAGCCGGGCCGGTGCGCAATGAGGTAGCTCAGGCGCTCGGTGTGCGCGGCCGCATATCCCGTCACCGCGAAGCCCTCGGCCGACGTCGAGGTGTAGCCCACGAGCACGCGGTCGAAATCGGCGGTCTCGTGTGCCTGGGCAAACGCGCGGAGCCAGGGCCGATCGACCGCGCCCCCGATCACGTGCACGGCGGCGCCGTCCGCGCCTTCCGGCTTCACCCCGATCATGCCGATGATCTCGACGGGCACGGCGGCGATGCTATACCCCGCCGGTGCGTTCGTTCAACAGCAGGAGTGGTGGAGGCTCAGGACCCCGGCGGCGGGCCGGACGGCACGTAGACCGGACCGTTGTCGCCGTATGCCTGCGTGTACCACGTCGATCCGCACTTCGTATAGGCGACGCCGCCGGCGGAGGTGACCGCCGGGTTGGCGCATGGCGCCGCGGGCGCCGCCGGCGGCGGTGTCGCCGGCGGCGTCGCGAACTGCGTGGGTTGCGC
>JBKPRI010000303.1:0-17294 GCA_046734515.1 Candidatus Methylomirabilota bacterium | reverse complement strand
CACGCCGTCCGCCTCGGCGGCGGCGCGCAGGCCGGCCAGCGGCTCGCGCAGGTTCTTCTCGATGTCGTTGTTCAGCGCGCGCAGCGGCGAAACATAGACGACGTAGACGCGGTCCTCGAGCTTGCCCTCGAGGCCGAGGCGGTTGAGATGGTCCAGGGCCCAGAGGAACGCGGCGAGCGTTTTCCCGGATCCCGTCGGCGCCACGATGAGCGTGTCGCGCCCGGAGGCGATGGCCTCCCAGCCTTCACGCTGCGGGCGGGTTGCTTCCGTGAACGTCTGCTCGAACCACCGACGGACGAACGGGAGGAACTCCGGCATACCCGATCATTGTAATACCCTGTCGAGCGTGAGATCGGTCGAGGCCGAGGTCATCGTGGTCGGCGGCGGGCCGGCCGGCGCGCTCGCCGCGCTGGCCCTCGCGCGACGGGGCGTGGACGTCGTGGTCCTCGACAAGAAGCGCTTCCCGCGCGACAAGCCGTGCGGCGGCGGCATCCGCCACGGGATCTACGCGCGCTTTCCCGACCTCGCCGAGACCATCCGCACCAGGGTCGCCGTGCACGAGATCCGGCGCGTGGTGATGGAGTCGCCGGGCGGCCACGCGGTCACCGCGTCGCGCGAGACGCCGCTCTACCTGACGATGCGGCGCACCGCCCTCGACGCCGCGCTGCTCGCCGAGGCGCGCGCCGCCGGCGCGCGCGTGCGCGAGAGCGTGCGGGTGACGGACGTCGAGCGGGGTGCGGCGGGGGTGATCGTGCGCTGCGTGGACGGCACGGCGCTGGCGGCGCGGCTCGTCATCGGCGCCGACGGCGTCAACAGCGTCGTGGCCCGCGCGGCCGGCCTCACGCCCGGCTTCAGCGACGAGGCGCTGGCCATCGACACGATGGAGGAGACGCCGCTCGACGAGCTCTCGATGGCCGATCCCGAGACGATGTACGTCGCGTACGGCTACAAGGGCCGGCCCGGCTACGGCTACGTGTTCCCCAAGGCCGACTGCGTGGACTTCGGCGTCGGCTACATGCTGTCGTTCTACAAGCGCGCGCTGGCGGGACCGCCGTATCCGCACCACGCGCGCTTCCTCGACGAGGTGGCCGCGCGCGGCATCGTGCGCGGCCACTCCAATCCCGACAACTTCAAGGCGTACCGCCTGCCGCTGGGCGGGCCGCTCGGCCGCACGGTGGCCGATGGTGTGCTGGTGTGCGGGGACGCCGGCGGCTTCGTCAATGCGTACACCGGCGAGGGGATCTACTACGCGATGGTGACGGGCCGCCACGCCGGCGAGGTGGCGGCCGACGCGCTGGCGCGCGGCGACACCAGCGCGGCGGCGCTGTCGCCGTACGAGCGGCGCTGGCGCGCGGAGATCGGCGGGGAGCTGGCGGACTCCGTCCGCGTCCAGCGGCGGCTGTTCAACGATCCGGCGCTGGCCGATTCGATCATCCGTGCGGCCGCGCTCGACGCGCGTCTGTGCCGGCTGTTCGCGCTGGTCGCCCTGGGGGAGGCCTCACTGCGCCGGCATCGGGTGGAGATGGCCTGGCGCTTCTTCCTGGCGAAGGTCAGGGAGCGCTGGGCGCGAATTCGTAGATCCCGCCGTCCGCCATCAACGACAGGAACAGCCGTCCCTCCATGATCATGTACGAGCGCACCATCGACAGGTGGCGGACCATGCGGTCGTGCAGCGAGCCGGGCGGGCACATCGCGCGGGTCAACGCCAGCGGCCCGAGCTCGACCTGACCCGGCGCCGTCGAGGTCCACGTCCCCCGCGCGCGATTGCAGTCGATGCGCGCGGTGAAGCTGCCGTTCCGGGCGAACGCCAGCTTGTACTGCGAGCGATCGTCCGGCGTGACGATCGTGTCGTCGCTGCTCTTGAATCTCACGAGCTGCCAGGCGGTGCCGGCCAGGCTCGGGGCGGCGGGACGCGGGGGCGGCAGGGGTCCCGCACACCCCGCGAGGAGCAGAGCGACCAGGACCACGGGGACCACGCGGCGGCGCATATGTGCCTCGAGGGTAGGCGCAGCCGCCGCGCCGGCACCATCGGACGTAGGTCCTAGCGGCGCTCAGCGACCCCAGGCGCCGGGCGTGCGGCCGAGCGTGCGGTCCACGAACGGCGCGCGGAGCGGGTCGCGCGCGCGCTCGCGCTCCCGGTCGCGCTGAGCGTCCGCCCGCGCCTCGTCGGGCGTCTTGGCGTCGGGCTCGTCCTGGGTGCCCCGGGCGCGATAGTCCGCGTGGTAGTCCGCCTGGCCCTTGGCCTGCGCGTCCACCGGACCGGCCTGGTGGCTGCTCGAGATGCCCTGCTGCGGCGCCTCGCCGGCGCCCCGGCGATCGGCGGCGGCGAGCGGATCGGCGGCCAGGGGAACGCCGGCCAGCCCGAGCACTGCAGCGAATACCACGATCCGGGACTTCCTGTTCATGGTGCCTCCCGGGACGTCGCGATTTTCCGCCTGTTCACGCGGCCCGACGCGCGGCTGTCCCGGGTACATGCACATTCCGAACCGGACCGTCCGGTAGAATGAGCGCGTGAAGATCGTCTCGGTCGGCGGGGGACCGGCGGGCCTCTACTTCGCGATCCTCATGAAGACGGCCGACCCGGCCCACGAGGTCACCGTGCTCGAGCGCAACCGCGCCGACGACACCTTCGGCTTCGGCGTGGTCTTCTCGGACGCCACGCTCGACAACTTCCGCGAGGCCGATCCCGAGACCCACGCGGCCATCACGCGGGCGTTCGCGCACTGGGACGACATCGACATCCATTACCAGGGCCAGGTGCTCACCTCGACGGGCCACGGCTTCTCGGGGATGTCCCGGCAGACGCTGCTCGACATCCTGCAGCGGCGCGCGGCCGCCCTCGGCGTCACGCTGCGCTTCTCGACGGAGGTGGCCGAGCCGTCGGCGTGGGCCGGCGCCGATCTCGTGGTCGCCGCCGACGGCGTCAACTCCTCCGTGCGCCTGCGCTATGCCGCGCACTTCCAGCCGGCCATCGACTGGCGGCGCAACCGGTTCGTGTGGCTCGGCACCACGTGTCCGTTCCCGGCCTTCACCTTCATCTTCAAGGAGAGCGAGCACGGTCTCTGGCGCGTGCACGCCTATCGCTACGACGCGCGCCACTCCACGTTCATCGTGGAGACGACCGAGGCGACGTGGCGGCGCGCGGGACTCGACGAGGCGAGCGAGGACGAGACCGCCGCCTTCGTCGAGGCGCTGTTCGCCCGCGAGCTCGACGGCCACCCGGTTCTGAAAAATCGCTCGCTGTGGCGCGCGTTCCCCACCGTGCGCAACACGCGCTGGCATCACGACAACCTGGTGCTGCTCGGCGACGCCGCCCACACCGCGCACTTCTCCATCGGCTCCGGCACCAAGCTCGCCATGGAAGACGCCATCGCTCTGGCCGCCGCGCTCGGCGAGCACCGCGAGGTGACGCGCGCGCTGGCCGCCTACGAGGCCGAGCGGCGGCCCCAGGTCGAGGCCACCCAGCGGGCCGCCCAGACCAGCCTCGAGTGGTTCGAGCAGGCCGAGCGCTATCACGGGCGCCTCGAGCCCGCGCAGTTCGCCTTCAGCCTGCTCACGCGCAGCCTGCGCGTGACCCATGAGACCCTGCGCGCCCGCGACGCCAAGCTGGTGGCCACGGTCGATCGCTGGTTCGCCGACAAGGCCTCGCAGCAGAGCGGCAGGCCGGTGGCCGCCGCGCCGCCGCCGCCGCCCATGTTCACGCCGCTCCGCCTGCGCGAGCTGGTGCTCGCCAACCGCGTGGTGGTCTCGCCGATGTGCCAGTACTCCGCCGAGGACGGCACGCCGAACGACTGGCACCTCGTGCATCTCGGCAGCCGCGCCGTGGGCGGCGCCGGCCTGGTGATGACGGAGATGACGGACGTCACGCGCGAGGGCCGCATCAGCCCGGGCTGCACCGGGATGTACAAGCCCGAGCACGTGGGCGCGTGGAAGCGCGTCGTGGACTTCGTCCACGGCGCCAGCGGCGCCGCCATCGGCATCCAGCTGGCGCACGCCGGGCGCAAGGGCTCCACGCGGCGGCTCTGGGAGGGCATCGACGAGCCGCTGCCGGACGGCAACTGGCCGCTGATCGCCGCCTCGCCGCTGCCGTACTTCCCGCACAGCCAGGTGCCGCGCGAGATGAATCGCGCCGACATGGAGGACGTGCGCGGCGCCTTCGCGCGCGCAGCCAGCATGGCGGCCCAGGCGGACTTCGATCTGCTCGAGCTGCACTTTGCCCACGGCTACCTGCTGGCCTCGTTCATCTCGCCGCTGACCAACCGGCGCAAGGATGCCTACGGCGGCTCGCTGATGAACCGGCTGCGCTTCCCGCTCGAGGTCTTCGACGCCGTGCGCGCGGTGTGGCCCGCCGACAAGCCGATCTCGGTACGGCTCTCGGCGACGGACTGGAAGGCCGGCGGCCTCGAGCCGGCCGAGGCCGTGCAGACCGCCCGCGAGCTGAAGGCGCACGGCTGCGACATCATCGACGTCTCGGCCGGCAACACGGTTCCCGACCAGGAGCCGGAGTACGGCCGCCTCTTCCAGACGCCGTTCAGCGACCGGATCCGCCTGGAAGCCGACATCCCCACGATGACCGTCGGCGCCGTCGCCTCGTACTCGGACGTCAATTCCATCCTGGCCGCCGGCCGTGCCGACCTCTGCGTGCTGGCCCGCGCGCATCTCTACGATCCCTACTGGACGCGTCACGCCGCCTTCGAGCAGGGCGTGGATCTGCCGTGGCCCGATCAGTACGTACCGGTGAAGACCTTTACACCGCGCGTCCGCTGAGGGACGCGGCGCTCAGCGTGAGGCGGGCGGAGAGCTGGTGCCGCGGCCGCTGCCGGTGCGGAGCAGCCAGGCGTGGAGGCGGGTGAGCAGGACGCTCGGCTTGAAGGGCTTGGTGAGGTAGTCGGTCACGCCGGCGTCGAAGCCGGTGGCGGTGTCGGCGGCGTCGCTGCGGCCCGTGATCAGCACCACCGGCACCTCGGCCAGGCGCGGGTCGGAATCGGCGCGGAGCGCGCGGCACACCTGCAGGCCGTCCAGGCCCGGCATCATCCAGTCGAGCACGATCACGTCGGGATGCTCGGCGCGCGCGATGGCCAGCGCGGCCTCGCCGTCGTTGGCCGAGAAGACCCGGAAGCCCTCGGGCTCCAAGGTGTCGAGCAGTACGGCCATCACGTCATCGTCGTCGTCGGCCACCAGGATCGTGATCTCGCGATTGGGGACGGCGCCGTCGATCGTCGCCCTGACGGCGCCCGTCGACGCCGCGTTCTCGGCGCCCGGCCGCACGACCACGAGGTACTGGCCCTCGGCGGCGGCGAAGATCTCCGGCCCGTCGGGCAGGTTGGCGGCGCGCTGGCGGCAGCGCGTCAGCAGCGACTCCACCGCACGGTCGGTGCGGCTGGGATCGTGATGGTAGAGCGCCAGCCGCTTGGCGTGCGCGGCGACCGCGAAGTCCACGGCCCACTCGGCCGGGCAGTGCCCCCACGAGAGGTGCTCCGGGTACTCCTCCAGGGTGTACTGCGCGTCGTGGATGACGAGGTCGGCCTTGGACAGGAACTCGATGTGACGCTTGTCCTCGGCGTGCACGGGGGCCGCCCCATCGTCGGGCTTCTTGCTGGTGTGATGGCGCGAGTGCGGCTCGTGATCCGTCGCGTAGACGACGGACACGCCGCCCGCCTCCAGGCGATAGCCGAGCACGGGCGCCGGGTGGTTCAGGTAGCGCGTGATCACGCGCACGCTGCCCAGCTCGAACTCGCCCTCGGTCAGCTCATGGTACCGGATCGTGGCGGCCAGCTCGCCCAGCGGCACCGGGAAGTACGTGTACTGCATCTGTGCGGCGAGGATCTCCTGCAGCGACTTGCCGCGCTGGCGCGGCGCGTACACGTCCCACTCGCTGCCGGCGCGGAAGAGCGGCGCGAAGAAGGGAAAGCCCTGAATGTGATCCCAGTGCGTGTGGGAGATGAGCAGGTGGCCTCGGACCGGCTCCGGGTTGGCTGCCACGATCTGCTGGCCCAGCTCGTGGGCCCCGGTGCCGCAGTCGAGCACGATGAGGGTGTCCTCGGCCCGGACCTCCACGCAGGAGGTGTTGCCTCCGTAGCGCACCGTGCTCGGCCCGGGCTTCGCGATGGACCCGCGCGTCCCCCAGAAACGGATCCGCATGTCGCTCCTCCAACGGCTCCCCCGCCGTTGCGGACCCTATGGTATGCCAGTCGCCCCATTTGCGCGCAGAGATTGGGGGATGACGCCGCGCGGGCCGCTGGCACATCGAGTGCACCCCAGGCTCCCGGAGGCCCTTGCGGATGGCTGACACAGCGGCCGACATCCTCATCGAGACCCTGCACGACTGGGGTGTCGAGGTCGTCTTCGGGCTGCCCGGCGATGGCATCAACGCGATCATGGAGGCGCTCCGGCGGCGCCAGGACCGCGTCCGGTTCGTCCAGGTCCGCCATGAGGAGTCGGCGGCCTTCATGGCGTGCGCGTACGCCAAGTTCACCGGCCGCCTGGGCGTCTGCCTGGCGACCTCGGGGCCCGGCGGCATCCACCTGCTGAACGGCCTCTACGATGCCAAGCTCGATGGCCAGCCGGTGCTCGCCATCACCGGCATGGCCTATCACGATCTCGTCGGCACCTACACGCAGCAGGACGTCGAGCTCGACCGGCTCTTCGTGGACGTGGCCAAGTACAACGCGCGCGTCATGGGCCCCACGCACGTCGAGAACGTCGTGGACCTCGCCTGCCGGACGGCGCTGGCCTATCGCGGCGTGGCCCACGTGACCATCCCGGTGGACGTCCAGGAGATGCCGGCCACGAAGAAGCAGCGCTCGAAGCGCAACATCGCCGGCCACACCTCGGACGTCATGGCGCGCAGCGCGCGGCTGCCGGTGCAGGACGACGTGCGCCGCGCCGCCGAGATCCTGAACGCGGGCGAGCGCGTGGCGATCCTGGCCGGCGCCGGCGCCCTCGGCGCCACGGACGCGCTCGAGGCCACCGCGGAGGCGCTCGGCGCGCCCATCGTCAAGGCGCTCCTCGGCAAGGCCGCGGTGCCCGACGACAGCCCGTACACCACGGGCGGCATCGGGCTGCTCGGCACCCGCCCGTCGCAGGAGGCGCTCGAGGCCTGCGACACGCTGCTGATGGTCGGGACCTCGTTCCCGTACATCGAGTACTACCCGAAGCCCGGCCAGGCGCGCGGCGTGCAGATCGAGCTGGATCCCATGCGGATCGGCCTGCGCTATCCGGTCGAGGTCGGGCTGGTCGGTGACAGCCGCGGCACGCTGGAGGCGCTGCTGCCGCACCTGACGCGGCGCCGGGAGCGCGCGTTCCTCGACCAGGCGCAGCGGGGGATGCGCGCGTGGGACGAGCTCATGCGCGAGCGCGCGGAGCGACGGGACACGCCGATGAAGCCGCAGGTGGTCGCCCACGAGCTGGGCCGCCGCCTGGCCGGCGACGCCATCGTGGCGTGCGACAGCGGGACGATCACCACGTGGTGGGCGCGCCACATCCCGGCGCGGCGCGGCCAGCTGCACACGGTGTCCGGCAACCTGGCCAGCATGGCGTGCGGCCTGCCGTACGCCATCGCCGCGCAGATCGCGTATCCTCAGCGGCAGGTCGTGGCCTTCGTCGGCGACGGCGGCTTCTCGATGCTCATGGCGGAATTCGTGACGTGCGTGAAGTACCGGCTGCCCGTGAAGGTCGTGGTCGTGAAGAACAACACGCTCGGCCAGATCAAGTGGGAGCAGATGGTCTTTCTCGGTAACCCGGAGTACGGCTGCGAGCTGCAGCCGATCGACTTCGCGGCCGTCGCGCGCGCCTGCGGCGGGCAGGGTTTCACGATCGAGGACCCGGCGCGCTGCGGCGACGTGCTCGACCAGGCGCTGGCCACCCCGGGACCCGTGGTGGTCGAGGCGCTGGTCGATCCCTTCGAGCCGCCGCTGCCCGCGAAGATCACGCTCGATCAGGCCAAGAACTTCGCGACCTCGCTGCTGCGCGGCGAGCCCAATCGCGACAAGATCGCGCTCACCGTCCTGGGTGACCGCGTCAGGGAGCTCGTGTGATGCGGTGGACGGGTGGACGTCGCAGCGACAACATCGAAGACCGCCGTGGCATGGGCGGCGGCACGCTCATCGCGGGCGGCGGCATCGGCAGCATCGTCCTGGTCCTGCTGGCTCTCTTCTTCGGCTTCGATCCCGGCGCAATCTTGCAAACCGACCAGCCGAGCGCGCCCACCACGCAGGCGCCGTCCTCGTCGCCCGCGCACGACGAGGAGCGCGAGTTCGTCGCGGTCGTGCTGGCCGACACCGAGGACACGTGGCGCGAGCTCTTCCAGAAGATGGGCCGGCAGTACCGCGAGCCAAAGCTCGTGCTGTTCACGAACTCGGTGCAGTCCGCGTGCGGCATGGCCGGCGCGGCGGTCGGCCCGTTCTACTGCCCGTCCGATCAGAAGCTCTACCTCGATCTCAGCTTCTTCCGCGCGCTGCGCGAGCGCTTCCGCGCGCCGGGGGACTTCGCCCAGGCCTACGTCATCGCCCACGAGGTCGGCCACCACGTGCAGACGCTGCTCGGCCTCACCGAGAAGGCGGCGGCGGCTCGCCAGCGCGGCGGCAGCCAGGCCAACGCCATGTCCGTGCGCGTGGAGCTGCAGGCCGACTGCCTGGCCGGGATCTGGGCCCACCACGCCAAGCAGTCGCGCGACATCCTCGAAGAGGGCGATCTCGAGGAGGCGCTGAACGCCGCCTCCGCGATCGGCGACGATCGCCTGCAGCGGCAGACCCAGGGCCGCGTGGCGCCGGAAACGTTCACGCACGGCTCGTCCAAGCAGCGCGTCAAGTGGTTCGGCCGCGGCTTCGAGACCGGCGACCTGCGTCAGTGCGACACGTTCCGGGCGAGCGAGGTGTAGGGCGGCGGGCGCCTAGAGTGCCAGCAGCTCGTGGCGGAGGGCGGTGTCGTCGCGCAGGCGCGCGGCGGGGCCGCTGAAGCGAATGGAGCCCTTCTCGAGGACGTAGACGCGGTCCGCGAGCGCGAGAGAGAATTCGGTGTTCTGCTCCGCGAGCAAGATCGTCAATCCCTCACGCTTGAGCCGGGCGATCTGCTCGCGCAGGTGATCCACGACGAGCGGCGCCAGGCCTTCCGAGGGCTCGTCGAGCAGCAGCAGTGCGGGGTTGCCCATCAGGGTGCGGGCGATGGTGAGCATCTGCTGCTCGCCGCCGGAGAGATAGCCGCCGTTGCGACCGGCGAGCTCGGCGAGCTTGGGGAACAGGTCGAACACTCGCTCGATGGTCCAGGGGCCACGCGCGCGGGCGGCAACATCGAGGTTCTCCCAGACGGTGAGGTCGGCGAAGATGCGCCGGTCCTCGGGGACGAAGCCGATGCCGGCCTGCGCCACGCGGTAGGGGGCCCAGCCGGTGATGTCGGTGTCCTTCCACGTGATGCGTCCGCTCTGCGGCGGCGTGAGGCCCATGATCGAGCGCATCGTGGTGGACTTGCCGACGCCGTTGCGCCCGAGCAGGCACACGCACTCGCCCGCGGCGACCTCGAGCGACACGCCGAAGAGCACGCGGGAGAGCCCGTAGGCCGTGTGCACCTCGCGCACGTCGAGCAGGGGCGTCATCGCTCGCCCAGGTAGACGCGGCGCACCTCGGGGTCGGCGCGCACGTCGGCGGGCGGGCCGTCGGCGATGATGCGGCCCTGGTGCAGCACGGTGATCTTCTGAGCGATCGAGAAGACCACCTCCATGTCGTGCTCGGTGAACAGCAGCGTGAGCCCGCGCTCGCGCGCGATCCGCTCCACCAGCCGGATCGTCTCGCGCGTCTCCGTGACCGACATGCCCGCGGTGGGCTCGTCGAGCAGCAGCAGGGAGGGCTCGCTGGCCAGCGCGATCCCCAGCTCGAGCTGCTTCTGGCCGCCGTGCGAGAGGAAGCCGCTGACCTCGCCGGCGCGCTCGCGCAGCCCCAGCGAGGCCAGCAGCGTCTCGGTCTCGTCGCGATAGAGCTCGTCCACGCGGCTCCACAGATCGCGGCCGCGGCCGCGGTGCGAGAGGAAGGCCGCCTGCACGTTCTGGAAGACCGTGAGCTTCGGGAAGATGTTCGTGCGCTGGAACGAGCGCCCCATGCCGAGCCGGCAGACGTCGTGCGGCGCCAGCCCCGTGATGTCGCGGCCCTCCAGCACCACGGCGCCGGAGTCGGGGCGCAGGTGACCGGTGATCAGGTTGAACAGCGTCGTCTTGCCGGCGCCGTTGGGCCCGATGATGGCCGCGATCTGTCCCCTGGCCACGCTCACGCTGGCGTCGTTGACGGCCAGGAAGCCGTCGAAGGACTTGCGCAGGCCGCGGACCTCCAGCATCAGGTCGCCCGCCGCAGCCGCCGCGCCGCGCTGCCGAGGGCGCCGGCCAGGCCGCCGGGGAAGACGAACAGCAGCACGATCAGGATCGTGCCGAGCACGAAGGGCCAGTATTCCGTGTAGGAGACGATCTGCTGGTTGAGCAGGATCAGCACCAGCGCGCCGAGCGCCGGGCCGTAGAACATCCCCATGCCGCCCAGCAGCGTCATGATCAGCACCTCGGACGACTTCGTCCAGTATGCGAAGTCCGGGAAGACGCCGCGATTGAAGATGCCGAAGAGCCCGCCGGCCAGCCCGGCGAAGGCGCCGGCCAGGACGAACGCGGCCAGCTCATAGCGGCGGACGTTGACGCCGATGAACTCCGCGCGCTCGGCGTTCTCCCGGATCGTCGTGAGCATCCGCCCGAACGGCGAGCCGACCACGCGGCGCAGCAGCCACAGGCAGGCGGCGACCAGCAGGACGCTGACCAGATAGAAGTGATCGCTGGTCCGCAGGCTGCCGAGCAGCGGCAGGCGGCCCATCCAGTCGAGGCTCGGGTAGGGAATCTCCGGCATGCCCTGCTCGCCGCCGGTGACCTCGTTCCACTTGAAGCAGATGGCCCACACGATCTGCGCGAAGGCCAGCGTCAGCATCGCGAAGTAGATGCGCGTGAGCCGCACGCAGAAGAAGCCGAACACGAGCGCGAAGCCACCGGCCAGCACGCCGGCGGCCGGAAAGGCCAGCAGGAACGACAGGCCGAATTTCTTCATCAGGATGCCGGTCGTGTAGGCGCCGATGCCGAAGTAGGCGGCATGGCCGAACGACACCAGCCCCGTGTAGCCCACGAGCAGGTTGAGGCTGGTCGCGAACAGGGCCCAGATCAGGACGTCGTTGGCCAGGAACGTATAGAAGCGCGAGCCGAACGCGGGCACCACCAGCGCCGCGGCGATCAGCAGCAGGCCCCACGGAACCCGGCGCATCATTTGAGCGGCCGTCCGAGCAGGCCCCACGGCCGGACGATGAGCACCGCCGCCATGAGGGCGAACACCGCGAAGATCGAGAAGCGCGGAAAGAACAGGATGCCGAAGGACAGGACCTGGCCGTAGATGAGCGCGCCGAAGAAGGTGCCCCAGAACGAGCCGAGCCCGCCGATGACGACGACCACGAAGGCTTCCACGATGATCTCGGTGTCCATGCCCGGCGTGGTGGCGCGCATGGGGCTGATGAGCGCGCCGCCGAGGCCCCCGAGGAAGGAGGCGAGCACGAAGACCCCCGTGTAGAGGGCGTCCACGTTGACGCCGAGGGCGCCCAGCGTCTCGCGGTCGAGCGCCGCCGCCCGGATGAACCGTCCGGCGCGCGTGCGCTGCAGGGCGAGCCAGAAGGCCAGCGCGATGAGCGGCCCCAGCAGGATGATGAACAGGTTGTAGTAGGGAATCGTCGCCCCGAACAGCGAGAGCGCCTTGCCGCCCAGCTCGGGCGGCGTGCTCACCGACTTCTGCTGGGTACCCCAGATCATCTTGGCCGCATCGCCCAGCACCAGCACGAGCGCGTAGGTGAACAGGAGCTGGTAGAGCTCCTCGGCGCCGTAGAGGCGGCGGAACAGCAGGCGCTCGACGAGGCCGCCGAGCAGGGCGACGCCGGCGGCGGCTCCGAGCGCGGCCAGCCAGAACCGGCCGTGCCCGGGGCCGAGCCACTGCATGAACTGGAAGGCGGCGTAGGCCCCCAGCATATAGAAGGTCCCGTGCGCGAAGTTCAGCACGCGCAGCACGCCGAAGATCAGCGACAGCCCGGAGGCGATGAGGAACAGGAACATCGCCGCCGTGAGGCCGCTGATCGACTGCGCGAAGACGAACGACAGGTCCGGCACTAATCCATGAACTTCGTCGGATCGACGTAGGTGATCGGCTTCATGATCGCGAACGGATACTTCGGGTCCATCACCGTCTTGCCGTAGAGCTGGCCGCGGTTGGCCTGGTGGTCCTTCTCGCGGATCGTCTGCGGCCCGATCGGCGTCTCGACCGTCAGGCCCAGCAGCGCCTTGGCGACCTTGTCGGAGTCCGTGCTGTTGGCCTTCTTGATGGCCTCGGCCAGGAACTGCATGCCGATGTAGCCCTGCACGGCCCACGACGACGGGTACTCGTCCTTCAGGTACTTCGACAGGCGCGCGGTGTAGTCCTTGTGCGCCTGGGTCTCGCCCCAGTAGAAGGCGTCGTAGGAGTTGCCCCAGATGCCGACCGGATAGTCCTTGCCCATCGACTTCGTCGTCTCCGGCGTGGCCGCCTCGCCGACGCCGATGAAGTTGTACTTCACCGCGTCGAAGACGCCGAGGGCCTTGGCCTGCTTGGAGTACGTCACGAAGAAGCCGCCCCAGATCGACGAGAAGATCGCGTCCGGCTTCTTGGCCATCTGGGCGTTGATGAAGGGGTTATAGTCCTGCTCGCCGAGCTTGGGCCACTGCTGGTCCACGATCTCCACGGACGGCTTCAGCTTCTTCAGGTGCTCCACGAACGACTTCGTCACGTCCTGGCCGTAGGCGTAGTCGAAGCTGATCGTGGCCACGCGGGTCACCGGCCACTTCGCGACGATCTCGGCGGCGCTGCGGCCTTCCATCGTGGTGTTGGCGGCGACCCGGAACACGTAGGGGTGGAGCTTGTCGGGCGCGGTGAGCTGGTCGGTCTTCGGGATCGGCGCGATGAAGACGATCTTGTTCTCCTTGGCCACCACCGAGACCGCCGGCCCCTCGGCCGAGGTGAGCGTGCCGACCAGGAATTCCACGTTGTCCTTCAAGATCAGCTCGCGCGCCTGGCGCACCGCCTCATTGGCGTCCGCCTTGGAGTCGCGCACGATGAGCTCCAGCTTGCGGCCGAGCACGCCGCCCTTGGCGTTGATCTCGTCCACGAACATCTGGGCGCCCTTGGACGCCGGGTCACCGAAGAGCGCCGGCGGGCCCGAGAGCGGCATGGGCATCCCCACCTTGATCGGCTTTTGCGCCTCGGCCACCGGCGGGATCAGCAGCGCCAGGGCGAGGGCGAGAGTCAGGATCGTGCGACGTTGCATGGGACTCCTCCTTGTCGGGTGCGCCTCAGAAGACCGGCAGGCCGGGAATCGTCCGGCGCAGCCGGTAGAGCGACGTCGAGGCGGTGATGAACAGCGAACGCAGATCGTCGTCGCCCCACGCGAAGTTCGCGGTGTGCTCGGGCATCTCCAGCACCTCGAGCAGGTTCGCCTGGGGGTCGAAGACGTGGATGCCGCCGGGACCGCAGCAGTACACGTTGCCGGCGCTGTCGAGCTTCATGCCGTCGGGCGCGCCGGGCTTGTCGCCTTTCGTCTCCGCCCACACGCGGCCGTTGGCGAGGCCGCCGTCGGCGGTCACGTCGAACACGCGGATGTGCTTGCGCGCGGTGTCGTTGACGAACAGCCGCCGCTCGTCCAGCGAGAAGCAGAGCCCGTTGGGCCGGTCGAAGTCGTCCACGAGCAGCCGCGGCGACTTGGCGTCGGCGCCGACGCGGTACACGCCCTGGAACGCCAGTTCTTGAGGGCGCTCGACGCCGTAGAACTTGGCGCGGCCGTACGGCGGATCGGAGAAGTAGATGGCGCCATCCGACCTGCACACGATGTCGTTGGGGCTGTTGAGCTGCTTGCCGTCGTAATGGGTGGCGATCGGCACGATGCGGCCGTCGGCCTCCGTGCGCGTCACCTGGCTGGAGGCGTGCTCGCAGGCCAGCAGCCGGCCCTGGCGATCGTAGGTGAGGCCGTTCGACTTGTTGCACGGCTTGCGGAACGTGCTGACACCATCGGCGGCCGACCAGCGGCGCATGTGATCGCCCGGCATGTCGCTGAAGAGCAGGAACTTGCCGCGCGGGTGCCACAGCGGCCCCTCGGTGAAGAGGAAGCCGGTCCCGAGCTTCTCGAGCGCGGCGCTCACTTCTTGCCGGGATTGGCGCCGACGTACCAGTCGGGCGGCGTCACCTCGTTGAAGACGACCCAGATCGCCTCGCGCGGCACCTTGCAGACGTCCGAGATGGCCTCGGTGACCCGCTTGGCGACCTCGTCCTTGCGCTGCTTGTCGTGGCCCTCGTAGATCGTGATGTTCACGAATGGCATCGGCAGCCCCTCCGGTGCGGCGTGCAGCGGATTGTAACAGAAGGCTTCACGCCAGCCCCATCTGCGCCTGGATCGCGCGCGCCAGCGGGCTCGACGGGCTCTCCAGCTCGCTGATGATCGAGAAATGGTTGAGGCCGGCCATGTCGAGCACGGCGCCGGCCTTCACGCCCCACGCCGCGGCCAGCGCGTCCGTCTGGCGGTGATACTCCGGCCCCTCGTCGCCGCCGAGGGCCAGGACGAGCGCGCCCGCGCGCGGAGCCGGCAGCGTCACCGGGCTGTTGCGCCGCGCCGTCTCGGGCGTGAGCGCCAGCACGTCGTTCAGATAGCAGCGCCGGATGGGCTCGAGGTCGTAGAGCCCGCTGATCGCCACGCCGCCCTTGAGGGTGTCGGCGGGACGGCCGAGCGCCGTCCAGTCGGTCGCCAGCAGCATCGCGGTCAGGTGGCCGCCGGCCGAGTGGCCCGAGACGAAGAGGCGCGCGGGGTCGCCGCCGAACTCGCGCGCGTGCGCGTGCACCCAGGCCACCGCGGCGCGGCACTGGCCCACGAGCGTGTCCATGTCGATCGTCGGGATGAGACCGTAGTTGATTACGACCGTCACGGCGCCGGCCGGGCGCAGCGCGCGCACGACGAAGCTGAAGTCGGCCTTGTCCAGCCGGTGCCAGTAGCCGCCGTGCACGAACACGTGGATCGGCGCCGGCTCCGGCCCGGCGGCCGGGAAGATGTCGAGCCGCTCGGCGTGGTGCGGCCCGTAGGGGACGTCGAAGCGCATCGGCAGCTCGGCCCGCACCCGGGCGCTCTCGGCTCCGTAGCGCCCGATCCACTCCATCGCGTCCTTGACCTTCGCCCGGTTGTTGTACTCGGCGTCGAGCGCAGCGCGATCGTGGTTCAAATGAGCCTCCTCAGGAACTGGGCCCTGTCCATGCGCCGGCGGACGGCGTCGGCGTGGCGCCGGTAGGCCGCGCTCGACGAGCCCGGGTGCCAGGCGGCCGGGCTCGGCAGCGCCGCGGCCAGCAGCGCCGCCTCGTCGTCACTGAGCTGGGCGGCCGGCTTGCCGAAGTAGCGGCGGCTGGCGCTCTCCACGCCCCACACGCCCGGGCCGAATTCTACGACGTTCAGGTAGAGCTCGAGGATCCGGCGCTTGCCGAGCGTGCGCTCGAGCTGCCAGGTCAGGACCGCCTCGCGCGCCTTGCGCAGCGGATCGCGCGAGGGCGAGAGCCACAGGTTCTTGGCCAGCTGCTGGCTGATGGTCGAGGCGCCGCGCGGCAGCTCGAGGTCGTCGAAGGACTTGCGGAGCGCGCTCTGGATCTCGCCGGTGTCGAAGCCGCGATGCGAGAAGAAGTTGGCGTCCTCGGCCACGAGCACGGCCACCTTCATGCCGGGCGCGATGGCCGGATAGGCCACCCACGCGCGCTCGACGCGATCGCTGCGGCCGGCGGCGCGCTGGCGCTCGCGCCAGCGCTCGATGAAGGCGGTGCTGGTCGGCGGGCGCCGCGCGAGCGCCGCCACGTCGGGCCAGTGCCACCACTGCCACGCGAGCCAGCCCGCGAGCGCGAGCAGGAGCAGGGCCACGAGGGTGCGGAGACCTCGCCGGCGTCGGCGCGGCGGCATCGCGCGATCGTAGCAGAGGATAGCGGAGCACGCGTCAGCCTCCGGCCGCCAGCGCGAAGCTGAGCAGCAGCATGCCGAGGACCACGCCGGCGATCGCGGCGTAGTCCCGGTCACCGGCTCGCCAGAACGCCACGCCGGCCATCGCCACACCGAGCACGGGCGTGACGAGCAGGCAGACCAGTCCAAGCGCGGTGACCGCGAGCGGATCGGGCGGCGACTGCGCGAGCGCCCGGCGGACGTCACCGAGCGAGGTGAACACGTCGACCGCGCGCCCGGCCTCGCGGTTGCGGACCACGCGCACGATCTCGCGCGCCTCGGGGCGGCCCTGCACGGCGTAGAAGACGAGGCCGCCGAGCACGAGGCTCACGCTCAGCACGCCGCCCAGCAGCAGCACCCGCGCGATCAGCCGCTCGACCCGGACGGGCGCGCTCATGGCAGTCCGATCCCGAGGCCGCGCAGAATCATGGAAATGGCCAGCCACGCGAGCACCGGCAGGAAGGCCTTGCGGATTGTGGAGTTGCGCAGGCGCGCCATCAGGCGCGTGCCGGCGGCGGCGCCCACCAGCACGCCCACGGCGACGGGCGCGGCCAGGACGGGATGGATGTCGCCACGCGAGAAATAGATGCCGGCGCTGGCCGCCGACGTGATGCCGATCATGAAGTTGCTGGTCGCGGTCGAGACCTTCATCGGCAGGCGCATGAAGTGGTCCATGGCCAGGACCTTGAAGGCCCCGCTGCCGATGCCGAGCAGCCCCGAGAGCAATCCCGCCCCGAACATGGCCGAGAAGCCCCGCGCCACGCGGGTGGCGCGGTACTTCACGTCGCGGTCGAGCGCCGCGTCGTAGTACGTGCCCTCGAGGCCGAAGCGCAAGGCGAGCGCGTCGGCCTCCGCCGGCTCCGGCAGCTCGACGCGAAGCTGCCGGAGCGTCGTCACCGTGGAATACGCCAGCGCCAGGCCGAGCAGGAGCTGCAGCAGCCGGACTGGCACGACGCCGGCGAGCGCGGCCCCGAGCAGCGCACCCGAGACGGTGGCGAGCGCGAGGAAGAGGCCGATGCGCACGTTGCTGAGGCTCGTGCGCAGATAGGACGCGGCGGCGCCGCTCGACGTCGCGATGACCGACACGATGCTCGCGCCCATCGCATAGTGCAGGTCCACGCCGAAGAAGAGCGTGAGGATCGGGATCAGGAGGATGCCGCCGCCGAGGCCCAGCACGGCGCCGGCGCCACCGGCGGCGACGGAGGTCGCGAAGAGCGCCGCCACGAACGCCAGCGGGCTCACGCGCGGCC
>JBKPRI010000302.1:0-6272 GCA_046734515.1 Candidatus Methylomirabilota bacterium | reverse complement strand
GTGTCGTTCAGCAGCTTCCACGATTCGGCCAGCTCGGGCACGATGCGATTGTCCCGGTCGCGGCCCACCAGCGAGTCGAAGAGACTGACGCCGACGGTGGCGCGGATCGACGAGCGGTTCATCGTCGGGTCGAGATTCTCGGGCGTCCACGGAATGCCCACCCGCAGCTCGCCTTTGGGGTCGGCGGCGGAGGATGGAGCGGAGCCGGCGAGTAACGCCGTTGCCAGCGCGGTCACCACGAGCGCCAGTGCCATCACCGGCGTCCGTCCACCGCGATTCATGGGTGCCAGGCGCGGGCGGCGTCGAGCACGGCTTGCAGGTGGACGTCGGGAACGTCGAGCGGCAACACGCAGCCCGGGCCCAGGATGACGCCGGTACCGTCCGTCTGGCGGAGCGCGTCGCGCACCTCGGCGGCAATCGCGGCCGGCGTGCCCGTCCGGAGCGTCGTCCCCTCCGCGAGGCCGCCGACGACGGCGTGGCTCACGCGCCGCTTGGCCTCGGCGAGCGAGGGCGCCGTCAGGCGATCGTGCCAGTTCACCGCATCGACCGGCAGCGCGGCGATCTGGTCGAAGAAGATGTCGCGGCCGTGGATGTGGAGCAGGGTCAGGCTGGACATGCCGCGCACGGCCTCCAGCACCCGCCGCGCGTACGGCGCGCCCCAGCGCCCGTTTTCCTCCATGGTGATGAACTCCGGCGTGCTCGTCTGCGTCGCGAAGAACAGGCCGTCGGCGCCCGCCTCCAGCGAGGCGCGCGCGTAACGCACCAGCGTTTCGGTGATCGCCTCCAGCGCCGGCCGTACGGCCGCCTCGTCGGCGCGGAGATCGTCCCGGAGCCGGTCACCGGCCAGCTTGCGCGCGACGCTCAGCGGCGAGAACACCGTGTGCAGGATGGGCGCGTCGTCGCCGCGCCCCTTGCGGATGCGGCGGATCGCATCCAGCTCGCGCCCGAGCGCACCGGCGCCCGGGTCGAGCGGCGTGATGCGCGCCCAGTCCGCGCGCGTTTTCACCGCGTGCTCCGTGCATTGTTTGGCGCCGTTCGGCGAGCCGAGGTAGGCGACCCGGCAGCCCCAGTCCTCCACGCAGTAGACGCCGCTCGACATCACCTTGATCAGGTCGAGGTCCCAGCGGCGGTGGAACGTCAGCATCGCCTCGGCCAGCCCCTCGGCGGTGTGATCGACGTCCGGCGCGTGGCGCCAGAACGCGACGGGCGGACGATCGACCGGACGACGGGCGACGGCGGCGAGAACGCGCTCACGCTTGGTCATGGCGGGCATCGTACACTAGGGTCCCCGATGACGGATCTGCGCTCCTACCTCCTGCGCCGGCTGGGGTTCGCGGCGCTCATGCTCGTCGGCGTCTCGTTGATCCTCTTCGTCATCATGCAGCTCGCGCCGGGCGGACCCGAGGCGGTTCTCATCGGCGGTGAATTCTCGGCGGAGGCGGCCGCGCAGATCCGCGCACGCCTCGGCCTCGACCGCCCGATCGCCGTGCAGTACGTGACGTGGGCTTCGGCCGCCGTACGCGGCGACCTCGGACGCTCCTTCAAGACCGGCGACCCCGTGGCCCGGCTCATCGCCGATCGGCTGGGGCCCACCCTGCAGCTGACCGGCGCCGCGCTGCTCTTCGCCGTCGTCGTGGCGGTCCCGCTCGGCGTGCTGGCGGCCATGCGCCGCGGGACGACCTGGGACACTCTGGGCTCCGCGTTCTCGCTGTTCGGCGTGTCGTTCCCGAGCTTCTGGCTCGGCATCATGCTGATCCTTCTCTTCTCGGAGGCCGTGCCCTGGCTGCCGCCGTCGGGGCTGGCCGAGTACGGACACGAGAGCGACGTCGTCTCGCGCGTCCGTCACGCGATCCTGCCCACCCTGACGCTGGGCCTCATCCAGATGGCCGCGGTCATGCGCTTCACGCGCTCGAGTCTGCTGGAGGCGCTGCGCCAGGACTACGTGCGCACCGCGCGCGCCAAGGGCCTCGCCGACGGCCGGGTCGTCTGGCGCCACGCGCTGCGCAACGCGCTGATCCCCGTCGTCACGGTGATCGGGCTCTCGCTGCCGACGCTCGTGGGCGGCGCCGTCCTGACGGAGACGGTCTTCGCGTGGCCGGGCCTGGGGCGGCTCGCCGTGGGCGCGGTGTTCGAGCGCGACTATCCGGTGATCATGGGCGTGAACCTCGTGGTGGCCGCCGTGGTGATCACGGCCAATCTCCTGACCGATCTCGCGTACACCGTCATCGATCCCCGGATCTCCTACCAGTGAGAGACGGCGCGCTGGCGCGCCTGCTGGGCAACCGGCGCGGGATGATCGGCGCCGGCGCGGTCGCCGTCATGCTCGCGGCCGGCGCCCTGGCGCCGGTGGCCGCGCCGTACAGCTACTCGAGCCAGTCGCTCACGCAGCGGCTGCGCCCGCCCGGGCGCGCGCACTGGCTCGGCACCGACGGCTTCGGCCGCGACGTGCTGAGCCGGGTCATGTGGGGCAGCCGCGTATCGCTCCAGATCGGCTTCGCCGCCACCGCGCTCTCGCTCGTCGTCGGCACGGTGCTGGGCGGCGCCGCCGGCTACTTCGGGCGCGGGACCGACCAGGCGGTCATGCGCGCCGCCGACGCGTTCCTCTCGGTGCCGGCGCTCTTCCTCGTCCTGGTGGTGGTCGCGCTCTTCGGGGCCAGCCTGCTGAACACCGCCCTGGTGATCGCGCTGGTCACGTGGGCGCCGGCCGCGCGGGTCGTGCGCGCGGAGTGCCTGGCCCTGCGCGCGCGCGACTTCGTGCAGGCGGCGCGGGCGCTCGGCGCCGGCCACGCGCGCATCCTCGGGCGGCACCTGTTGCTCAATGCGGTGCCCGTCATCATCGTGCAGACCAGCCTGATGCTGGGCCAGGCCATCCTGATCGAGTCGGGCCTGAGCTATCTCGGGCTCGGCGCCCAGCCGCCGCTGCCGAGCTGGGGGAACATGGTCGTGGAAGGCCGCCAGTTCCTCGCCTCGGCGTGGTGGGTGGCCGCCTTCCCCGGCCTCGCAATCTTCGTCACCGTGCTCGGGTTCAATCTGTTCGGCGACGGCCTGCGCGACGCCTTCGATCCGGCGCTGCGCGGCGCCGCGTGAGGAGGAACCGCTCGTGATCCACTCCATCGTGCTCGCCGCGCTCGTCGTGCTGCTCACGCTGGCCGGTCCACGGCCGGGGCTCGGCGCCGGCCGCGACCTCGTCGTCGGCCTCGGCGGCGACGCCACCTCGCTCAACCCCGTCGTCGCCACCGACGGCATCTCGTACACGGTGGAGTGGCCGATCTTCGACAGCCTCCTCGAGCTGGACGCGAGCCTGAACGTCAAGCCGCTGCTGGCCGAGTCGTGGGAGGCGTCGCGCGACGGGCTCACCTACACGTTCAAGCTCAAGAAGGGCGTCACCTGGCACGACGGCAAGCCGTTCACCGCGCGCGACGTCGCCTTCACCTTCTATTCCGTGCTCGATCCGAAGGTGACGACACCGCACCGCGCGTACTTCGATGCCCTCGCCGGGTTTCCCGAGCTGACCGCCAAGGAGAATCCGAAGAAGCCCGAGGAGCTGACCGTGCGGCCGATCGAGGTCGTGGACGACCACACGGTGCGCTTCCGGCTCCGCTATCCCTCGGGCTCGTTCCTCGCCGTGCTGGTGAACCCGCGCGCGGGCATCGTGCCGGAGCACCTGCTCAAGGGCCAGGATCTGAACACCGCCGAGTTCAACCGCAAACCGGTGGGCACCGGCCCCTTCAAGCTCGTGGAGTGGCGGCGGGCCGAGCGGGTCGTGCTGGAGGCCAACGACAAGTATCACGGCGGCCGCCCCGCGCTGAACCGCGTGATCTTCCGGATCATCCCCGATGCCGTCGTGCTCCTTCAAGAATTGCGCTCGGGCGGGGTCGATCTCATCGAGAACCCGCCGCTCACCGAGGTGGCCCGCCTCAAGCAGACCGCCGGCCTCAAGGTGCTGACGGCGGACAACACGTCGTACATGTACCTCGGCTGGCGTCAGGACGTGGCGCCCTTCACCGATCTGCGCGTGCGGCGCGCGCTCAATCACGCCGTCGACGTGCCGAGCATGATCAAGGAAGTCCTGCAGGGCTATGCGGCGCCGGCCACGGGACAGTTCCCGCCGTCCTCGTGGGCCTACGACGCCTCCGTCAAGCCCTACCCGTACGATCCGGCCAAGGCCCGGTCGCTGCTCGCCGAGGCAGGCTTCAAGCCGGGCGCCGACGGCATCCTGGTCAAGGACGGCAAGCCGTTCACGTTCACCATCCGCCACGACGTGGCCAACCAGACGGTGAAGGACACGGCGGTGATCGTGCAGGAATACCTCAAGCGCGTCGGCGTCGACGCGCGCCTGGAGCCGCTCGACTGGCCGACATTCGTGAAGAAGCTCTTCGCCTCCGAGTTCGAGGGCATCGTGGTGAACTGGACGAACCACCACGACCCCGACCCGTTCGCGTACACCATCTGGCACTCGAGCCAGTGGAAAGGCCGCAACTTCGCCCACTACAAGAACCCCCGGGTGGACGAGCTGCTCGAATCGGCGCGCCGCACGGCCGTGGTGGCCGAGCGCAAGAAATTCTACGGCGAGTTCTCGAAGGTCCTCATGGAGGACGCCCCGTACGTCTTTCTCTATTTCCCGCAGCAGGTGTACGTGACGCGGCAGGGCTACGAAGGCTTCGTCGCGCTGCCGACCTTCGGGGGGATCTACCAGTCGCTCAAGGCGGTGCGCTGGACCGGAAAGTAGCGCCGAGCGCGCGGACGAAGGCCTCCCGCTCCTCGACGTGGGGCGAGTGCCCGCTCGACTCGAACACGGCCAGCGTCGAGTGCGGGACGAGGCGGTGGATCTCTTCCGCCTGGTCCACCGGACAGATCCAGTCGTGGCGCCCCACCGCGACGAGCGTGGGGCACGCGATGCGTCCGAGCTCGGCGCGGCAGTCGTAGCGCGCGTACTCGTGGTCGATGATGAACTTGCGCACGGCCAGCCGGTAGCGCGTCTCGGCGCGGGCCGAGACGCTCGCCCCCGCCAGCCGCTGATCGAAGAAGTAGAGCGGGCGGATCGTGTCGAACGCCTTCCGGAAGCTCTCGTCGTCCGTCAGCGCGCCGTCCCACAGCGAGCGATAGGCGGCCCATTGGGGCGGCGTGGCGCGCTGGCGCGCGTTGTCCTCCGCGCGCGGCATGAAGTCGCGGCTGGCGGCAGCGCCCACCACCGCCAGCGCGCGCACGGCGGCCGGATAGCGCGCGGCGTACATCAGCCCCAGGAAGCCGCCCCAGCTGATGCCGAGCACGAGCGCCGGCCCCAGCTCGAGCGCCTGGCGCACGCCCTCGGCGTCGGCCACGAGCTGGTCCTGGGTGCACGCGGTGACGTCGTCCCACTGCGAGCGGCCGTGACCGCGGTGATCCCACAGCACCAGGCGCAGTCCGAGCGCGGTCGCGAGCGGGGCCAGGCTGACGGCGAGGCCGGACGAATCCGTGCCCGGGCCGCCGTGCAGGCACAGGCACGGCACACCCTCGCCGATCGCGCGGCAGAAGAGCGCGGTCCCGTTGACCGTGAGCTCCATTCAGCCCACGCGCGGATCGAGGAGGTCACGGAGCGCGTCACCGACCATGTTGAGGGCGAGCACGATCACGAAGATGGCGAGGCCGGGCAGGAGCGCCACGTGGGGGCTCAGCACGACGAACTGGCGCCCGGTGGCCAGCATGCTGCCCCAGTCCGCCGTCGGCGGCTGGGTGCCGAGACCCAGGAACGACAGCCCGGCCGTGGCCAGGATCTTCACGCCGACGTCAAGGCTGAATGCCACGATCACCGGCGAGAGCAGGTGCGGCAGGATGTGGCGGCCGAGAATCACGCCGTTGCCGGCGCCGAGCGCGCGGGCGGCCTCCACGAATTCCCGCTCCCGCAGTGAGAGCACTACACCGCGGACGAGACGCGTGTAGAGCGGAAAGCCGACGATGGCGATGGCGATCATCGCGTTGCGCAGCCCGGGCCCGAGCCCGCCGACAATGGCGATGGCGAGCAGGATGTACGGGAAGGCCATGAGGACGTCGGTGAGGCGCATCACCACCGCCTCGATCCAGCCCGTGTAGAAGCCACCGAGCAGCCCGAGCGTCACCCCGATCACCATCGAGGCGGCCGCCGTCGCCACGCCGGCCAGCAGCGACACGCGCGCGCCCCACACCAGGCGGGCCAGCAGGTCGCGGCCGAACTCGTCGGTGCCGAGCGGGTGCCCGGCGGTCAGCGGCGGCCGCAGCCGGCTCGGGGTGTCCACCGTGTCGGGATCCAGCAGGGG
>JBKPRI010000301.1:0-15892 GCA_046734515.1 Candidatus Methylomirabilota bacterium | reverse complement strand
GCGCCGGAACGGCGCGCGACGACCGCCGGAAGGGAGCAAGGCCCCCCTCCGGGCTACACCAACCCAGTAACTTCGAACGCGGCAATGGTCGCGATCGGATCGAAGCGTTCGCTGTTGGATCGAAGTAGGTGTCGATCAGTGCCGAAGCCCAATCAGGGCGCCCCGCGTTCACTCAATCGCTTTCGAGCGCCGGCTTTGCCGGCGCAATCGTGATCCAGGGGGAGGCAGGGAGGAGTGCGCCCGAAGGGCGACGACCGCCGGAAGGGGGACGAAGTCCCCCTCCGGGCTACACGGCGTAGGGCGACACCGCTCCGATCACCGGCTCAGCCGCGATCTCCGGGCAGTACTCATAGGTCTCCGTTTCGTGGGCCAGCAGCGGCGTGAGCTCGGGCATGAGCGCGTCCAGGCTGAACGCAGCCGTCGCGGCGGCGCCGAGCGCGGTCGAGTCGTGGACCGCCATCAGCAGCAGTGAAGTCCGCGGCTCTTCGAGCGAGTGGGCCAGGAGTAAGTAGCCCGGCTGGTAGAGGTCGACGGCGCGCTCGACGAAGTGCGCGAGGGCGGCGACCACCTGGATGGCCCGGCCGGGGCCGGCGGTGAAGATCGTCATCGCGAGCGACGAGGCCGCCAGCGGGACCCGCCGGAACTCGCGCACGGCGACGAGCGTGTGTTCTCCCTCGCTCTCGGCCGCCGGGGCCGCCAGCGCCAGCAGCGGCACGGTGTCTCCGTTGTGCACCGAGTAGAGCGCAAAGCGTCCCGGATCTCCCACACTTCGGAACCGGGATCGGGCGTGCACGCGCGCGTCGATGAGCGCGAGCTGCTCGTCCGCCGGCGCCGCGGGGGGGTAGGAATCCGTCTCGTCGTAGAGCCGCAAAACCCGAAGCCAGGACGATCGTGAGCGAAACATGCGGTCCGGGAAAAGCAACGAGCATGCCGCACCGTTCGGCGCTGAAACACGCGATGAATGGCGCACATGCGCGTTGTCCCGGATTCTTCAAAGGGTTCTGGCCGACAATTCCGTCATCGCCATGACAGGAGAAAACGGCATTGTAAAACTGCGCATGGTGAAAGCCTCCATCGGCGCGGACTTGGGGACGCCCGGTAAAAGCTTTCACATCAATCGTCGCCACCCGCTTCAACCGCGCGGGAGCCGCGTGTACCATGAGGCCTCAGGGAGTCGCCGAAGAAGCGCCTCACAATGTCCGCCTCCTCATCCGAGATCGTCTTCCGCCTCGCGAACTTCGTGCTGGCGGCCTCGTCGCTTGGCGTCGCGGCGCTCGTCATCAAGGCGATCCACCACCGCGCCTCACGCGGTGTGGAGCCGCTCGGGGTGGTGTTCGCGCTGGTGTTCCTCGGCGTCGGCATGCGCGCGGCCGTGCGCGTGTGGGCCACGCCGTGGACGATGCCGGATGGCGCTGCCTACACGCTGATTGCCGTCGACTGGCTGGCGGCCGTCGCCACCTTCACGTTCCTGCTGCTGCGCCGTCGCTATGCGGTGTTCATCGAGACGGCCGGCCTCGTGCGCGAGTACGAGACGGAGTACGCGCTCAAGGAGCGCGAGGCGCAGGCCCTGGCCCAGGTCAACGAGGAGCTGCGCCGGCTCGACCAGCTCAAGAGCGAGTTCCTCGCGATGGTGAGCCACGAGCTGCGCACGCCGTTGACGGCGATCATCGGCTACAGCCGGTTGCTCACGCGGCAGGTGCACGGTCCGCTCAGCAGCAAGCAGCTCGAGCACCAGGAGGCGATCTTCCGCGGCGCGCAGCGCCTGAGTGACCTCATCAACGATCTGCTCGACGTCTCCCGCCTCGAGGCCGGACGCGTCGAGCTGAATCCGCGGCCCACGCACGTGCGCCACGTGGTGGACCAGGTGATCACGGTGGTCACGGTGGCCGCGCAGGCCAAGCAGATCCGCATCGAGAACGCGGTGCCCTCGGACCTGCCGCTGGTGCAGGCCGATCCCTCGCGTCTGCAGCAGATCCTCGTGAACCTCGTCGGCAACGGCGTGAAGTTCAGCTCCACCGCCGGGCTCGTGCGTGTTACGGCCGGCGCCCAGCGCGACCAGGTCTGGGTTGCGGTCGAGGATCGCGGTGTCGGCATCCCCAAGGACGAGCTGGCGCGCATCTGGGATCCCTTCTACCAGGTGGAGGCGCCGATGCAGCGCCGTCACGGCGGCTCGGGCCTGGGCCTGGCCATCGTGCGCCGTCTGGTCGAGCTGCACGGCGGCGTGGTGCGCGCCGAGAGCGACGGCGAGAACCACGGCAGCCGCTTCTCCTTCACGATGCCGATCGCGCCGTCGGTGCCGATCACCGAGACGGTGCAGCCGATGGAGGCGGTGCCGGTCGAGCCGTTCCTCAACGGCCGCGAGGTGCTGATCGTGGAGGACGAAGAGCAGACGCGCGAGCTCATGCGTGTCGTGGTGCAGGACGTGCTGGGCGGCGTGGCGCGGGTGTGCGACGACGGCGAGCAGGGGATTCGCGAGGCGGCCGACCGCGTGCCGACGCTGATCCTGCTCGACCTCATGCTGCCGCGCGTGAGCGGCTGGGAGGTCGCGCGCCGCCTGCGGCAGAGCCCGCGCACGGCGGCGGTGCCGATCATCGCGGTGTCCGCGCTGTCCCGTACCCAGGAGCGTGAGGCCGCGCTGCACGCCGGCTGTCACGCGTATCTCACCAAGCCGTTCACGCCCGACGAGCTGGCCCGCCTCGTCGCCACCACTCTGCAGACGGGCGTAGGAGCCAGCACCCTGTGACAGAAGCGGCCCGCATCCTGGTGGTCGAGGACAACCGAGACACGTCCATCCTGCTGCGCGACCTCCTCGTGGCCGAAGGCTACGAAGTGGAGTCGGTCCCCACCGGCGAGGCGGCGCTGTCCGCGCTGGAGCACACGCCGGAGACGGACCTGGTGGTCCTCGACCTCATGCTGCCGGGGATGAGCGGCTACGACGTCATCGAGCGGCTGCGGGGGCGTCCGGAGCTCGCCGCCACGCCGATCCTGGTGCTGAGCGCGCTGTCGAGCCCGTCGGCGCGGATCCGTGGCCTGCGTGACGGCGCCGACGACTACATGACCAAGCCGTTCCTGCCCGAGGAGCTGGTGGCGCGGACGCGGACGCTGGTCACGGGCCGCCTGCTGAGCCGGCGCACCGCGGAGATCCAGGCGCTCGAGGAGATCGCCGAGGCCGCGCTGAGCGCGACCGATGCCGACGCGCTGCTCGGCAAGATGGTCGAGCTGGTGACCGGGGTCTTCAACGCGGATGCCGCCGCCATCCTGCTGCTGGACGAGGCCCACAGCGAGCTGCGCGGGCGGGCCGCGGCCGGCCTGGGCGGCGACCTGAGCCGCGTGTCGATGCCCGCCGACAGCGGGGTGGCGGCCATCGCGCTGTCCACGCAGGCGCCCGTCATCATTCCTGACGGCGCGTCCGCGGATCCCCGGGTGGCGAACCCGGCGATCCGCGAAGGCGGCTTCCGCTCGCTCATGGTCGCCCCACTCATCGTGGGCGGCGCGCCGATCGGCGTGCTGGAAGTGGCGCGGCGCTCGCGGCGCCTCGATCCGCGCACCGAGCGGGTGCTGCGCATCGTGGCCGACCGCATCGCGGTCACGATGGTGCACGCGCGGCTGCAGGCCGAGACCCGGGAGCTGGCCGACGTGGTGCGGCGGATCGGCGAGGGCGTCATCGTCACCGACGCGCACGACTCGGTGATCTTCGCCAACCGCGCCTTCGCCGAGATGGTCGGCGTGGCTGCCGAGGAGCTGCGCGGGCGGCCGTGGACCGAGCTGCTCGCGACGTCGTCACAGGACGTCAACGCCCTCACCGCCCAGATGCGCGGCGCCACCTGGCAGGGTGAGGTGCTGCTGATCACGGGCGCCGGCGATCCGCGGCCCGTGCTGGTGAGCCTCTCGACGGCGGCCGCCGGCGACGGCCAGGTGCAGCGCATCGGTGTCTTCCGCGACGTCAGCCGCGAGCACGAGCTGCGCTTCCGCCTCATCCGCGAGCAGAAGTTCCGCACGCTCGGCTCGCTGGCCGCCGGCGTCGCCCACAACATCAACAACCGGCTCACACCGGTGCTCGGCTGGACCGAGATGCTGCTGGAGCGGCTGGCCGCCGACGAGGCCATCGATCGCGAGGAGCTGGTGCACGCGCTGCGCGTGATCAACCAGGGCGCCTCCGACAGCGTGGAGACCGTGCGCCGGCTGCAGGACTACTCGCGGCCCTCGCGCGTGCGCGGCCCCGAAGGGGTGCAGCTGCGCGACGTGCTCGAGCAGCTCCTGGCCCTCACGCGGCCGCAGTGGGACAACGAGGCCGCCCGCCGCGGCATCCGCTACGAGATCGACCTCAAGGCCGAGCCGGCGCCGCTGATCCTCGCCGTGGCCAGTGAGATCCGCGAGGCGATGCTGAACATCCTCGAGAACGCGCTGAACGCCATGCCGGAAGGCGGGCGGCTGACCTTGCACGTGCGCGGCGAGGACGATCGCGCGGTGGTGTCCATCGCCGACAGCGGGCGCGGCATGAGCCCCGAGGTCCAGCGCCTGGCGTTCGAGCCGTTCTTCACCACGCGCTCGAGCGAGGGCGGCTCGGGCCTCGGCCTCAGCCTGGCCCAGGAGATCGTTCACCGCTATCGCGGCACGATCAGCGTGGCGAGCCGCGAGGGCGTGGGCACGACCTTCACGCTGTCGTTCCCCGCGATCAGCATCGACGCCGCGCGCACGCCGGCGTTCCTGCCGACGCTGGAGCCCATGCGCATCCTCGCCGTGGAGGACGAGCCGGAGGTGCTCGACGTCATCCGCGCCATGCTGACGGCGGCCGGCCACACCGTGGTCACCGCGGCGTCGGGCCGGGAGGCGCTCGAGCTCTTCGAGCGCGAGCAAGTGGACGTGGTGATCAGCGACCTCGGCATGCCGGGCATGACGGGGCTGGCCCTGGCCGAGGAGCTCAAGCGCCGGCGCGCGGTGCCGATCGTGCTCCTCACCGGCTGGGCCGACGAGCTCGACGCCAGTCACGCCCAGCACGTGGACGTCGTGCTCGCCAAGCCGGTCACCCGCGAGCGGCTGCTCGGCGGGCTGGCCAAGGCGATGCCCGCCCGCGTCCGCCCCGGATAGAAAAGCGCGCCTGCAGCGCTCATTGTCGGGAAACGGTTACTCTGCCGGAGCCGCGAAGTCCGCGTAAAAGCGGCCGGGCATTCCCCTTGCAGTTCCGATGGGGTGGAGGCTCACCCCATGCGAGTTCCGCACGCTGTCGCCGCTCTCACCCTGCTCGCGGCCGCGCTGGCCGCGTCCCCCGCGATCGCCGGCGACGCCGCCGACGAGCTGCAGCGCCAGGCCGATCGTGTGATCGGCGTCCTGGCCGACCGCAGCACCGCCGCCGTCGAGCGGCAGCGTGAGGTCCGCACCATCGTCACCGAGGTGTTCGACTTCGACGAGGCCTCGCGCCGCACGCTCGGCCGCGCATGGGCCGAGCGCACACCGGAGGAGCGCGCGAGCTTCAAGGCGCTCTTCGTGGACCTGCTGGATCGCGCATACCTCCGCCGGCTCGACGGCTGGGATGGGCAGCGCATCGTGGTGGGCGACGAGCTGGTCGACACGGACCGTGCGACCGTGCGCGCCGCGATCGTGGCCCGTGACGGCGACCGGACGCCGATGGAGTACCTCATGCGGCGCTCCGACGACGGCCGCTGGCGCGTCATCGACATCAACGTGGGCGGCGCCAGCCTCCTCGGCAACTATCGCGCCCAGTTCGCCCGGCTCATGCAGACCGGTGGGTTCCCCCACCTGATGGAAAAACTGCAAGCGAAGGTGGCCTCGCTCCAGCCCTAGCGGCGTCGTCGGCACGTCGATTGCGGCCCCTGCCCGCGTCATGACGACGGCAGGGGTGGCCGACAAGGTCGTGGTCATCACCGGGGCCTCCAGCGGCTTCGGCAAGGGCACCGCGCTGGCGCTGGCCGGGCAGGGGGCGACGGTCGTTCTGGCCGCGCGGCGTGGACACCTGCTGAACGAGGTGGCGGCTGCCTGCCGGCAGGCCGGCGCCCGGGCGCTGGCGGTCCCCACGGACGTGAGCCAGCCGCGCCACGTCGAGAGGCTGGCCCAGAGCGCCCTCGATGCGTTTCACCGCATCGATGTGTGGATCAACAACGCGGGCGTCGGCGCGCTGGGCCCGTTCGAGCGCGTGCCGCTGGCCGAACACACGCAGGTTCTCGCCACCACGCTGCTCGGCACGCTCTACGGCAGCTACGCCGCCTACCGGCAGTTCCTGGCGCAGGGCGAGGGCATCCTCATCAACGTGGCCTCCGAGCTCGGCCGCCACACCGTCCCGTACTACACCTCGTACGCGGCGGCCAAGCACGGCGTCGTGGGGCTCAGCGAATCGCTGCGTCAGGAGATCGCCCAGCAGGGCCGGGACGGGTTGCACGTCTGCCTGGTGATGCCGACGGCCCACGACACGCCGTTCTTCGACCACGTCGCGAACTACACCGGCCGCGAGGTGCAGGCGCCCCCGCCGCTGCACGACCCGCAGGCCGTCGTCGACACGCTCGTGCGTCTGGCCGCCGACCCCACGGACAAGGAGATCGTCGGCGCCGACGGCGTGATCAAGATCTTGCTGAAGAGCCTCGCGCCGGCGCTCGAAGAGAAGATCGCCGCACGCCAGATGCACAAGACCCAGATGGTGCAGGCGCCGCCGGCCGCCGACTCGCCCGGCGCCGTGCGCGAGCCGGTGGAGGAAGGGCGCGACGTCAGCGGGGGACGGCGGAAGGCGAGCTGATCAGCGCGACGCCCACCACAGGACGGCGGCGCCCGCGATGATGCGGTAGAGGGCGAAGGGCGCGAAGCCGCGCGTACGGACCCACGCCATGAACCACGCCACTACGCCGTACGCGACGATGAACGACACCACGAACCCGATGGCCAGCACGATCCACGCGTGCGCGGTGTGCGGCATGGCGCCGATGGCGTCGGTGCCGCGCGGCCGGAAGGACTTCAGCAGGTCGTAGAGCGTGGCCGCCGCCATCGTGGGCATCGAGAGGAAGAACGAGAACTCGAGGGCCGCCGCGCGGCTCATGCCGGCCAGCACGCCGCCGGTGATCGTGGCCATCGAGCGCGAGGTGCCGGGAAAAAGGGCCGCCAGCACCTGGCAGGCGCCGACCCACACGGCCTGGCCGACCGACATCTCGTCCATGCCGGCGGTGATCCGCTGCCGGACGAACGCGCGGCGCCCGCTGCGCTCGTAGAGCGCGTCCACGCCCCACATCACCACGCCGCCCGCCAGCAGCGCCCAGCCCATGACCCGCAGATTCTCCAGATTCTTGCCGATGATCTTCGTCAGCAGGAAGGCCGGCACGGCCGTCGTCACGAACGCGATCACGGTGAGTGTCAACGGGTGGCTGAGCAGGGTGCGGTCACGGCGGGCGCCATGCGGGAAGGTGCGCACGAACGCCAGCAGCCGGTCGCGAAAGTAGATGGGCAGGCAGAGCACGGCGCCGAGCTGGATGACGATCGAGAAGGTTTTCCAGTAGGGATCGCCCAGGTCCATGCCCAGCAGCGCCTCGACGATGCGCAGGTGCGCCGTGGAGCTGACCGGCAGGAACTCCGTGAGCCCCTCGACGACGCCGAGGAGCACGGCCACCACGTACTCGTTCACCTACATCACCACGTCTTCGCCGCCGTCCACCCCGATCGTGTTGCCGGTGATCCACGCCGTGTCGGCATGGGAGAGCACGACGATGGCTCGGGCAACGTCCTCGGGCGTCGTCAGGCGCCCGGAGGGGTTGCGGCGCTCGGCGCCCTGCTCGAGCGAGTCGTAGCCGGGAATCTTCTGGGCCGCTCGCGTGGCGGTCACGCCCGCGCGGATGGCGTTGGCGGTGATCGCGCGCGGCGCCAGCTCGACGGCGAGCTGACGGATGTGGGCCTCCAGCGAGGCCTTGGCCGCGGACACCGGCCCGTAGTAGGGCAGCGCGCGCGTCCCGCCGGCGGACGTCATGGCGAAGATCCGCCCGCCCGCCCCCATGAGGCCTCGAGCTACCACGTCCTGCGTCCAGTACACGAGCGAGTGCGCCATCACGTCGAGCGTCATCTCGATCTGCGCGCGCGAGGCCACGTCCTTGGCCTCGCCGCCGGCCATGAGCTTGAGCGTGCCGAAGGCCAGCGAGTGGAGCAGCACGCGCAGCGTGCCGGGCGCGCCCGCGGACTTCAGCGTGTCCTCCATCGCGGCGACCACCTCGGCGCGCCTGGCGTCATCGGCCGCGTTGACGTTGAAGAAGACGGCGCGGCGGCCGAGCGCCTCGATGCCGGCGATCACCCGCTCGGCGCTGGGCAGGGTGGCGCGGCGGTCGAGGTGAACGCCGAAGACGTCGAGACCGGCGCCGGCCAGCGCCAGCGCGGTGGCGCCGCCGAAGCCCGAGGACGCGCCGAGCACGAGGGCCCAACCGGAGAGACGGACGGGGGAAGGCGCGTCGGCCATGCGTCGCCGCGCATTCTAGCACCCGCCCCGGGCTGATCTACGCGGCGGCGTGGGGCCGAGGCTGATCGAGCAGCTGATGGACCTGCCGTTCGAGGTCTTCCGGCAGGCACGGCTTCGTCATGAAGGCATCGGCGCCGGCTTCCAGGGCGCCTTCCTCGATCGCCTTGTAGGGGTAGCCCGTGAGCAGGATCACGGGGACCTCGCGCGTGCGCCGGTCGGCCTTGAGATGGCGGATGGCGGTGATCCCGTCGAGCCTGGGCATCGACAGGTCCATGACGATCACGTCGGGCCGCTGCGCGGTCGCCGTCGCGATGCCGGCCTCGCCGTCACGCGCCGTGACCACCCGGAAGCCCCGGGCCGTGAAGTATTCTCCGTACATCTCACGCACATCCGGCGTGTCGTCCACGATCAGCACACCGGTCGAGCGGGGAGCAGCGCGCCGATTCGAGCTTCTGCGGCGGGGCATCCGGCCTCCAGCGCGGGACCACGTAGTTGTACGCCAACGTGGAACAGCAAAGGAGGTGCCAGCGGCCGGCGTTCACCGGCGCGGACTGAGACGGCGAGCCCGGCGGATCTATCGTAGAATTTGTCACGGCATGCCGAAGACCGCTGGAATCATTCTCGTCGGCAACGAGATCCTCTCGGGCAAGGTCGAGGACGCCAACGCGGTCTATCTCTGCCGCGAGCTGCGCGCCCTCGGCGTCGAGGTGCGGCGCATCACGGTGATCCCCGACGAGGTTCAGCTGATCGCCGACGAGGTTGCCACGTTCAGCCGCGATTACGACGTGGTCTTCACGTCGGGCGGCGTGGGGCCGACCCACGACGACGTGACCATCGAGGGCGTGGCGCGGGCCATGATGGTGTCGGTCGTGCGGCATCCGCTGCTGGTCGAGCTGCTGGAGCGCTACTACCGTGGCAAGGTGACCGAGGCGGCGCTGCGCATGGCCGAGATCCCGGAGGGCGCCGAGCTGGTGGGTGGCGAGACGGTGCGCTTCCCCACGGTCATGATGCGCAACGTGTACGTGCTGCCGGGCGTGCCCGAGATCTTCCGCGCGAAGTTCGAGGCCCTGCGCGAGCGCTTCCGCGATGCGCCGATTCACCTGAAGAACGTCTTCGTGAGCATCGGCGAGGGGACGCTCGCCGATTACCTGAACCGGCTGCTCGCCGATTTCCCGCTGCTGCAGCTCGGCTCGTACCCGGCGTTCTCGAACCCGGAGTACAAGGTCAAGGTCACGCTCGAGTCTCGCGATCGGGGCTACGTCGAGCAGGCGCTGACCGAGTTCCTGACGCGCCTCCCCGACGGCGCGGTGGTGAAGGTCACCTAGACTGCCGCGGCTCCCGTTCGCGCTCGCCCTGCTCGCCATCGGCTCGATGTACTTGCTCGGGCTCGGCGCCGCCCCCTTCCTCGACCCGCCGGAAGGCTTTCACGCGGCCGTCGCCGAATCCCTGCGCGCGTCCGGCGACTGGACGACGCTGCGTGCGGATGGCGTGCGCTACTTCGACAAGCCGCCGCTGCTCTACTGGCTGATGGCAGCCTCGTTCGCGGTCGCCGGTCCCACCGAGGCGGCGGCCCGGCTGTGGCCCGCGCTGGCCGGGGTCGGCGTCGCGGCCGTGACCGGGTGGATCGGCGTCATGCTGAGCAACGCGCGCGTGGGACTGCTGGCGGCGCTGCTCGTCGGCACCAACATGGGCATGTTCATCTTCGGCCGCCAGGTGAAGCCGGAGCTGCCGTTCATCTTCTTCATCGTGCTGGCCTTCGCGGGCTTCGTGGTGGCCTATCGAGGCCGCGGGCGCTGGGGCCTGGCGCTGGCCTACGGCAGCCTCGGGCTGGCGGCGCTCAGCAAGGATTTCCTCGGCGCGGTGGCGCCGCTGGGCGTGATCGCGGCATTCCTCTGGATCACGCGCGAGCGGCCCTACGCCGTGTGGGCGCCGTGGTGGGGTGCGGCGCTGACGATCGCCATCGCGCTGCCGTGGTACGCCAGCGTGGAGCGCGGCAGCCACGGCTTCCTCTGGTACACCGTCGTGGACAATCATCTGCTCAACTTCACGCGGCAGCGCCTGTTTCCCGATGCCGACGTGCCGCTGGGCGCCTGGCCGTTCCTGGCGGTGACGCTGGGCGCTTTCCTGCCGTGGGCGCTGGCGGCCCCATGGGCCATTGCGCGCGCGCTGCGGCCGCCGTGGCCCAACGCGGACGCGCGGCTGTGGGGGCTGCTCTCGCTCTGGGTCGTGCTCGTGATCGGCTGCTTCACGCTCTCACCGTTCAAGCTGCCGCACTATGCGCTGCCGGCCTTCCCCGCACTCGCCCTGCTCGTCGCGCGCGTATGGGACGAGTCCATCGACGCGCTGCCGGGCGCGCTGGCGCCGCGCACCCTGCTGGCGCCCGTGACCGCGCTCTTCGCGCTCGCCGGCGCCGGGCTCGTGCTCGGCGCCCAGGGCCTCATCCCCATGCCGGCCGGCGCCCTGGAGAGCGTGGATGTCGCCGCGCGCAACCTGGCCGCGCGTGGCCAGACGGCGGCCGCCTCGCCGCTGGCGCTCTACGCGCCGATCATGCTCAAGAGCGGCCTCGTCTTCCTGGTGGCGGCGGCGGCGATGGCGGTGGCCACCGTACGACGGCTGCCGGCCGCCGGCATCGGCGTCGCCCTGGCCGCAATGATCGCGTTCCTGCCGATGACCGGCGAGGGCATGGCTACCTTCGCGCGCAGCCGCTCGGCGCGGCTCGTCGTGGCCGAGCTCACGCGTCGGCTGCAGCCGGCCGACGTCGTGATCCACGAGGGCCCGCTGGAGGAGACGGGCTCGCTGCTGCTCGCGGTGACCCGGCCCGTGCGCATCGTGGATGGCCTGCACTCCAACCTCGCGTTCGGGGCGACGTTCCCCGAGGCGCGCGACGTGTTCTGGAGCCACACGCGCCTGCGCGAGGCCTGGGCGGCGGACCGCTGCTTTCTCGTGTCGACCGTGACACCGGCGATGAGCGTCGCCCACACGCTGACGCCGGTCCACCTGCTCGCCGAGGGGGGCGGCCGCTGGCTTTATTCGAATCGTGCGGATTGACGCCTGCCGATATGATGCAGCCGTGACGACGGCCCGCGTCCGGTACACGCTGAAGGCCGATCCGCACAGCAGTCATTCCGTGATGCTGCGCTGGCTGGGGCAGGGGCACGGCCGCCGCCTGCTCGACGTGGGCGCCGCCGACGGTCTGCTCGCGCGCGAGCTGTCCGCACGGGGGTGGCGCGTGACCGGTATCGAGGCCGATCCCGCCGTGGCCAGGCTCGGCGCCGAGGCGTGCGAGCGCATGCTGGTGGCCGACCTCGATCGCGAGACGCCGCCGCTCGACGGCGGCTTCGACGCCATCGTCTATGGCGACGTGCTCGAGCACCTGCGCGAGCCGGCCCGCGTGCTGGCCGACCTCAACCGCGCGGGAGCGCCGGGGGGGCTCGTCCTGGTCTCGGTCCCGAACGTCGCGCACCTGTGGATGCGGCTGTCGCTCGCCGCCGGCCGCTTCGAGTACGGCGAGCGCGGGATCCTCGACCGCACGCACCTGCGGTTCTTCACGCGCCGCTCGCTCGAGAGGCTGCTGGCCGACGTCGGGCTGCGCGTCGAGCGGATGACCACCACGCCGGTGCCGCTCTACGAGGCGCTCCCCCCGCGGCTGCACGGCCGCGCGCTGGCGGCGCTGCATGGGGCCAGCGCGGTGGCGGCGCGCGTGCTGCCCCGGCTGCTCGGCTACCAGTTCGTCGTGCTGGCGAGGCGCGCGTGAGCGAGCGCCTGCCGCGGGCGAAGGTCGTCGTCGTCATGCCGGCCTACAACGCCGGGCGCACGCTGCGCATGACGTACGAGTCCCTGCCCAAGGACGCGGTGAACCTCGTGATCCTGGTGGACGACGGCTCCACCGATCAGACCCTCGACATCGCGCGCGAGCTGGGCCTGGAGATCTTCGTCCACAACAAGAACTACGGCTACGGCGCCAACCAGAAGACGTGCTACACGGAGGCGCTCAAGGCCGGCGCCGACGTGGTCGTGATGGTACATCCCGACTACCAGTACGATCCCACGCTGGTGCCGCAGATGATCGAGCCGATCGAGCGTGGCGAGGCCGACATCGTGCTGGGCTCGCGACTCAAGTCCGGCTCGGCGCTCGCCCAGGGGATGCCGTGGTGGAAGTACGCCGCCAACCGCTTCCTGACGTGGCTGGAGAATCGTGTGTTCCGGCTCTCGCTGTCCGAGTACCACACGGGCTACCGCGCGTTCCGGCGCGAGGTGCTGGAGACCGTGAACTTCACGGCCAACTCCGACGGGTTCGTGTTCGACCAGGAGATCATCGCCCAGGCGGTCGCCGCCCGCTTCCGCTTCGCCGAGATCGCGGTGCCCACGCGCTACTTCGCAGAGGCGTCCTCGGCGAGCCTCGTGGACTCGACCATCTACGGCGTGCGCATCCTCTTCGTCCTGTTCTGGTACCTGATGCGCAACACCGGCCTCCGGCGCTCGCGGCGCTTCGACAGCATCCGCTCGCGGTACACGCGCCTGTCGTGACCGCCGTCGCCCGGGGGCTGGAGGCGGCGGCGCTGCTGCTCGCGCTCCTCGTGCTCGCCATCATCGCCACGGGTGGCTGGAAGGTCGCCGGCATCGCGCTCACGCGTCCAGAGGACGTCCTGCTCGCGCTGGTTGTAGTGGTGGCGGCGCGCGCGGTGCTGGCCCCGCTGCGACTGCCGGCGCTCGCCCCCCGCCGCGTCGTCATCGGCGGCGTGGCGGCCTATGCGGTCCTGATGGGCTTCATCACCGTCACGCGGCATCGCGCGCTGCTCACGCACGCGCTCGACTTCGGCTACTACGTGCAGGTCATCTGGGCGCTCGCCCAGGGGCTGCCGCCGCGCGTGACGCTGCCGCCGATGCATGCCTGGGGCGATCACTTCTCGCCCGTGCTCTACCTGCTGGCGCCGCTCGGCTGGCTGCCGGGGGCGGCGCCGCTGCTGCTGCTGGCCCAGACGCTGATCCTGGCCGCCGGCGGCCTGGTCGTCTACGCCTTCGCCCGGCGCCGCCTGGGGGACGACGCGCTGGCCGCCGGCTTCGCGCTGATCTACCTCGTCAACCCCTCGCTCCATGGCATCAACGTGCGGGACATCCACCCGCAGGCCTTCGCCATCCCGCTGCTGATCGGCGCCGCGCTGGCGCTCGATGCGGGCCGCTGGGGCTGGTGCGCGGTGGCGCTGGCGCTCACCGCGGCCTGCCGCGAGGACGCGGCCATCGCGCTCGTGGGCTTCGGCCTGTGGGCCGCGCTGGCCCGCCGGCGGTGGAGGGTCGGTGGAGGCATCGCGGCGGCCGCGGTGGCGCTGCTGATCTTCGACACGCGCGTGCTGATGCCGTACTTCCGCGGCGAGCCATACCCGCACCTGGTCAAGCGCTACGCGCATCTCGGCAGCTCGGTGACGGATGTGCTGGTGACGCTCGCCCTGCGGCCGTGGCGCTGGGTGCCCGTGCTCCTACACCCGATCAAGCTCGTGTACCTGGGGGCCCTGCTGGCCCCACTGGCCTTCCTGCCGCTGCTGGCGCCGCTGGCGCTGGCCGGCGCGCTGCCCATGCTGGCCGTGAATCTCCTGACGTTCGACCGCGTGCTCTTCCACCACCGCACGCAGTACCAGTCCTTCGTGCTCCCGTTCGTGATGCTGGCCGCCGTGGACGGCTGCGTCGTGCTCCGCGCGTGGCTGGCGCGCCATCCGCGTCCGTGGCTGTCCCCCCGCGGCGTGCTCATCGCCGCCTTCCTGGTCTCCGTCACGCTCACCTCGCGCACGATCAACGACCTGATGGTCACACGCTGGCGGCTCGGACCGGAGCAGCGCGCCGCCCGTGCGCTCGCCGCGCGCATTCCACCGACCGTGCCCGTCAGCGTCAACGAGCGCCTGCAGCCGCACCTGGCCCTGCGCGCGGAGTCCTACATCTTTCCGACCGCGGCGGAGCGCAGCCGGTACGTGCTCGACCTGGACAGCGTCATCGAGCGAGGCCCGCTGCCGCCCGGCTTCACCGTGGAGGCACGCGAGCGGGGCTGGACGCTCCTGCGGCGCGTGGAGTGACGCCCGGGGGTACGATGCACGTATGTCCCCGCTGAACGATGCCGACGTCGCGCGCATCGATGCGTACTGGCGCGCCGCCAACTATCTTTCGGTCGGCCAGATCTACCTGCTCGACAATCCCTTGCTGCGTGAGCCGCTCACCCTGCGGCACATCAAGCCGCGGCTGCTCGGCCACTTCGGGACCACGCCGGGGCTCAACCTCGTGTACGTGCACCTGAACCGGGTGATCCGCGAGCGCGGCCTCGACATGATCTACATCGCTGGGCCCGGCCACGGCGGACCCGGCATGGTGGCCAACGCATACCTCGAAGGCACCTACAGCGAGGTCTACCCCGAGATCTCACGCGACGAGGCGGGGATGCAGCGGCTGTTCAAGCAGTTCTCGTTCCCCGGCGGCATCCCGAGCCACCACGCGCCGGAGACCCCTGGCTCGATGCACGAGGGCGGCGAGCTGGGCTACGCGCTCTCGCACGCGTACGGCGCCGTCTTCGACAACCCCGGACTCATCGTCGCCTGTGTGATCGGGGACGGTGAGGCCGAGACCGGCCCGCTGGCCACGTCGTGGCACTCGACGAAGTTCGTGAATCCGGCGCGCGACGGCGCCGTGCTGCCGATCCTTCACCTCAATGGCTACAAGATCGCGGGGCCCACCGTGCTGGCGCGCATCCCGCACGAGGAGCTGGAGGCGCTGCTGCGCGGCTACGGCCACACGCCGATCTTCGTGGAGGGCCACGAGCCCGAGGCCGTGCACCGGGCGCTGGCCGCCGCGCTCGAGACGGCGCTGGACGCCATCCGCGACGCGCAGCGCCGGGCTCGCACGGACGGCTTCACCTGGCATGAGCGGCCGCGCTGGCCGATGATCGTGCTGCGCACACCGAAGGGCTGGACGGGCCCGGCCGAGGTGGACGGCAAGCCGGTGGAGGACACCTGGCGTTCGCACCAGGTGCCGCTGGCCGAGCTGTTCGACAAGCCGGCGCACGTCAAGCAGCTCGAGGAGTGGCTCCGCAGCTACCGGCCACAGGAGCTGCTCGACGAACGGGGAGCGCTGCGCCCCGAGCTGACCGCCCTGGCGCCCACGGGGGAGCGACGGATGAGCGCCAACCCGCGCACCAACGGCGGCCTGCTCCTGCGCGACCTGCGACTGCCCGACTTCCGCGCCTACGCGCAGAAGGTCGAGCGCCGCGGTGCCACGAGCATTTCATCCACGCACGTCCAGGGGACGTTCATCCGCGACGTGCTGAAGGGCAACCCCGACAATTTTCGCGTCTTCAGCCCCGACGAGACGACCTCCAACCGGTGGGGCGCGCTCTTCGAGGTCACCGATCGGATGTCGTCGGCCGAGATCCTCAAGACGGACCAGAGCGTCGCGGTCGACGGGCGCGTGCTGGAG
>JBKPRI010000300.1:0-31157 GCA_046734515.1 Candidatus Methylomirabilota bacterium | reverse complement strand
GCCTTGGCCTGCGCGAGGCCGTCCTCAAGCCGCTGGTCGGCGCCAGCGGCTTCGGCGTCGAGCGCGTGACCCGCGGCGACGAGCCGGCCGCGCTGGTGCGGGCGCAGGCAGCCAAGGCGCTGGATCGCGTGCTCGTGCAGGAGCTCGTGCCGGGGATCGAGCGCGGCGAGCTGGCCGGGGTGTTCTTCGACGGCGCCTACTCGCACGGCCTGCGTCGCGTGCCGGCGCCCGGCGAGTTCCGGGTCAACTCGCAGTACGGCGGGACGATGCAGGCCGAGACGCTTCCGGCCGCCGTCGTGCGCGCGATGGCCGAGGTGCTCGCGCTCGTGCCGGCCCGGCCGCTCTACGCGCGCGTGGACGGCGTGGCCTCGGACGAGGGCTTCATCCTGATGGAGGTGGAGCTGAACGAGCCCGCGCTCGGCCTGCACCTCGTGGATGGTGCCGCCGAGCGCTTCGCCGACGCGATCCTCTATCGCTAGTCCGGCCGAGGGGATATGATGCCGCGCATGCGAGTCGCGGTGCCCGCGCGTCACTCGACGCCGTAGACGCGCTGGGGCATGTCCACGTTCTTCATGAAGCGCTTGCCGAGGTACTCGAAGTGCGTGGGCACGATCGCCGGGTCGATCTCATCGTAGGCGCTGCCGGCGACACAGATCTGCCCGGGGGCCGCCACTTCTTGCACCCGCGCAGCAATGTTCACGCAGTCACCGTAGATGCGGCCGTCCGTGACGAGGACCTCGCCGAGCTCGATGCCGATCCGGAACCGCAGCTGATCGTCGGGCGGCAGGCTCCGGTTCCGCGCTTCCACGGTCCGCTGGATCTCGATGCCGGTGCGTACGGCCTCCTCGGCCGTCGGGAATTCCGCCAGCAGGCTGTCCCCGGCGAAGTCGACGACGCGGCCGCCGTGCCGCGTGACGATCCGGGCCATCGTCTCCCGGTACGCGCGCAGCAGCCTCACGGTGGCCTCCACGTCGCGACTGATGAGCCGGCAGTACCCGCTCACATCGGCGTACAGACACGCCGCCCGTCGGAATTCCATCGAGTCCTCCTTGTCGGCCACCCAGGACACTGCGCTGTCGTTTCTCATGGGGGTATGTAGTGGCAACTGCTGCGCCACATTCCCGTGTCGATAAATCAAGGCTTTGCAGACAGGGTCAGCGGTCAGTCGCCCCTGGCCGGGGGGTCAGGGAGGTGGTCAACCACCCGGTCAGCTCAGGGGCGTGTTCTCGTCGGTCCGTTCGCGTAATCTTTCGCCACCATGGCTGACCTGAGCGAGCTGGTCGGGCAGAGCCCGGCGATCGCCACCCTGCGAAACGACCTCCAGCGACTGCTGAACGTCGCCAAGGATCGTTCGCGCCTGCCCGCCATCCTCATCCAGGGCGAGACGGGGACCGGCAAGGGGATGGTCGCCAGGCTGCTGCACCGCCACGGCCCCCGCGCCGGGGGCCCCCTCGTCGACGTCAATTGCGCCGCCATCCCCGCGGCGCTCCTCGAGGGCGAGCTCTTCGGCTACGAGCGTGGGGCCTTCACCGACGCCCGGCGCGCGAAGCCGGGCCTCTTCCAGATGTCCTCGGGCGGCGTGCTCTTCCTCGACGAGGTCGCCCTCATGCCGGAAAGCCTGCAGGCCAAGCTGCTCACCGCGATCGAGGAGAAGGCGGTGCGGCGCCTGGGCGGCACCTCCAAGGAGAGGTTCGACTCCTGGATCGTGAGCGCCACCAATGCCGACCTCGAGGTGGCGGTGCGCGAGCGCCGGTTCAGGGAGGATCTCTATCACCGCCTGGCGGTGCTGACGATCTACCTGCCGCCGTTGCGCGAGCGCGGCAGCGACGCCATCGTGCTCGCCGAGCGGTTCCTGGAGCGGGCGTGCGCCGAGTACGGCGTCGCCGCCAAGTCGCTGATGCCGGACGCGCGCGCGCTGGTGGGGCGCTCGCCGTGGCCCGGCAACGTGCGGGAGCTTGCCAACGTGATGGAGCGGCTCGCCTTGCTCGTCGACGGCGCCGAGGTCAGCGCCGCCGAGCTGGAAGCCGCCCAGCACGGCGGGCGCACGGCGCCGGCACCCTCGACGACCTCGGGGTCACGGGAGCGCGCCGAGCTCCTGGCCGCCCTCGAGGCGACCGGCTGGAACATCATGCAAACGGCATCGCGCCTGGGCCTGGCCCGCAATACGGTGCGCGCGCGCATGGATCGCTGGGGCTTGCGCTCCCGCCGCGCGGGGCCGAGCGAGTCGCCGGCCAGCGAGACCGCGGCGGTGTCCGAGACGCCCGCGGTCCCGGCCGTCCCCGCCGCTCCCGCCGGAGCCCAGGGCGTTCAGTGGGAACGCCGGCACGTCACGCTGCTGCGCGTGACGCTCGTGGGCGCGGCCGACCGCTCGATCGACGCCGGACGGCTCCTGAACCAGGTGGCCCAGAAGGTCATCGGCTTCGGCCGGCGCACGGACGCGCTCGGGCGCGTGTCGCTCGACGCCTCTTTCGGGGTCGCGCCGCTCGAGAATGCGGCTCGGCGCGCCGTCAGCGCCGCGCTGGCCATCCAGAAGGCCCTCGCGGACGCCTCCCGGCCGGACCTGGCCGCCACGACGATCGTGCACACCGCGCAGGCGACGGTCGGCCACACCGGCGACACGATCGTCATCGATGAGGGCGACCGTCCGGCGCTCACGGCCGTGCTGCAGGACATCGCCCGTCATGCGCGGCCGGGCGTCGTGCATCTCAGCCCGGACACCGCGCCGTTCGTGGAACGCCACTTCGAGCTGCGCGCCGAGACGGGGAGCGGGGGCGGGACGCCCGCGTCGTTCACCGTGGTGCGACCTGATGCGAGCGGCGTGGGACAGGCCTCACGTCTGACACGCTTCGTCGGGCGGGGCGCGGAGCTGCAGCTGCTGCAGACGCGCTGGGATTCGGCGCGCCAGGGCCGCGGCCAGGTGATCGGCGTCGTGGGCGAGGCGGGCGCGGGCAAGTCGCGGCTGATCCTGGAATTCTGCGGCAAGCTCGACCGCGACAGCGTGCGCCTCGTGCGCGTGGCGCTCGCGGCCAGCGAGGATCCCTCGCGCGGCCGTCCGGCCGCCTCGCTGCTGAGCGCCCTCTTCGACCTGGAGCCGGGCGACGCCGTCCAGGACGTTCACGAGGCCTTGCTGACGCGCCTGAGCGCGCTCGGCCTGGAGCCGTCGCTCCGCGCGCCCCTGGCCGCGCTCCTCGATCTCGACGTCCACGATGCGGAGTGGCTACGGCTCGAACCGCCCCAGCGCTCGCGACGCATGCTCGATGCCCTCCGCCGCGTCATCGTCCGCGAGAGCCTGGCGCGTGCGCTGGTGATCGTCGTCGAGGACGTTCACTGGATCGACGCCGACACCCAGATCGCCATCGACTCCCTCGTCGACATCATCCCGTCGGCCCGCATCCTGCTCGTGCTGACCTACCGGCCCGAGTACCGCCACGGCTGGTCCGGCAAGACGTTCTACACGGAGCTGCGCGTCGATCCGCTCCCCGCGGACGCCGCGGGTGAGCTGCTCGACAACCTGCTGGGTCCGGCGGCCGAGCTGGCGCCGCTCAAGCGTGAGCTCACCGAGTGGACGGAGGGCAACCCGTTCTTCCTGGAGGAATGCGTGCGGACGCTGGCCGAGACGGGCGTGCTGGCGAGCGGCGCCGGCTCCACGCCACCGCCCGCCGGTGTCGTGACGCGCACGCTCCCCGCCACCGTGGAGGACACGCTGGCCGCCCGCATGCACCGGCTGCCGGCGGACGCGCGGCACGTGGTGCAGTGCGCGGCGGCGATCGGCATGGACTTCTCCGACACCATCCTCGCCCAGGTGGCCGACGTGGCCCCGGAGGCCCTCGAGGCCACGCTGCGCCAGCTGGAGGAGTCGGAGTTCGTGTACCAGGTGACCGAGGCGATCGGCTCGGCGCACGTCTTCAAGCACGCGCTCACGCACCTGGTCGCCTATCGCAGCCTGCCGCCCGAGCGCCAGCGCGCGCTCCACGCGCAGATCCTGGCGGCGCTGGAGGCGCGTCCGGCCGCGGCCCTGGACACGCGCGTCGAGGCGCTGGCCGAGCACGCCGTGCGCGGCGAGGTCTGGAGCAAGGCGGTCGTGTATCTCCGTCAGGCGGGCGCGCGCGCGCTGGCCGTCTCCGCGCACCGTGCCGCGGCCGACTATTTCGAGCGGGCGATGGACACGCTCGAGCGCACGACGGACCCCCACACCTTCGCCCACGCGGCCGTGGACATCCGGCTCGACTTGCGGCACGCGCTCACGCCGCTCGGCGAGGTCGAGAGGATCCTCAGCCGCCTCCGCGAGGCCGAGATCATCGCCGACCGCATCGGCGACGCGCGCCGACTCGGGCGCGTGCTGACGTTCCAGGCCAATGGGCTCTTCACGCTCGGCGATCACGTGCGGGCCATGGAGTGCGGCCATCGCGCGCTGGCCATCGCGCGCGAGGTCGACGACGAGCCCATGGCCATCGCCGCCGAGCAGTTCGTGGGCCGCGCCCTGCACGCCCAGGGTAACTATCGAGCAGCTGCCGAGATCTTCCAGCGTCTGGCCGCCTCGCTCACCGGCGAGCGCGCGACCGCGAACCTCGGCTTGCCCGTGCCGCCGGCGGTGTTCGCGCGGGCTCATCTCGTGTGGTGCTGGACCGAGCTCGGTCATTTCGACGAGGCGCTCCGGGTCGGCGGCGAGGCGGTCACCCTCGCGGAGGCGGTGGGGCAGCCGGAGGCACTGCAGTGGGCATGCTACCCGCTCGGGCTGCTGGCCCTGGAGCGCGACGATCTGGCGACGGCGCTCGCCATGCTCCAGCGCGTGCTGACGATCTGCCGGACGAGCGAGCTCCCGGTCTACATCCCGCGGACGACCGCGGCGCTGGGTCACGCGCGCGTGCTGAGCGGCGACGCGGGCGGTGTGGAGATGCTGGAGCAGGCGGTGGCGGACGCCGAGCGGCGCCGGCAGGTCAACGTGCACACCTCCGCCCTCGGCCGGCTGGTCGAGGCCTACGTCGCGCTGGGGCAGCTCGATCGGGCCTTGCCCGCGGTCGAGCGTGCCGTCGATCTCGCCCGCAAGCGCGGCGAGCATGGCATCGAGGCGCGCGTGCTGCGGCTGCAGGGCATCGTCTACCAGCGCGGGCCCGCGCCGCGGCTGGACGACGCGGACGTGCTGCTGCGGGCCGCGCTCGCGATCGCCGAGGACCTGGCCATGCAGCCGGAGGCCGCGCGCTGCCGGCGCGCGCTCGGAGATCTCCTGCGCGCGCGCGGCCGCGACGACGAGGCCCGCCAGCTCGACTGACGGCTCAGCGTTTCAGCGCGGCGAGCTGCTCGATGAGGGTGAAGACCACGCTGGTGTCCATGTCGCCGAGGCCGGCGGCCAGCGCCGCCTGCTGATAGCGCTGGGCCACGTTGGCGAAGCTCACCGGGACGTGCAGCTCCTTGGCGATCGTGTTGAACGTGTCGAGGTCCTTGTTCATCAGGAACACCTTGAAGCCGGGCTCGAACTTGCGGGGCACGATCGCGGTCGGGATGCGCTCCAGGGCCTTGCTGCCGCCGCTCGAGGCCTTGACCACCTCGTAGATCACCATCGGATCGAGGCCGGCCTTCAGGCCGAGCGTGAGGCCTTCCATCATGGCGAGCGAGTTCACGCTGGCCATCATGTTGTTGATCGCCTTGACGGTGTTGCCGGCGCCCACCGGGCCCACGCTGAAGATGTTGGGGCCGATGCACTTGAGCACCGGGCGCGCGCGCTCGATCAGCGCGGGATCGCCGCCGACCATGATGGCCAGCGTGGCCGCCTTGGCGCCGGAGGTGCCGCCGCTCACCGGCGCTTCCAGGAAGTGCACGCCGCGCTTCCTGGCCGCGGCCTCGAGCTTGCGCGGTGTGGAGGGGAGCACGCTGCTGAGGTCGATCAGCAGGGTGTTCGGGCGCGCGCGCTCGACGAGGCCGCCGGGCTCCAGGTAGAGCGCCTCGACGTCCGGCGAGGCCGGCAGGCAGGTGAGCACGATCTCGCTCCCGTCGACGACGTCCTGCGCCGACTTGCCGGCGCGCGCGCCTGCCTGCACCAGGTTCTCCATGGCCTTGGGGCTCTTGTCGAAGACCGTGAACTGAAAACCGCCCTTGAGCACGTTGCCCGCCATGGGGTTGCCCATGTTGCCCACGCCGATGAAACCCACTGAAGTAGCCATGAAGGTCCTCTCTCTCAGAGCTTCGGAATTCTTAGTGTTTTACTGATCATCAGCGAGCCGGAGATCGCCCACAGCAGCGCCAGGGGGTGGAGGCGGCCGAGGCCGAGATGGAGCGCGCCGAGTGGGGCGTCGTCGCCGAGCCGGCCGAGCCAGGCGCAGACGGCCACCACGGCGACCAGCAGCAGGCTCGACGGGATGGGCGTGCCCTCGAAGTACTTCACCTTGCCGGCGGCGCCCGACAGCTCCTCGGCGGTGACGTTGAAGCGCGCGAGCCGGCTCACGCCGCAGCAGACGAAGTACACGAGCACCACCACGTCCCAGGCGCCGCGCAGGCCCGCGGCATACGCCAGCGCCGCCGGGGCCACGCCGAAGGAGATGACGTCGGCGAGCGAGTCGAGCTCGCGTCCCATGGCCGAGTGGCGCTGGCGCCAGCGGGCCACGCGGCCGTCCAGCACGTCGAGCACGAGCCCCAGCGGCAAGAGCGCGATCGCCGTCCACAGCGCCCGCGCGTGCCGCGTGTCGACGTAGACCATCGCCGCGAAGATCGAGATGGTCCCGCACGCAGCGTTGCCCAGCGTGAGGAAATCCGCCAGGTGGAACCCGCGAATCATCGACAGGTGGACCGGCCGGGGGGTCGCCATGGCAGGGGTCAGTATAATTGTGAGCGCCATGACCGAATCCGAAGACTTCGCCACGCTGTTCGCTGCCCACGAAGCCCGCACCGCGCTCGAGCGCGGCCAGGTCGTCAAGGGCCGGGTCATCCAGATCACCGCCGAGCACGTCTTCGTGGACGTGGGCGGCAAGGGCGAGGCGTGGATCGACCGCGCCGAGCTCGCCGACGACGAGGGCCGCCTGAAGGTCGCCATCGGCGACGAGGTGGAAGCCACCGTCGTCTCCACCGGTGACGAGATCCGTCTGTCCCACAAGCTGCGCCAGGGCGCCCAGGCTCGCGAGGCGCTGGCGATGGCGGCGGAGAGCGGCTTGCCGGTGGACGGCAAGGTCGCGGCCGTCATCAAGGGCGGCTACGAGGTCACGGTCGGCGGCCTGCGCGCCTTCTGCCCGTTCTCGCAGATGGACCTGCGCCGGGTCGAATCCGAGCAGGACTACGTCGGCCGGGTGCTCGAGTTCCGCGTCACGCGGTTCGAGGAAAACGGCCGCAACATCGTGCTTTCTCGGCGACGCATCCTGGAAGAGCAGGCGGCCAAGGCGGCCGAGGAGACGCGCAAGAAGATCGTCGTCGACGCGGTGCTGCCCGGCACGGTCAGCTCGCTGGCCGACTTCGGCGCCTTCGTCGACCTGGGCGGCATCCAGGGCCTGGTGCCGATGTCCGAGCTCTCTCACGCGCGCACGGCACGGGCCAGTGACAAGCTCCGCGTGGGCGAGGCGGTGACGGTCAAGGTCATCCGGATCGACGAGGCCAAGGGCAAGCTCACGCTGAGCCTCAAGGCGCTGGAGGGTGACCCGTGGACGGCCGTGGCGGGCCGTCTGCGCGAGCGCCAGGTGGTCCGCGGGCGCGCCGTGCGTGCCGCGGAGTTCGGTGTGTTCGTCGAGCTGCTGCCCGGGATCGACGGGCTGCTGCACGCCAGCGAGATCCCGCGCCACCGGCACGCCGAGCTGCGCGAGGCCGTCGCCGCCACCCAGGAGATCGCGGTCATGATCATCACGATCGACGCCGGCAAGCGGCGCATCGGGCTGGCGCTGGCGCCGGAGGGCGCTGCCGTCGGCGAGCAGATGGCCTCGACCGTCGCCGTCGGCGCCGTGCTGACCGGTGTCATCGACCGCGTCGAGCCGTTCGGCGTGTTCGTGCGCCTGGGACCCGGGCAGACGGGCCTGGTGCCGAACGCCGAGCTCGGCACGCAGCGCGGGGCCGACCATCGCAAGATGTTCCCGGAAGGCAGCGAGCTGAAAGTGATGGTGCTCGGGATCGAGGAAGGCGGCCGGCGCATCCGGCTGTCGCGCGAGAAGGCCCTGGCCCACGAGGAGCAGGCCGAGACGCAGGCCTACCTGAAGGATGCGGGCGCGGGGGAAAAGCGCGGCTTCGGCATGACGCTGGGGGACGCGCTGAACCAAGCCCGCAAGCGTTGACGGGCTCGCGCGGACCGATTCTCGCCGCGACGCTCGTCAGCGTGGTCGCCATCGTCCTCGTCGCGCTCACGCTGCGCCCGCCGGAGGTGCCCAGCTACGCGCTGACGGCCGGCGCGCCGAACGACGCCGGCCGCGCGCTCGTCGGCCCGGTGCTCTACACGCTGGACGCGACGTCCGCCGAGACCTGGCGCAGCTTCTCGTTCAGGCTCGGCGCCGTGGTGGACGGCCCCGGCGACCTCGCCTTCAAGCGCTACGCGATCGTGGCCGGGCCCGGCGCGGGCATCCTCGACCTCGGCGAGACCGCGTTCGAGCAGGTGCGCGCGGTGCCGGCCGACGGCTACGTCCTCAACGAGGGCGCGGCCGAGCCGCGCAATCCGGCCATCGCGAGCTGGTACACCTACGGCTTCTTCACGCACGTGCTGAGCCCCAAGCGCCGCGTGTGGGCGGTGCGCACGGCCGACGGTCGCTACGCCAAGGTCGAGATGGTCGGCTACTACTGTCCGGGCCCGCAGCCCGGCTGTCCGACGTTCCGCTACGTCTACCAGGGCGATGGCACCACGCGGGTGGCGCCGTGAGCGATTGCCAGCCGCCGCCCCGCTTGGTACGGTTCACGGCGTGACGACCGACGCCGCGCAGGATCCCCAGGAGCTCATCGAGGCCTATTACGACGCCGGCTGGACCGACGGCCTGCCCGTGGTCCCGCCGAGTGACGCCTCGGTGGAGGCCATGCTCGCTGCCGGCGGCTTCCGCGGCGACGAGGTCATCGGTGAGATCGCCGGCCGCAACCAGGTCGTCGCCGCCGACAAGGTGGCGATCAACGCGGTGATGGCGGGCTGCAAGCCGGACTATCTGCCGGTCGTCGTCGCCGCGCTCAAGGGGCTGTGCCATCCCGACTTCGCGTATCACGGGCCGGCCAGCAGTACCGGCGGCTCGGCGATGGTGCTCGTCGTCAACGGGCCCATCGTGCGCGCGCTCGGCATCAACAGCGGCAACAACGCCTTCGGCCAGGGCTTCCGGCCCAACGCGACGATCGGCCGCGCCGTGCGCCTGGTGATGATGAACGCGATGAACACGCGGCCCGGCCTGCTCGATCGGGCCACGCTCGGCAATCCCGGCAAGTACGCCTTCTGCTTCGCCGAGCACGAGGACGATCATCCGTGGGAGCCGCTGCACGTGAGCCGCGGGCTGCGTCCCGAGGACAGCGCGGTGACCGTGTACGCCTCGAACAGCCTCTACCAGGTCTACAACCAGCTGGCCGCCACACCCGAGCCGCTGCTGACCTGCTTCGCCGACGCGCTGTCGAACCTCGGCGTGCCGAACATGAAGGGCTTCAACCAGTCACTGCTGGTGCTGGCCGGCGAGCACGCCGACATCCTGCGCCAGAGCGGCTGGAGCCGCCGCAAGGTCCAGGACTTCCTCGTCGAGCACACGCGCCGCACGGTGGCCGACTTCAAGCGCGCCGCGCGGCTGCCCGGCGCCGTCGAGCCCGCCGACGCCACCACGTGGCGCCGGCTGTTCGAGCGCCCCGAGGACATCCTGATCGTGTGCGCCGGCGGCCGCGCGGGCAGCTGGTCCGCGTGCCTGCCCGGCTGGGGCAACAAGTGGACGAAAGCCATCACCACGCGTATCGAGCGAGCGGGTTAACGAGGGGGATATGAAGCTTTTCGATCCGACGTCCAAGCCGGTCGAGCGGGCGGTCGATCTGGCGCCGCGGCCGGGGAAGCTGCAGGGCCTGCGCCTGGGTCTCGTGGACAACACGAAGTTCAACTCGGACACGCTGCTGACGAAGCTCGCCGACCGGCTGGCGCGGCGCCACGGCATGACGGTCGCGCTCACCAGCCGCAAGCGCTCGCCGAGCCACGAGATCGACGAGGCCGCGGTCAAGACGCTGCGCGCCCAGGCCGACCTGGTCGTCTCCGGCATCGGTGACTGAGGCTCCTGCTCGTCGAGCAGTGTGCTCGACGCCATCCTGATGGAGCAGCAGGGCGTGCCCGCCGTGGCCATCGTGACGACGCCGTTCCGCGCCACCGGCGAGGCCATGGCCGTGAGCTGGGGCAAGGCCGGCTACGCATTCGTGGACACGCCGCACCCGATCGCCAATCTCACCGCGGCCGAGCTCGACGCGCGCGCCGATGCGCTCGCCGACGCCGTCGAGCGGTGTCTGGGAGGCCGCCCATGACCGTGCAGTCGAAGTCGGGGTTCGATCTGGGTCCGCTGGCCGGCCCCGACCGCGAGCGGCTGGCGCGCGGCCTCTCGCGCGAGGAGCGCCGCGTGCTGCTCGATCACGGCACCGAGCCGCCGTTCTGCGGCGGGTTGCTCAACAACAAGGAGGCCGGCGTCTACGCGTGCCGTCTCTGCCGGCTGCCGCTGTTCCGCTCGGCGACCAAGTTCGAGTCGCACACGGGCTGGCCGAGCTTCTACGAGCCGTTCGATGCCGAGCACATCACCGAGCTGCGCGACTCGAGCTACGGCATGGAGCGCGTGGAGATCCGCTGCAAGCGCTGCGACGGCCACCTCGGCCACGTCTTTCCCGACGGGCCGCGGCCGACCGGGCTGCGCTATTGCCTCAATTCCGCCTCGCTGCAGTTCGTCGCGGACGGCGCGCCGTTACCGCGCGAGGCGCCGGCGGGCTGAATATCCGTGATGGAGAGACGTCTGATGTTGCGTATGCGAACGGTCGTCGTGGCGATCCTTTTTCTCCTCGCGCCGCTCCCCGCGCTGGCCGCGCCGGCGAGCGAGCCCGTGCTCAATCACCTGACCGATCTGGGCAGCGCGCTCAGCCTGGGCTTCGGGGTCACGCCCCTTCGCCCGCAGCTCACGCCGCCGCGGCCCGCGCCGGCCGATCTGACCCTCATGGAGAGCACGGCGCTCTCGTTCGACCTCAAGCTGAAGTGGCCGGGCAGCGACCCGACCTCGGCGCTCCAGCCCTATCTCACGGTCGGGCCCGCGCTCCTCGTCGTCGAGCCCGACTACCTCTCGCGAATGCTCGGCACGCGGGTGGACCCCAATCTCCGTCTCGGGGCGCGCGCCGGGGCCGGCGTCGACTGGCACCTCGGCAAGGACCTCACACTCTTCGGCGCGTGGGAGACCACCAGCGAGGCCGCATCGCCGAAGTCCCGCGCCCCGGGTGAGACCGGAGTCTCGGGCTTCGATTTCACCTACGGTCTCCGACTCCGCTACTGAGCGTCCACGCCAGCTTGGCACGGCCGGCGTGGGCAGGCTGACGCTGGCCTATCACGCCTGATCGTCAAGTACGCGACAACGCGTGTGTGCCATGTGGCACGCGCCGTGCGAAGGGGTCTGCCCCGGGCGCGACTCGCGCCAGGGGAGGGACATATGCGTTCGCTGCTGATGGTGGCTTCGCTGTCGTTACTCACCGCCTGCGCGACCACGACGAAGTCTGCCGCGCCCATGGGGTCCGCGCTGCCGGTCTCGAGCGCCGCGGAGTCCGATGTCACGGGCCGCTGGCTGGGCACGTGGATCGGCACCGGTCTCTTCGACTCGCCGCGCGAAGAGTCGGTCGTGCTCGACCTCAAGCAGGTCGGGTTCGCGGGCTACGGCCGGATGGTGTTCGACGGCAGCGTGGCCGCCGAGTCGGTGCCGTGGGAGGTCCGGCGCGAGGGCCTCGGCGGGGCCCGCGTGGCCGCCACCATCACGGGCTCGCGGGTACGGGTCCGGCACGAGCTGGGCGAGCGCTACTTCGCCGCCGACCTCACGCGCATCGGTGAAGACCGCATGATCGGCGACGTGCGCGGCGCCGCGCCGGGCGTGCAGCTGCTGCTGACACGCGCGGGTGGGCGCCGGCCCGATCCTCCGCAGGCGCGCATCCTGCCGGCGCCCAAGCCGGCCGCGGAGCCCGTGGCGGCCCCGGAGACGCCGGTCGTCGAGGAGCCGGTGAAGGAGCCGGACCCGGTGCAGATCGCCGCCGTGATCCCCTCGGAGGAGCCGCAGGCGCCGGCCATGCCGACGGAGCGGCCGAAGGTCGACGAGTTCACGCCGGCGCTCGACCTCCGGACCGTCTACTTCGACTTCGACAGCGCCAAGCTCCGGGCCGACGCGCTCGACTTGCTGGTGACGAACGCGCAGTGGCTGAAGGAGCACGAGGACATGCAGCTCATGATCGAGGGCCACTGCGACGAGGCCGGCACGCCGGAGTACAACCAGGCGCTGGGCGACCGCCGGGCCGAGTCCGTGAAGACGACGCTGGCCGCCTCCGGCGTGGAGGCCGCACGCATGGCCACGATCAGCTACGGCAAGGAGCGCCCGGTCTGCACGGAGAAGACCGAGGAGTGCCACAAGCTGAACCGGCACGTCGAGTTCCGCATCAAGAGCCGGGAGGCGAGCAAGCCGGAGGCCTCCGCCTCCATGGAAGCGCCCTCGACGGACGCTCCGGAAGCCTCCACGACCGACGCCAAGATCGAGTAAGGCGGAGCCGCCGCCGGCTCCTCGCAGCGAACGCAGTACCAAGCTCCACGGGGCGGGGCCACCGGGCCCCGCCCCGTGTGCGTCATCCGCCCGCCGCGAACCGGCAGACCGTGGCCCCGGCCAGCCGCACGAGATCCTCCGCGTGCATCGTGATCGACACCGCGTTGCTGCCCGCGTTGAAGGCGACCCGATCGTTGCGGCAGAGTGCTTCGTCCACCAGCACCGGCAGTCCGAAGAGATTGCCGAAGGGCGGTACGGCGCCCGGCGCGCAGCCGGTGAGTGTCTGGAGCTCCTCCGGGGTGGCGAAGCGCAGCTTGCGGGTGCCGACGAGTCCGCGCAGCAGCGCGTTGTCGGCCTTGAGGTGCGCGGGCAGCACGCAGTGCACGAAGTGCTCGTCGGCGCGCACCACCAGGGCCTTGGCGCCGGCCTCGAGCGGCGTACCGCGCACGCGTGCGGCTTCCTCGCTGGTGCGCACCGGGGCGTGCTCCATGATCTCGAAGGCCACGCCGGCCTCGCGCAGCCAGCGCTCGAGCCGGTCCGTGACCGGCGTGCGGCTCATCAGGGCGTGCCCGGCGTGCCCATCCAGAACGGCGTGGTCTTGCCCGCGCGCTCGAGCACGGCGCGGCGCTCGGCCGCGCGCCGGGGATACCAGGCCGACAGGTAGTCCGCGTCGAGCATGTGCTGCCGGGACTCCGTGCCGAAGAAGGCGACGAGATCTTCCAGGCGGATGAAACCCAGGCCGTCCTCCGACGCCGGGTTGAACTGCGGCCAGCGGCGCGCGTGCTCTTCCGACCGGAAGAGGTTCATGCCCGTTCAGAGGAACGGCGGCTTCCCGCGCGAGGGCCCGAAGCCCCAGTTGAGATGCCCGACGATCGAGGCCGGCTCCACCGTCACCAGCCGCCCGTCGCGCATCTCGATGACCACGGGCTCGCCGCAGTCCAGGCAGGGCGCCTGCACGCGAACGGTTTCGCCGGGGAAGAGCCACGTCACCGACGTCGCCTCGAAGCCGCACTGCGCGAACCACTTCTGCTCGCCGCGCACGCTGACGCGATACTGCGTGGGCAGGTTGTTCAGCGGCGGGAACGACGCGATGTAGTCGGTCTCGGGATGCAGCCAGCCGATCGGGTAGGCCTGCATCACGTCGAGCAGGAGCTGCCGGCCGGCCGGCACGGGGACGTTCAGCGCCCGCGCGAGCTCGGCGTAGTGCGGGGCGCGGCCGGTGTCCACGAGCCCGCGCATGATGCGCGTGAAGAGCTGGTCCAGCAGCTGCGCGTCGGCCATGACTGTGGGGTCGCTCAGGCGGAGTGGAGCATGAAGACGCCGATCGCGATGCTGACCACGCCGACGACGAGCTGCAGCGCCTTGGCCGCGCGCTCGGCGCTGCCGGCCATCAGCGCGAACGGCAGGCCGATCAGACCGCTCAGCACCAGCATGCCGGCGGTGGAGCCGATCCCGAACACCAGCAGGTAGAGGAACGCCGCGGCCGGCGAGGGCAGCGTCGTGAGCACGACCAGCACGAGCGCCCCGCCGCCCCCGAGGCCGTGCAGCAGCCCGAGCAGCAGCGGCTTGCGCGCATCGGCGAAGAGATGCACATGGTCGTGGGCGGCGTTGGGGCCCACGTGGACGTGCACGTGGCGGTGCGGGACACCGTCGTGCACGTGCTCGTGGCTGTGCAGGCTGAGCGCGCTGAGCGCGCGCAGCAGCACGTGGCCGCCCAGCAGGATCAGCACCAGCGCGATGCACGTTTCCACGCCTTTTTCGAACTCCGGCGGGATGCGGAGCTTGAAGGCGATGACGGCGACGCCTGCCGCGAGCAGGGCCGCGGTGTGGCCGATGCCCCAGAACGTGCCGCGCAGGCAGGAGCGCAGGATCGTACGCTCGCGGCTCACGAACGTGGAGATGGCCGCCACGTGGTCGGCTTCCATGGCGTGACGGAGGCCGAGCAGGAACCCGAGGCCGAGGGCGGCGATCAGCGACGTATCCATGGCACCACCGCCTGGACGGCGATTCCAAAGCCCAGCAGCGTCATCACCGCCGAGGAGGTCAGCGGCAGCCAGCGCTGGATCAGCGGCCCCTCTTCCTTGAAGCGCGTCATGAGGCGGCCAGCGTAAACCATCAGGATGCCGATGGCGACCAGAACGGCGGCGAGCCCGATGCTGAACGCCACGATGAGGACGAGGCCGAAGCCGACCCGGTGCATCGAGAGCGCGGTGAGCAGGACGACGAGCGCGGCCGGGCACGGGATGATCCCACCGCTGACGCCGAGCGCCACCAGGGCGCGCAGCGAGACCGGCTGGCTCGCGTGGTCGTGCGCCTCGCCGGGCCCGTGGGTGTGCGCCGGCAGGCCATCGTGGCTGTGGGTATGCCCGCCCGGCCCGTGGTGATGGTGGCCCCCGGGCCCATGATGGTGGTCCTGGACGCCGCCGAAGCGCCGGATGAACAGCATGGCGCCGAGCACCGCGATGGTGAGCCCCGAGAAGAGGCTGAGCCAGGGGTAGAGCTGCTCGGGCACCACGTGCTTGGACGCGTAGAACGTCACGGCCCCGAGCAGGTAGACCCCCGCCGTGTGCGAGATGGTCACCACGACGCCGAGGATCAGGGCGTGCCACGCGGTGCCCCGCGAGCCGACGAGGTACGCGGCGACGACCGTCTTGCCGTGGCCCGGCTCGAGCGCGTGGAAGCCCCCGAGCACGGCGGCGGTGGCGAGCGCCAGCGCCAGCAGGCCGAGTCCGGGCTCGGAGCGGGCCACCAGGTCGGCGAACGCGTTACCGCCCGAGCCCGAGCCCTGCACGTTGGGCCGCAGGGCCATCGGCGCCGCCGGTGCGGCCGGCGCGGCGGCGACGGTGCTCGTCCCGCGCGTGAAGCTGACACGCGCCTCTACATCCTGCGGCGGACTGTTGAGCAGATCGGTCGGATAATCGGACAGCTCGCGGCTGCGGTCGGTCGCGGGCGCCGAGCTCGTGACCAGCGTCACGCCGGGACCGGGCCGCGCGATGATTTCCTTCCAGCCGGCGCGCTCGGCGAAGTTCTCGTCGCGGTACCGCAGCTCCAGCGTGCCGTCCGCATCCTTCGGCAGCGCCGCGCGATAGACCACGCCCAGCTTGAGGGTCGGCAGGTTGCCCGCACCAGGCGGGAAGATCGTTTCATGGCTTACGGGCGTGAGCGTGAGCGCCCGGTCACCGATGCTCAGACGCAGCCCCCGCGCAAGGGCCGACACCTTCGCGGTTGTCCACGGCGCTACCGTCGCGTGGCCCGCCTCGGTCACCAGCCCGGTGTCCTGCGTTTCCTGGAACGTTGGGATCTCCGCCATGTCGATCACGTAGCGGACCGTCACGTCGGTAGCGCCGATCTCCAGCGCTGTGTAGTGGCTGATCGAGAAATTGCCGAGCGGATGCGCGTCCGCGCCCGTCACGGCCAGGGCCGGCCCGAGCAGCACCAGCAGCAGCGCCGCCAGCCGCCTCATCGCCGCGCTTTCAGCTCCGCCAGCGCCGAGGCGGCGATGTCGGCATGCAGCACGTGGAACCGTGGGTTCAAGGCCAGCGCGCGGGCCAGGGCCGTGCGGGCGGCGTCGTCCTCACCGAGTGCCCGATGGATCATCCCGGCGTGGAAGAACAGCCGCGCATCCTGGGTGCCGAGCTTGAGCGCGTCGTTCATGGCGGCCTGCGCCTCGCGAGGCTGGCCGTTGCGATAGAACGTCCAGGCGAGCACGTCGTACGTGTAGATGTCGCGGCGAGCCTCCAGCTCCTTGCGCGCCAGCTCGAGCGCCTGCGGCAGCTTCCTCTCGTGGTCGGCATAGAAGAGCGCCAGCTCACGATTGTAGACCGTCTGGTTGATGGCGCTCAGCTTGCCGATGTACTCGACCAGGGCGTACTGCTTGGCGGCCTCGGTGGTGCGGCCGAGGCGGGTGTAGACGTCGCCGAGCGCGGCCGCGTACTCCGGCAGCGGGATGACGTCCAGCGCCTTGTGATAGAGCGCGGCCGCGTCCTGCAGCTTGCCGCGTGCCGCGTGCGCTGCGGCCGAGCCGGCGAGCGCAGGGTGGTAGCCGGGCAGCGCCGTCAGCGCGTCGCGATAGGCCGCCTCGGCACCGGCCAGGTCGTTGGTGCCCAGCAACAGGTGACCGAGCTGCGTGCGCGTCCACGCCAGCGGCTCGCCGGCCGGCATCGCGGCGGTCCAGCGTGCCACCGCCTCGCGCATGCCGGCGATGGCGCCTGGCGTATCCCCCCGGAGGAACTTCAGGTAAGCCACGCGGGCATCGGGCCGCCGCGGACCGTCGAGACCGGCCAGCCGGGCGTAGGCGCGGCCGGCCTCGTCGTACTCGCCCAGCTCGATGAGCGCATCGCCGGCGATGGCCTGGGGCGTCTGCTCGGAGGGATCCTGGTCGAGCGCGGTCCGCACGCTGACCAGCGCCTCGCGGAACTGGTGGCGGGCGAGCTGCACGACGGCCACGAGCGTGTTCGCCCGCGCGGCGACGGGTCCACGGGGAATGATCTGGAGCGAGCGTTGCGCCGTCTGATCGGCGAGCGCGTAGTAGGAGATGTCGCCGCTCTCGCGCGCCTTGCGGATGTAGGCGCCGGCGAGGCGGTTGTGGGCGAGCGCGTCGTCAGGGTCGGCGACGACCTTGGACTGCAAGAAACGGAGCGTCTGATCGCTTGGACGATCCTGGGCTGACGCGGCGCCGCCCGCCAGCAGCGCAAGGGCGGCGCCGGTCAGTACCCAGTTACGCATCTACTGCTGCGGCGGGAACCCCACGGTGCCCGGGTTGCCCGGGAGCGGATGAGCGACCCCGATGAAGGGGAAGTTCGACCGCAGCGGCGAGTCGTCACCGTTGGTATTCAGAATCAGCAGATCGGTATCCTTCTTGATCCAGTCCGTGCCCTGGAGTACCGCGAACACGCGCTGGTCGCACGTCGCAAGGTTCGAGCAATCGAGTGCCTTGCGCGAGCCGAGCGGCCCGCTACCCGGGATGCCGCCCAGCGCCCCGTCGGGGAACTTCACGTCCGCGAGCTGCCGCGAGAGCTGCAGCAGGATATCGATGACGTCGTCGTTGAAGTGCCGGCCGTTCTGGTAACCGTTGTTGGCCACCGCGAAATCGTTCGGCGGCAGCAGCGACAGGTCGATCCGCAGCACGTCGGGCAGCAGCACCTTGCGGATCAGGTCCTTGTCGGTGTTGGGGAAGGCGGGACCGAGCAGTAGCGGTGCGCCGAACGGCGGCGCCGTCACGCCGAGTGCGGTCAGGACGGCGGCCCGACCGGCAGTCGTGTTCCCGGTACCGTCGGTGTCGGTCGTCGTCAGCGCATCCGGCAGGATGCCGCGGAGGCTCTGGTCCTGCGCCGGGATGCTGCGGTTGAACGCTTCCTTCGCTGCATTGTCCGTGAAGATGAAGACGGTCTTGAAGACCTGCTGCCCCATCCGCTGCACCTGGATGAAGTTGCCGCTCTCATGCGCCTCGTGGTGGGCTGACAGATGGCGATTGCGGCCGCGGCTCGTGGTGCCCCACACGCCGATCGTCGAGTTGTTGGTGAGGTACGTCGACGTGCGGTTCTTGTTGCCGATCACCATCGAGATCGGAACCTCGACGACGATCGCGGAGACGTTGAAGCCGCCGAAGCTGTCCACACCGCTGGTCCCGTCGGCGCGGATCGGCCGGCCGGGTAGCGGGCCGAGCGGCGAGGCCGGGACGTCACGGAAGGCGGCCTGCTGGCGAGCCACGATGCGGTTGAACTGACCGATGTCGACGACGAACGGATCGGCGGCCAGGCCGGCCCACGCGCGGATGCCGCCGCCGGACAGCACGGTATTGGTGCAGCCCGAGACGAACGGATTGCCCTTCGTCGACACCATCTCGTTGACGTTGCCGACCTTCTTGGGCTTGGCGGGGCCGACGACCTCGATGAACTGGCCACCCTGGCCCGTCGCCGGGTTGACAGGGCACCGCGGGTCACGGAGGCCCGAGGATTCGAAGCCCTCGGCCGTGACCTGGACGACGAAATCCTCGTTGCCGTCGCCCGTGTTGTCGATCTTGAACTGGTAAAGCACGTCCGGGCCGAGCGAGTACGTCGAGCGCACGGCCGGCACCGCGAAGCCGTTGACCGTCATCGCGATCACGAGCTTCGAGGTATCGAGCGGGTTGATGAAGGTGTAAACGTCTGCGATGTCCGCGACCGGATCCTCGTCGGCCGACGGCGCATCGCGGTGGTCCGCGCCCTGCAGGATGCCGACGGGCACCGTCAGGAGCACGGCCAGAAGAGCCACGAACAACCCCATCATCGTTGCACGACCGAAACGCTGCGTATACGCCATGACAGCCATCTCCATCCAAGAGGCACTGCAGGCGGAATCGAGAGCCCGACATTAGCATCGGCGGGGGCGAAGTCAATACGACTTCTTCGTCTAAGTACCTGTAAAGAAAGCCGACGGTAGTCTTACTTTCTTGCAGAGGCGTTTGCTGGAAGGTCAGTCCAACAACGCGCGGAACGGAAGCGGCGCATCCTCGCGCCAGCGGTCGGGGACGATGCCGAACGCCTCGATGAATCGCTGCCAGCCGCTGGCGAACGTCAGCGTCATGCCGAGGTCGGTGATCTGGTCATCGGTGAAATGGGCCTTGAGCTGAGCATGGAGCTCGGGATCCACTTTCGGCTGCTCGCCGGTCAGCCGGTCGGCCAGGCGCAGGGCCACCTTCGTGCGCTCGGGCAGGTCCGAGGTCTCATAGTCCTCCACCTTCGCCATCATGTCTTCCGTCGCGCCTCGGCTCACGGCCGAGGATGATCGCGCGAGGCTTCAGTGCACGCAGCGGTTGTTCCAGGCCAGGCGCACGCGCAGCAGCTCGAACAGCTCGGGCTCGATGGAGGAGCCGCCGCCGTAGATGTAGCGGATGAAGCCCCACGTGGCGTCGAGCAGGCCCGGCCGCCGCGCCATGGTGAGGAAGAGGTTGTCGTCCTTGTACGCGTTGCGGTACCAGCGCTCGAGCATCTTCTGCAGCGGCTCGTCCAGCTCCTCGCGCCGCGCCTTCGGCAACAGCCCGCGCTCGTTGGCCATGGTCAGCCCTCGATGACGCGGCGGGTGAAGTGCGTGCCGTCGCCGAAGGTCGGCTGCCAGCACGAGTGCTTGCCGGCGCCGCCCGCCACGATGATGGCGATGTCCTCGGCGCGCTTGACGATCGAGAGCATCGTGCCCGGCGCATCGACGGCGCCGTGGCGCTCGATCTGCTGCGCCTGGTATTCACGGCCCAGCCGCGCCAGCGGGAAGCGCGCGTGCTCGAACAGGAACTCCTTCACCTTGGCCTTGCTGTAGCCGTCGCGCGCAATCGTGGCGGCGTGCTCGGGGCCGAGGGCCAGCAGCGGCCAGCCCCAGCCGAGCAGGTTGTTGCTGCCGGCCTGGCCCATCGCGCCGGCCACCGTGCGCAGCACGCCGAGACCGGTGTTGCTGTAATGGTCCTGGATGTTGTGCGGGCCCTCACAGCCGAACACCGTCACCACGCTCGTGTCACGCGGAAATCCCGCCTCGACGTGCAGCGGCTCCCATGGGCTCTCGGCCTCGTTCTCCGCCACGCAGTAGGCGATCTTCGCGGGGCTGCCCTGGGTGGCGCGGTCGCCGCTGCCCGGCAGGCCGCCGCCGACGTTCATCAGCACCAGGCGTACCGCGCGGCCGATCGTCACGTTGGCGCGGAAGCCCTGGCCGAAGCAGTTGTAGCCGCCGTTGATCTCGAGCCGGCGCGCGATCGGCCCGTTGACGACGATCAGCGGCGCCACCGGGTGCGTGGTGGCCTGCACGGAGTCCAGGTTGAAGAGCGGGTCGGCGAGCGCTTCGAGCGCGGCGAGGATCACGGGCATGTACTCCGGCTTGCAGCCGGCCATCACGGCGTTGGCCGCGATCTTTTCGACCGTGGCCTCGCCCTGCCGCGGCGGCAGCACGCCGACGATCTCGCGCGGGTCGCGCCTGGTGTGCCGCAGGAATTCGCGCACGCGCGCTTCTGTCGGCGGGACGATCGGCAGCCCGTCGGTCCAGCCGCGCGCCTGGTACTCGCCGTCGATCTCGTCCCAGCCGCCGGCGAATTCCACGATCTTCGCGGCGGGCCCGAGCGTGCTCATGTCCGGGTCACGGCCTTGAGGACGGCCTCGATGACGAGGTCGGCCTTGCGCACCACCTCGTCCTCCTTGATGCCGCCCAGCGGGTGGGGGACGAGCGCCAGCGGCAGGTCAGCGATGCCGCGATTCGTCGCTTCCAGCCGGGCGAGCTGCTCGAACTCGAACGTGCCCATGACCGCCGTCGGGACGCCGCGCTGCTCCAGCATGATCGAGCCGTGGATACTCCACGACGTGCAGCTCCCTCAGTCAGCGCTCCCGACCAGGGTGAGGTCGCACTGCGCCAGCGCCTCCAGCGCTTCCGGCGAGGGCGGCCCGGCCACCGGCTTGTCGCGCTTGACGATCTCGCCGGCGCCGTAGCTTTCTTGCAGTCGCCTGGCGACGGCCAGCATCAGCGTGCCGGCGTTGGCCTTGCCGTTGTCGAGGATGCCGATGCGCTTGCCCTGCAGGCTCGACAGGCGCGGGGCCAGCTGCGCGGCGATGGCGCGGGGCTCGGCGGTGGGATCGTACAGACGGATCATCATGCCCTCCTGTGGCTCGCATTATGCCGTAAGATTCCGGCTGCGGGAGGGTGGGCCATGGCGCGGGTGAGCGGCCTCGGACACATCGGCATCTACGTGCGCGACCTCGAGCGGATGGTGGCGTTCTATCGCGACACGCTGGGCCTGACCGTGACCAAGCAGAACTGGCGCGCCGGTGTCGTGTTTCTCTCCGCGAACCCGGACGTGGTCGATCACGAGATCGCGCTCATGCGCGGCCGGCCCTCGGCCGACGATCCGCACCTGATCCAGCAGATCTCGCTGGCGGTGCCGAGCCTCGACGACCTGCGCGTCTTTCACAAGAAGCTGGTGGGCGAGGGCTATCGCATCGAGGGCGTGGTCAACCACGCCAGCGCCATCGGCTGCTACTTCTTCGATCCCGAGGGCAATCGCACCGAGGTGTTCTGGGTCACCGGCCGCCCGTGCTGGGTGCCGACCGTGAGCCCCATCGACATCCATCAACCCGACGCCGCCGTGCTGGCCGAGGTCGATCGCGTGTGGAACCAGCTCCGCCACGTCCCGGTTGGCGGAAGGATGGCGGAGGAATCCCCCACGCTCCAGCCAGCCCGCTAAGGAGGGGAAGGGGGAACCCTCCCAGGGTGCCCCTTCAATAAGGAGACTGTTATGGCCGTGAGGATCACCCGCCGCTCGTTCCTTGTCGGCGCCACCGCGGTGGCTGCCACGCTGCCGTTCCCGGCGATCGCGCAGAATAAGCCCGTGAAGATCGGGCTCCTCACGGTGAAGACCGGGCCGCTGGCCGCCGGCGGCATCCAGATGGAGCAGGGGCTCACGCGCTTCATGAAGGACCGCAACTACACGATGGCCGGGCGCAAGGTCGAGGTGGTCGTGGGCGACACCGGCGGCAACCCGGCCGGCACCAAGACCAAGACGCAGGAGCTCGTCGAGCGCGACCAGGTCGACATGATCTTCGGCCCACTGGCCGCCTTCGAGTTGCTCGCGATCACCGACTACACCGCGCAGGCGAAGATGCCCGTGCTCAGCCTGGCCGCGGCCGAGGACATGACGCAGCGCCGTCCCAATCCCTATTTCATCCGCGCCTCGGCCACGTCGTCGCAGAACATGCATCCGCTGGCCGACTACGCGGCCAAGGAGCTCAAGTACAAGCGCGTGATGACCCTGGCCGACGACTTCGCGTTCGGCCACGAGCAGATGGCCGGCTTCGGGCGCGTGTTCGAGGACGGCGGCGGGCGCATCGCCAAGAAGCTGTGGCCGCCGCTGGTGACGCCGGACTACACGCCGTACATCGCCCAGATCAGCGGGGTGGACGCGGTCGTGCAGGGCTTCGCCGGCTCGAACCCGCTCAAGTTCATGAAGCAGTACCGGGACGCCGGCGCGAAGTTCCCCATGCTGGGTGGCGGGCCGGCCGGCGACGACGCGCTGCTGAAGTCCTACGGCGACGAGGCGATCGGCATGATCGCGTGCTCGTTCTACTCCAACGACGTCGACACGCCGAGCAACAAGCGGCTCATCGAGGGCATGGTGAAGGACTACGGCAACATCCCCGGGCTTTATGCGGCGGGCCTCTACATCAACGGCATGGTCGCGGAGGCGGCGCTGGAGAAGACGGGCGGCAAGACGGAGGATCGCGAGGCCTTCAACAAGGCGCTGCGCGCGGTCAACCTCACCGACACGCCGCGTGGGCCGCTGAGCTTCGACCACCTGGGCAACAACGTCGGGAACTTCTACATCCGGCGCACGGAGCGCAAGGGCGACAAGCTGGTCAACACCACGATCAAGACGTATCCGAAGGTGAGCCAGTTCTGGACCTACGAGGAGAAGTGGTTCCTCTCGCAGCCGGTGTACTCGCGCGACTATCCGCCGCTGAAGAGCTGACCGGGCCGCCGGCGCGATGACGCTCTGGTTCGTGCTGGCGGTCAACAGCATCACGCTCGGCGGCCTGCTGTTCCTGCTCTCGGCGGGCTTCTCGCTGATCTTCGGGCTGATGCGGATTCCGAACCTCACGCACGGCTCGTTCTTCATGCTGGGCGCGTACCTGGCGACGAGCCTCATCGCGCACGGGCTCGGGTTCTGGCCGGCGGCGGTGGTGGCCGGATTGCTGGTGGCCGCGTTCGGCGGCATCGTCGAGCGCTTCATCTTGAGACGCCTGGCCGGCGCCGAGCTCGCACAGGTGCTGGTGACCCTGGGGCTGTCGTTCATGATCGCCGACGTGTGCCTGATGGTGTGGACCGGCGATCCGATTCGCATCGACACGCCGCCGGCGCTGCGCGGCGCCACCGCCATCGGGGGCCTGGGCTTCCCCACCTACCGGCTGGCCGTGAGCGTCGTGGCCGTGGTCTTCGCCGCCGGGCTGTGGGCGCTGCTCGACCGCACGCGGCTGGGCGCGATGATCCGGGCCGGCGTCGATGACGCGGCCATGGCGCGCGTGGTCGGCATCCGCGTCTCGCGGCTCTTCACGATCGTGTTCTGCCTGGGTGCGTGGCTGGCCGCCTTCGCGGGCGTGATCGGCGGGCCGATCCTGTCCGTCTATCCCGGGCTCGACGGCGAGATGCTGCCGCTGGCGCTGGTCGTGGTGATCCTGGGCGGCAGCGGCAGCTTGCTCGGCTCGCTGGTAGGCAGCTTCGTGGTGGGCTTCCTCTACAACTTCGGCCAGGCGATGTTCCCCGAGCTGGCCTACGTCGTGCTGTTCCTGCCGATGCTCCTGGTGCTCGTGGTGCGGCCGCAAGGGTTGTTCGGACGGCCAGCGGTGTGAGACGCATCGCGCTCGCTGCCGCGCTGGCGGTCCTGGCCACGCTGCCGCTGTGGCTCACGTCCACCTACTACGTCAACATCACGAGCCAGATCCTCTTCTACGCGATCTTCGCGCTGGCCATCAACGTGCTCGCCGGCTACGCCGGGCTCGTCTCGCTCGGCCATGCCGGGCTCTTCGGCATCGCGGGCTACACGGCGGCCAAGATCCTGACCACCGGTCACGCACACGCGGCCGGCATCGCCGGCGCGCTGGCCATCACGCTGGCCGCCTCGGCGGTGTTCGCGGTGCTCGCGCTGCGCGGCACCGGCCTCGGCTTCGTGATGATCACGGTCGCGCTCGGGCAGATCGTGTGGGGCGTGGCGTACCGGTGGATCAGCCTCACCAACGGTGACAACGGCATCAACATCCGCGGGCGCCCGAGCCCGCTCGGGCTGTCGCTGGCCACGCCGGCCGGCTTCTACTGGGGCACGCTCGCCGTCTTCCTGCTCGCGCTGGCCTCGATGTGGATATTCGTGGGCTCGCCGTTCGGGGCCAGCGTGCGCGGCACGCGCGATCAGCCGCGGCGCATGAACGCGCTGGGCTACCACGTGTGGATGATCCGGTTCCTGGCCTTCCTGTTCTCGGGCTTCTGGAGCGGTGTGGCCGGCCTGCTCTACCTCTACTACAACCAATTCGTGAGCCCGCAGGCCGTCGCCCTCACCGCCTCCGCCGAGGCGCTGCTGATGGTGATCTCGGGCGGCACCGGCACGCTGCTGGGGCCCATCGTGGGCGCGGGCCTGGTGGTGATCGTCAAGAACGTGGCCAGTGCCTACATCGAGCGCTGGAACTTCGTGCTGGGCGCCATCTTCGTCGCCATCGTCGTCTTCATGCCGGAGGGGCTGGTGCCCGGCCTCCTGCGCCTGGTGCGCCGCCAGTGACGGCGCTGGCGGTCCGCGATCTCCAGAAGTCCTTCGGCGGGCTGCAGGTGACCTCGCGCGTGAACCTGACCGTCGAGCCCGGCGAGCGGCGGCTCATCATCGGGCCCAACGGCGCCGGCAAGACGACGCTGTTCAACCTGATCACCGGGGAGCTGGCGCCGGACAGCGGCAGCATCAGCCTGTTCGACCGCGACATCACCCGGGTGCCGGGCCGGCGCCGCACGCACCTCGGCATCGGGCGCACGTACCAGATCATCACGCTCTTCCCGCGCGAGACGCTGCTGCGCAACGTCACGCTGTCGCTGCTGGGCCTCTCGCCGCTGCGCTGGAATCCGCTGGCGCGTCTCGATCGGCAGGCCGCGCTGATCACGGGCGCCCGCCAGGTGCTGGCGCGGCTGGGGCTGGAGGCTCTGGCCCAGCGTCCGGTCGGCGAGACGTCGTACGGCGAGCGCCGCCGCGTGGAGATCGCCATGGCGCTGGCCCAGGCCCCGCGGGTGCTGCTGCTCGACGAGCCCTTCGCCGGGCTCTCGCTCGAGGAGCGGCGCGACGTGCTGGCGCTGGTGGCCGGCATCCCGCGTGACGTGACGATCGTGATGATCGAGCACGACATGGACGTCGCCCTCGATTTCGCGGAGAAGATCACCGTGCTCCACTTCGGCGAGGTGGTGGTGGAGGGCACGCGCGCGGACGTGGTCGCCCACCCCCGCACGCGCGAGATCTATCTGGGAGAATGAAGGCGCCATGACCACTCACGCGCTGGCCCTGGACGAGATCGACGCCTTCTACGGCGACAGCCATGTCCTGCACGGCGTGTCGTTCCGCCTGGGCGCCGGCCGCCTGCTGGGGCTGCTCGGCCGCAACGGCAGCGGCAAGTCCACGTCCATGAACGTCGCCGTGGGCCTGCTCTCACCGCGGCGCGGCGCCGTGCGCGTGTTCGACGCCGAGGTGACGGGCCGCGCGCCCGAGGCCATCGCCGCGCAGGGCGTGGCCCTGGTGCCGCAGGGGCGGCGCGTGTTTCGCAGCCTCAGCGTGCAGGAGAACCTGGCGGTGGCCGCGCGCAAGCCCCGCGGCGGCCTGCCGCGGCTCTGGACGCTGGAGACCGTCTTCGGGATCTTCCCGCGGCTGCGCGAGCGCCACCGCCAGCTCGCGGGCTCGCTCTCCGGCGGGGAGCAACAGATGCTGGCCATCGCCCGCGCGCTCATGGCCAACCCGCGCGTGCTGCTGATGGACGAGCCGTCGGAGGGGCTGGCGCCGCAGATCGTCGCCGAGGTGATGGCGACCATCCGCCGTCTCAAGGCGCAGGGGCTCTCGATCGTGCTGGTCGAGCAGAACGCCAAGCTCGTCTTCGACGTGGCCGACGACATCGTGATCCTCAACAGCGGTCGCGTCGCCGTCGCCGGCGAGGCCGACAAGCTGAAGGGCGACGGCCTCGACCTCCGTCAGCATCTAGGGATCTACTGATGCACTCCCCGGAAGTGCTGCTGCGGCGCGACGGCCGCGTCGCGGTGATCACGATCGACCGGCCGGACGATCAGAACCGCTTCACGCGCGACGTGCTGCTGGCGCTGCAGGGGATCGTGGACCAGCTCGCGGGCGATGCCGAGACGCAGGCCGTCGTCGTCACCGGCGGCGGGACGACGTTCTTCTCCATGGGCATTCTCAATCCCGCGGTGCGCGCGTCCTACACCAAGGAGCAGATCCTCGACCTCGTGCGCACGGCCACCCGCCTCTACGACGCGCTCGAGGCGTTGCCGCAGATCGTGATCGCCGCGCTCAACGGCATCGCCCGCGCCGGCGCCGCCGAGCTCTCGCTGGCCTGCGACATCCGCCTGGCCGCTACGCACGCGACGTTCGCGCTGCCGGAGGCGCTGTGGGGCGGCTTCCCCGGCGCCGGCGGCCCCGTGCGCCTGCCGATGCTGGTCGGCCGGGCGCGTGCGCTGGAGCTCATGTGCACGGGGCGTGAGATCGACGCCGCGGAGATGGAGCGCCTCGGCCTCGTGCTGGGCGTGTACCCGGCCGAGCGCCTGCTCGCCGAGGCGACGGCGCTGGCCGCCCGCATCGCCGCCAGTGGGCCGCTGGCCACGCGCGGCGCCAAGCGCATCGTGGCCACGCGCCTCTACGGCGGCTTCGGCGAGGCGCGCGCGCTGTCCGACACGCTCCGCCACGCGCTCGAGTGGAGCCACGACGTGGACGAGGGAATGGCCGCGCACCGCGAGGGGCGGACGCCGAGGTTCACGGGGCGGTGAGGCGGCGCCCGCACAGTCAGACGCTCGGCGCGCTCCTGGACGAGATCGCCGCCGCGCGCGCCGGCGCCGAGGCCGTGGTCTTCCGCGGCGAGCGGCTGACCTACGGCGAGCTGCGCGCGCGCGTGGACGCGGTGGCGCGTGCGCTGCTGGGGCTCGGCGTGAAGCCCGGCGATCGCGTGGCGCTGCTGCTGCCCAACCGGCCCGAATGGCTCATCGGCGCGTTCGCTGCGGCCAAGACCGGCGCGATCACGGTCGCGATCAGTACGTTCTCCGCGCCGCGAGAGATCGCCTGGACGCTGGAGCACGCGCAGCCGCGCGCCATCATCACCATGGAGTCCTTCCGCGGGCGCGAGTACCTGTCGGCGATCCACGCCGTCTGTCCCGAGCTGGCGAGCTCGGCGCCCGGTGCCTTGCGCAGTGCGCGCCTGCCCGAGCTGCGCGCGGTCGTCTCCATCGACGAGCGCCGCCACGCCGGCGTCATCCCGTGGACCGCGCTGCTGGACGACACGCCGGTGGTGACGCCCAGGGCGCTGGCGACCGTGCAGGCCGCCGTGAGCCCGGACGACGTCGCGCTCGTGCTGTATACCTCCGGCTCGACCGCGACACCGAAGGGCGTGATGCTGGCCCACGGCGGCGTGGTGGCCAACGGCTTCGACATCGGCGAGCGCATGCACCTGACCGAGCGCGACCGTGTCTGGCTCTCGGTGCCGCTCTTCTGGTCGTTCGGCTCGGCCAACGCGCTGCCGGCCGTGCTCACCCACGGCGGCGGCTTCGTGCTTCAGGATTCCTTCGAGCCGGGCGAGGCGCTGGCGCTGCTCGACGGCGAGCGCTGCAGTGTGTACTACGGGATGGCCAACATGGCGCGCGCGATCCTCGAGCATCCCGACCGCCCGCGGCGCGCGCTGGCCGCCATGCGCACGGGGCTCACGATCGGGCTGCCGGAGGATCTCCAGATGACGATGGACGCGGTGGGCGCGCGCGAGCTGTGCAACGTCTACGGCGCCACCGAGACGTACGGCAACTGCGCGGTGACCGACGCGCACGATCCGCCCGACCTGCGCCTCACCACGCAGGGCCTGCCGCTGCCGGGGATGACGATTCGCGCCGTGGATCCCGAGCGCGGCACGACGCTGCCCGCGGGCGAGGTCGGGGAGTTTCGCGTGAAGGGCTACCTGACGCCGGGCTACTATCGCGACCCTGAGCAGACGCGCGCGGCGTTCGACGCCGAGGGCGCGTTCATCACGGGCGACCTCGGCATCGTCCACGAGGATGGCCGCGTGAGCTTTCGCGGCCGGCTGAAGGAGCTGATCAAGACGGGCGGCGCCAACGTGGCGCCGCTGGAGGTGGAGGCGATTCTCATGACGCACCCGGCGGTGCAGCAGGCCTACGTGGTCGGCGTGGCCGATCGCGCGCGCGGCGAGGTGGGCGTGGCCGCGATCGAGCTGCGGCCGGGGACCACGGCGACCGCGGACGCGCTGACCGAGTTCTGCCGCGAGCGCCTGGCCAGCTACAAGGTCCCCGCGCGCATCGTCTTCCGCAAGGCGGAGGAGTTCCCGCGCACGGCCACGGGCAAGGTGCAGAAGCCGCGCCTGCGCGAGGAGCTGGAGCGCTCGTGAAGGCGCTCGTCTGCCGGGCCTGGGGCGAGGTGGAGTCACTCACGCTGGAGGACGTCCCTGCACCGTCCCCGAAGCGCGACGAGGTGCTCATCGACGTGAAGGCCACGGCGGTGAACTACGCCGACGCCCTGCTCGTGGCCGGCAAGTACCAGACGAAGCCGACGCTGCCGTTCAGCCCGGGGCTCGAGACCGCGGGCGTCGTGGCCGCCTGCGGCGAGGGCGTCACGCGCTTCAAGCCGGGTGATCGCGTGATGGCCATCGTGCCGTACGGCGGCCTGGCCGAGCAGGCGGTGGCGCCGGAAGCTGAGACGTTCGCGATTCCGGCGAAGATGAGCTTCGAGCACGCCGGCGCGTTCCCGATCGCCTACATTTCCAGCCACGTGGCGATTCGCTGGCAGGGCCGGCTCGAGCCCGGCGAGACGCTGCTGGTGCTGGGTGCGGCGGGCGGCGTCGGTCTCACGGCGGTGGAGATCGGCAAGGCCATGGGTGCGCGCGTGATCGCCGGCGCCAGCACGCCCGACAAGCTCGCCGCCGCCCGCGAGCGCGGCGCCGACGAGGTCGTCAACTACGCGACCGAGAACCTCACCGAGCGGGTGATGGCGCTGACGAAGGACAAGGGCGCCGACGTCTGCTTCGATCCCGTCGGCGGTCCGCTCTTCGACGCCGCGCTCTCCGCGCTGGGCTGGGGCGGCCGCATCCTCCTGGTCGGCTTCGTCGGCGGCATCCAGCAGATTCCCGCCAACCGGCTGCTCGTGAAGCACCGCGCGGCGCTCGGCTCGTCGCTCCGCTACTTCCGCTGGCACGCGCCCGACAAGCTCGCGCGCTCGGTCGAGGAGCTGCTGGCGTGGTACGAGCAGGGCAAGCTACGCCCCTTGATCACCGATCGATTGCCGCTGCAGCGCGCGCCGGAGGCCATTCGCCGGCTGACCGACCGCAAGGCGCATGGCAAGCTCGTGATCGTCATGGAAGGACGCTGATGGAGATCCGTCTGGAGCATCGCAGCCCCCACGTGGCCGTCGTGACGATCGACAACCAGCCGCGGCTGAACGCCATGACGCGCGCGATGATGGCCGACCTCGCCAAGCTGTGGGACGAGCTCGAGCGCGGCGCGACGCGCTGCATCGTGCTGACCGGCGCCGGCCCGCGCGCCTTCAGCGCCGGCGCCGACATCAGCGGCGATCTCTCGGCCCGCGAGGAGACCGCCAAGGTCATCGGCAATGCACTGCTCAAATCGCGTCCCTACACCAAGCCCATCGTGGGCGCCGTCAACGGCGACTGCGTGGGCGGCGGCCTGGAGCTGCTGCTCTCGACCGACATCCGCGTGGCCGCGCCCCACGCGCGCTTCGGGCTGCCCGAGGTGAAGTGGTCGATCTATCCGTTCGGCGGGGCGACCATCAAGCTCATCCAGCAGATCGGCCACGTCCACGCCATGGATCTCTTGCTGACCGCGCGCCTGATCGACGCCGCCGAGGCCGCGCGCCTGGGCCTGATCAACCAGGTGGTCGAGGCCGAGCGCGTGCTGCCCGTCGCGCTGGAGATCGCCGAGCGCATCGCCAAGAACAGCCCCAGCGCCGTCCAGGCCGTCAAGCAGCAGATCAGCTCCACGCTCGCCGACCACGCGAAGTCCCGCGAGAAGCTGGAGCAGGAGCTGGGCGACCGCGTGCGGGGTGGGAAGGACTTCAGCGAAGGCGTCGCCGCGTTCAGGGAGAAGCGGCAGCCGCAGTACTGATCAGGCGGCAGTTATCCACGGGAATCCACTCTTCCGCGGAAGAATGCTTCGCTTGCGCACGCCCACCTCGATCTTCTACTTTCGGCGTGTCGCAACGTAGCCACGGGGAGGCGCCAATGACACGCGTATCGCGTCGCGAAGTGCTCCAGATTCTGGCCGGAGGGGGCGCGGCCGCCGTGCTGATCCCCGGGCTCACCCCTGGTGTCGCCGGCGGTGCCGAAGTCCCGAAGCGCGGCGGCCAGGTGGTCGTCGGGCTCTCGCAGGAGCCGACCGTCTTCAATCCGTTGCGGCCACACATCGAGGTCGATCGCGGCGTGCACTTCGGCCTGTTCGACAGCCTGTGGCGCACGGACGAGAAGGGGCAGTTCCTGCCGAACCTCGCCGTCGAGATCCCCTCGGTCAAGAACGGGGGCATCTCCAAGAACGGGCTGGAGTACACGGTGCGCCTGCGCAAGGGCGTGAGCTGGCATGACGGCAAGCCGTTCACCGCGCGGGACGTGAAGTTCACGTGGGACCTGGTGATGAACCCGAAGTTCGGCGCCTACACGAAGGTGGGCTACGACGTGATCACGGCCGTGGAGACGCCGGACGAGGCGACGGTCCGCTTCAAGCTCAAGGAGCCGTTCGCGC